>NZ_JBTNDQ010000003.1:0-358768 GCF_054510915.1 Pseudarthrobacter arbutini | reverse complement strand
CAACAAACTTGGCACACTATTGAGTTCTCAAACAACAGACACACCCGGCACCACCACAACCATTCAATCGGCCGTGGATCGCTCCGGAGCAACTTTTCAAACTTACCCGGTTTCCCGCCCCGATGCAAATCCATATTCCAGGACCCACACCAGCAGAAAACACATCCCCACCAAACAAAGGCGCTCAAAAGAACAACCAACATTTGGTCTTNGCGCTCAAAAGAACAACCAACATTTGGTCTTGAATTAGGGGGTTTGGCCGCCCGCGGTAACCAGCTCTTCGCTGTTCCCCTCGCGGCGACTTAGAAAACAATACACCCACCCAACCCCCACCGCAAATCCACCCCCACAACAGGTCGAAACCCCGCCATTCCGGGCCTAAAGCCGGTATCGGCACCCAAATTCGGGCGCCGCCGTCGTAAGTGAGTTCTGTGTGCTGCGGCACAACGGCCGACGCCTCTCTCGGATCTCGACACGCCCTTCACCAGGGCTCGATCACCGCAAGCCTTAAACGCAGAAGGGCCGGCAACCAAATGGTTGCCGGCCCTTCTCAAGCAGCTGGAATCAGCGGTACTGAATTACCAGGAAGACTTGGTGATGCCCGGGAGCTCACCACGGTGAGCCATGTCGCGGAAGCGAACACGGGAGATACCGAACTTCTGGAAGGTACCGCGGGGACGGCCGTCGATGATGTCGCGGTTACGCAGACGGACGGGCGACGCGTTGCGGGGAAGCTTCTGCAGGCCGAGGCGTGCTGCTTCGCGAACTTCGTCGGTCGAGTTGGGGTCAACCAGAGCCTTCTTCAGTTCGAGGCGCTTTGCAGCGTAACGCTCAACGATGACTTTACGCTGTTCGTTCTTTGCGATCATTGACTTCTTAGCCATGTGTTTAGCGCTCCTCTCGGAATTCGACGTGCTGACGGATCTTGGGATCGTACTTCTTCAGAACCATACGGTCCGGGTCGTTACGACGGTTCTTCCGCGTCACGTAGGTGTAGCCCGTGCCCGCAGTCGACTTGAGCTTGATGATCGGACGTACGTCCTTGTCCTTAGCCATTAGAGCTTCACTCCCCGAGCAAGGATGGCGGCGACGACTACGTCGATGCCGCGCACGTCGATGGTCTTGATGCCCTTTGCAGAAAGCTGCAGCGTGACATTACGGCGCAGGGACGGAACCCAGTAGCGCTTCTTCTGAATGTTCGGATCGAACCGACGCTTGTTGCGACGGTGCGAGTGCGAAATGCTGTGCCCAAAGCCCGGCTCGGCTCCGGTCACTTGGCAGTGTGCTGCCATGACTTCTCCTCAAGAATTGAATGTAATGATCCGCATATCTGCTGCAGGATCATGCGGCTAAGTGCGACCCAAAGTGATCAGGGTGAACGGTTAGTCACGCAACTTGAGCCCCTAACTACCGGCTACCCTGGAGAAAATTACCGGGCCACCGGAGCAATTGCGCACGCTCCGCGCACTTAGCGCTCACCAAGTCTACGAGTTCACGCAATTAAAGACCAATCCGTACTCGGACGGTGTATAAGGGGGCGCTGCCTCAGAGGCGCGTGAGCTGGGCGTACTTGGGCTCCAGTCCGTCGCCCGAGGACTTGCCGGTGACGCGGCGGTACACCCAGGGGCCGGCGAATTCGCGGACCCAGCGGGCGTTGGCGCGGAGGGCTTCGGCCCGGTTCAGTTCGGGCACGGGGGTCATGGGCGGGACTTCGATCGAGTGGTCGTGCTCCAGGACCGTGAGGACGCGTTTGGCCATGTTGGCGTGCCCAGCAGCGGACATGTGCATCCGGTCCTGGGCCCACATGCCCCAGTCGTAGTACTCGTTGAAGCGCCAGTAATCCACCAGCAACGCTCCGTGGTCCCCGGCAATGCCGCGGACCAGTTCGTTGTAGATGGCGGTGCGGCCGCGCATGGTGCTGAAGACTTTGGAGCCGCGGGCGTCGAAGCCGGTGAACAGCACCACGGTGGCTCCGGTCGCCGCCAGCTTGCGGATGCCGGTGTCGTATTCCGCCAGCAGATCGTCGATGTCGATCTTGGGCCGCAGAATGTCGTTGGCACCTGCGTAGATGGTCACCAGGGTGGGGTTAAGTTCGACGGCGGCGTCCACCTGTTCTGCCATGATCTGGCGGAGCTTCCTGCCGCGGATGGCGAGGTTGGCGTAGCCGAAGCCGGGATCTTCCGCGCCCAGCTGCTCCGCCACGCGATCCGCCCAGCCGCGGACGCCGTTGGGGCGGCTGGGATCGTCATCCCCGACCCCTTCCGTGAAGGAATCGCCGAGCGCTACATACCGGGTCGAAAAGTCCATGGCGTCAGTCTTTCATCTGTTGCCGGGAGCAACCAAGGCGGGGCCTGTCCGGACGGTGTCCATCAGGGCGACGGCTTATGGCCGACTTTCGGTCTCGCGCAGGATCCAGTGGTCATCGTCCAGCCGGGCAACGATCTTTTCGCCGATGCGGGCAAGGTCATTGACGTCGCGTTCCGTCAGGGCGTCCAGGAACTTGGTGCGCACCGCCTCCACGTGCCCCGGTGCGAGTGCCTCCAAAGTGGCCATCCCGACGTCGGACAGGTGTGCGGTGGTGACCCGTGCATCGCGGGGATGCGGACGCCGCTCCAGCCATCCGCGCTTCTCAAGCTTGGCAACCACATGTGAGAGCCGGGACAGCGACGAACTCGTGCGGGCGGCCAGCTGGCTCATCGGCAGGAAGCGGCCCTCGGCTTCGGACAGCATGGCCATGACGTTGTAATCGAACAGGGACACCTTGCCGGCGGTGTGGAGCTGGTTGTCCAGGGCAGCCGGCAGCAGCGTGTTGATGCTCAGGAGTGCCAGCCAGGCACGGCGTTCGTCGGCGTTGAGCCAGCGCGGTTCGGTCATGCGTCCATTCTAGAAGCAGAGCGTGGTTGAGCGTTCAAGTGACGCACCAGTTCCCGTGGACCCAGCCGGGTAGGCTGACTTTATGTTTGTTGTATCGCTGACCTACAAGGTGCCCGAAGACATCGTGGACTATCACCGCCCTGCGCATATGGCGTGGGTTAAGCAAGCGTTCGACGACGGCGTGTTCCTTGCGTCCGGACGCCTGGTTCCCGCGGTGGGCGGTGTGCTGTTGTCCAAGGCCGACCGAATCACACTGGATGCTGCGTTGGCCAAGGACCCTTTCTACAGCAACGGCGTGGCCGAGTTCGACGTTATCGAATTCACCGCCACGACCGTGGCAGAGGGTTACGAAAACCTGCTGGACACCTAGGCCCCTGCCCAGCAGGCTCCGGGGAACCGACCGGCATCCCCGGCAGTTCCCCGGGCGGACCTACTGCTCCAGAACCAGCAGCTGGGCCTTGTCCGGCTCCCAGGTCACGAACAGCTCCGCGCCTGGCGCGGGCCGACCCGTCGCATCTGAACTGAGTTCGCGCACCTGGAGCTCGTGGCCACCGGCCGTGAGGCGGTGGCGCACCGTGGCGCCCAGGTTGGTCGAGGAGACCAGCGCCGCCTTGCCGCAGTTGTCCGTGCTTGCCTCGGAGCTGAACTTGAGGTTTTCGGGACGGATGGACACGGCGTATTTCTCGCCGGTGACACCGCGGTCGCGAACCCTGCCCAGGCCCAGGCCGCCGAGGTCAACCAGCGCCTCGCCGTCCTTGCGTTCCAGGACGGTGCACGGGATGAGGTTTGTGTCGCCCAGGAAGCTGGCCACCCAGTCCGTGAGCGGGTGGTTATAGACCTCTTCGGGCGGGCCCGACTGGACGATCCTGCCGTCCTTCATGACCACGATCCGGTCCGACATGGCCATGGCCTCGTCCTGGTCGTGCGTGACGAAAAGGACGGAGATGCCCAGGCTCTTCTGCAGCGTCTTGATCTCTTCCTGCATGTGTTCGCGGAGCCGCTTGTCGAGGGCAGCCATGGGCTCGTCGAGGAGCAGTGCCGCCGGGTTGAACACCAGGGAGCGGGCCAGGGCCACGCGCTGCTGCTGCCCGCCGGAGAGCTGGCGTGGCTTGCGGTCGCCCATCTTGCCCAGGCCAACGCGTTCCAGCGCGCTATCGGCGCGTTGACGCCGTTCGGCCTTGGGCACCTTGCGCATCCGGAGCGCGAACTCCACGTTTTCGCGGGCGCTCATGTGCGGGAAGAGGGCGTAGTTCTGGAACACGACGCCCAGGTTCCGGTCCCGGGGCGGGAGCGAATCCACGGGCTTTCCGTCGATCAGGACGCTCCCGGACGTGTGCTCCTCGAAGCCGGCCACCATCATCATGGTGGTGGTCTTGCCGGATCCGCTCGGTCCCAGCAGGGTGACGAATTCGCCGGGTTCCACCACCAGGTCCAGCTCGTCGACGGCAACTACGTCGCCGTACGTCTTGCGGACCTGCCGGAGTTCAATGGAACCCTGCGCGGACGCCGTCGTCCGGGTGCTTGCTGCTGCGGAAATCACTGAAGTAGTCATGGGCCTTCCTTAGTTTGGTGCGGACACGGCCAGCGGCAGCATCCTGGCGGTGGAACGCCGTTTGAGAACGAACATGACCTGGAACAACAGCCCCAGGGTGGCCACGGTGACCAACAGAGCCGAGGACACCGCGATCTTGGGGGTCAGGTTGAACTGGATGTCGGTGAACATCTTCACGGGCAGGGTGGTGGCGCTGGGCGACTGCATGAACAGCGACATCACGGTCTCGTCGATGGAGACCGAGAAGGCGAACAACGCCCCGGAAACCAGCCCAGGCAAGATGACCGGCAGGTAGACGTGCCGGAACACGGACAGCCATCCGGCGCCCAGGCTCTGCGCCGAATTGACCAGCGCCGGGTTCAGTCCGGCAAGGCTGGCACGCGTGGTCAAGTACACGTACGGGGTGGCGATGACGGCATGCGCCAGGCCGATGGGGAGGATGCTGCCCAGCACGCCGAGCGAGATGAAGAACTGGTAGAACGCCAGCGCCAGCACCACGGTGGGGACGATCATCGGCGCCAGGATCAGCCCGACGACAGCCTGCTGGCCCGGGAACTTGCGTCCGTGCAGGCCGATCGCCGCGGTCGCGCCGAGAATCACACCGATCACGACGGCGATCACTGCAGATTGGAGGCTGGCCGTCAGGGCCGAGGTCCAAGCCTTATCAGCGAAGAAGCCCGCGACGGCGGCGAACGAGATTCCTTCGGGCGGGAACGTGATGTAGCGGCTGTCGTTAAGAGCAACAGGCACCACGATCGCCGTGGGGACCACCAGGAACAGGAACACCGGAATGGAAAGCAGCGTCAGCAGTCGCTGCCGGGGATTAGTTGTCTGCATGTTGGCCTCCCGCCTTGAGCACTCGCTGGTAGATGGCAACGAGGATGCTGACCAGCACTGTCAGGATTACGGCCAGGGCCGCGGCCCCGGAGAAGTCGGTGAGCTGGCGCGCGTAGTAGTCGATCTGGTTGGCGATCATCATGTCGCCGGGTCCGCCCATGACCACCGGGGTGATGAAGAAGCCGGTGCTGATGATGAACACGAGCAAGCCTGCCGCGGAGATGCCCGGCGTGCTGAGCGGCAGGGTGATCCGGCGGAAGATTGAGGCTTCCTTGGCCCCGAGCGAACGCGCCGCCAGGGCAAGCCGGTCATCGATGGAAGTCAGCGAGGAGAAAATCGGGAATACCGCATACGGGAGCAGGCAGTGAACCATGCCGATGATCACGGCCAGCCGGTTGTGCAGCAGCTCAATGGGAGCATCGGTGAGGCCCACCGTCTGGAGGAAGGAGTTCACGATGCCGTTGTCCTGCAGGAGTACGGCCCACGCGAAGTTCTTCACCAGGATGCCGGTCCAGAAGGGCAGCAGCACCACGGCGAACAGGATCACGCGGGTCACCGTGCCGGAGCGCCACAGCACCAGGGCAATGACGTAGCCCAGGACCACGGTGACGACGGTGGATGCCAGGCTGATGCTCAGGGTGTTGATCAGGGAACGGACCACCAGCGGGTCTTCGAGGACGCGCTGGTAGGCGTTGCCGGTGAAGCTCGAGCCCACCAGTTTGCCCAGCGGGCTGAGGAACAGTACGACGTCGAAGGCCAGGATCGGGGCCAGCAGCAGCCACCAGGTGGTGCGCCGCCGTCGGGGTTTCTCCTGCTCCGGTGCCGGGGCGCGTCCCTCCGGACGCGCGCGTTGCAAGGTTGCGTTGCTCATGTCAGCTGGCCTGCCACAGCTTGAACTGCTGCTCGGTCTTCTTCAGGTTCTCCGACCACCACTTGTCGTCACGGACCAGGATCTTGTCGGCCAGGCGCGGACTGGTGGGCAGGGTGTCTGCGACTTCCTTGGGCAGCTTGGACAGTGCCGGAGTGTTGGCCAGGGTCAGGTTGGTGACCGTATCGAAGGCGGCGCCTGCCTCGGCGTCGTTGGACATGAAGTTCATCAGTTTGAAGGCGGCTTCCTTGTTCTTGGCCCCCTTCGGCACCACGAAGTAGTCGCCGGCCAACACTGCGTTTTCCGCGCTGAAGTTCAGCTTGGCGCCGTCGTTTCGGGCCGCGTTGATGCGGTTGTTGAAGCTCGTGGACAGCGAGACCTCGCCCGAGGTGAGCTGCTGGATGGGCTCCTGGTTGGCCGCGTGGTAAAGCAGGCGGTCCTTGCCAGGGTGGTGGCCCAGCACGCGCAGGGCCCGGTCGACGTCGAGCGGGTAGATCTGGTCGAACGGCACGCCGTCGGCCAGGAGTGCGGCCTCCAGCACGGAGCTGTCCGAGAGCTGGTTGTAGACCGAGCGCTTGGTATCGTACTTGCCCTGGTCGAAGAACTGCGCCCAGTCCTTGGGGGCCTGCGCATCGGGGATGGCCTTCTGGTCCCAGGCCATCACGAACAGGAAGCTCAGGTACTTGATGCCGTACTCCGCCTTGGCGTAGCCGGGCAGGCCCTTGTCGCTGATGATGTCGTAGTCGAACGGCTCGAGGAGGCCTTCTGCCACGGCCGTTTCGTATTCCGGGGCGGTGATTTCCACGAGGTCCCACTGCACGTCCCCGGACTGCACCTGGGCCTTGAGGGAGGCCAGGCTGGTGTTGGCCAGCAGCGTGGTTTGGATCCCCGACTGCTTGGAGAAGGGGTCCAGAATCGTCTGGGTCAGCTGGTCATTGTAGGAGCCGCCGTAGGAGGTGACCGTGACTGTCTTGTTGGCTGCCGCGCTATCGGCGGGCTTTGCCCCGCAGCCGGACAGTGCCAGGCCTGCAAATGGGGTCAACGCTGCTGCTTTCAGGAGTTTCCTGCGGTCAAAATGAAGGGAACTGTCAGTCATCGCGGTGGTGCCTCTCAAGGCTGGGGCCCTCCCGGCGCACGCCAAAGGACGCCGTGTGCCGAAGGGGCAGGTTGGGGATTCCGCGTTCACGCTGGCATCCCGACGGCGGCGGTTCACGCCCCGAACGGCCCACACAGCGCTGAGCGGACTAGAGCTGACGCGTTGAGTCGTCGTCAGTGCCGCAACAGTATCTGTGATGTTGCACACAAGTCAACAGCTGTTTACAAACCACTTGCTTTCGGGCTGTTCTTGAGCACCGCGTCCCGGTCCATCAGCTTCTTCAGCCCGCGCTTCCGCGGCACCTTGACGGGTTCCGGCCAGCGCGGCGCCAGTGCATCCCCGAGGGTGACGCCCCTGATTTTGCGGCCAAAAAGCGGCAGCACCCAGTCGTTAACCCAACGCCGCTGCCGCTGTTCCCACTCCCGGAGGCTGAGCCGCGCCGGCGGGTCCCAGTCCTTGAGCCGGATTTTGTGGGGCACCCCGAGCTGGTCCAGTACCTGCCCGGCCAGGTACTTGTGGCCCGCCTTGGACATGTGGAGGCGGTCCGAGTCCCACATCCGCCGGTCATGGAAGGCGTCCAGGCACCAGTAATCCACCAGGACGGTCCCGTATTTGACAGAGATCTCGCGGACGCGCTGGTTGTAGACCGTGTTCCGCTTCTTCAGCAGCTCCAGAACGGCCGAGACTTTGACGTCGAAGCCGGTGAACAGGACCACCCTGGCCCCGGTCCCGGCCAGTCGCGCCACGAGGTCCTCGTACTCGTCCATCAGGGCAGCCATGTCCGTGCCGATGTCCAGGATGTCGTTTCCGCCGGCGTACAGCGTGATCAGCGTGGGCTTCATGGCCAGCGCCGGTTCCAGCTGCTCGGTGATGACGTGGCGCAGGCGCTTGCTCCTGATGGCCAGGTTGGCATATTCCCACCCCGGCTCAGCCTTGGCCAGTTTCTCCGCCACCCGGTCAGCCCACCCCCGGACGCCGTTGGGCAGCCGCTCATCCCGGTCCCCAACACCTTCTGTAAACGAGTCCCCCAAAGCGACAAACACCCGCCGGCCCTCACGGTCCGAGAGTAAAGGATTAGAACCCATCCACTGAAAGTAACCGGCCAAAGAAACGCCAAGGTAAACGGACAGCAACAGGCTGTGCAGAAGGGTTGCGACCCAGGGGCAGAGTGCGGGGGCGCGTTTGGAGTGCCGGGTGCTAGGCGTGTCCATCAAGCCGCCGCCTCTGATCATCGGCAGCTGCTCAGCCTTTGTCACATTTTTGCGACCTATGGTCACGATCAGGTAACGTTGGCGGCTGGCCCCAATGCAGGGCCCCGGGCGCCCGATCACTGGACCCCCGACGCGCCCCTTCGGCGCCTGCTAGCTCCGGCCCTGCCAAGGGGCCCCAGGATGCTTTCCGCACTCGTCATCGTCTCAAGTGCATCAGTAGTTTCTTCCAGTCCTAGCCCGGAGGTATCTTGTTCAAGAAAATAGCCATCATAACCACCATGGGTGCTTTGTCCCTGACAGGATGCGGCCTAGCCCCGACGACCAATGGGGCGTCTGCCCCATCCTCGGCTGGCCGCGCGTCCGCACCTGCCACTCCAGCCCCAACTGCCTCAGCCTCGGCGTCTTCAGCCGCAGCGTCTCCGGCGCCCACGCCTTCGAGCAGCGGCCAGACCCCCGATTCGGCGGCGGAAACCCCGGTGGCAGCTGTCCCCCCGGCGCCCGCGCTTGCCGCTGCCCAGGCCCCGGCCCCGGCCCAGCCGGGGCCCGCAGCCGGCCAGGCTCTCGCCACGACGGGCGACGGTGCGCAGGCAGCTGCCGCCTTCGGTTGGGGCCCGGTCCTGACCGGCGACGAATTCTCCAACACCGGCGCACCGGACCGGACGAAATGGAGTGTCTATAACAGTGCAGGGCATGCAGGCAAAGGCCTGCGCAGCCCCCAGGCTTGGTCGGTTGCCAACGGCGTGGCCACCGTTAGCGGAGACGCAGCCGGCACTACTGGCGGCATGTCGGCAAAGTTCGCGGAACAAAAGTATGGTCGCTGGGAAACGCGCATGAAAACCAATTCACGGGACCCGAAATACCACCCGGTCCTGATCCTTAACAACAACGCTGCCCCGAACTGTGCCGAGATCGATTATGCCGAGGGCAGCTCAGTCACCTCCGTGATGAGGTTCTTCCTGCACTACGCCTGTGGTGGAGCGGATTTCCAGACCACAGCGGCGACGCCCGTCGATGGCACGCAGTGGCACAACTACGCGGTGGAGTGGACCCCGGCCGGTATCAGCGGATACGTCGACGGAGTAAAGACCTTCACTGACACGAACCCGGCGCACCAGCCCTCTACCGTAATGAAGCAGACATTGCAGCTGGATTGGTTCCCGGACGGCTCCGCCACCAAGCCCTCGCAGATGCAGGTCGATTGGGTCCGCGTCTACAAGTGAGAAAGCGTTTGGAAAAAACCCACAGGAAGTGAGAGAGCGGCTGGACGTGACAGGCCCAACGAGCCGCAGCCGCTGTCTTGCGTAGGAGCGCATCGCCGACCAGAGCGGAGCAAGGCCGCCCGCGGCCGAGCGCAGCGTCGGGAGGTGTCTAAGCGACGGCAAGGCGGCGGTTGCGGCGCACCCACCCGCCGCATACGACGGAAGGCTTTAGACCTCGGCCTTACCCTGACGCCAGTACCCCATGAAAGCAACCTGCTTCCGGTCGATCCCCACGTCCCGCACAAGGTACCGCCGCATGTCCTTGATGACGGCAGCCTCACCGGCGATCCAGGCGTAGAAAGGCATGGCGCCGGCCGGCATGGCGGGGTTCTTGGTGGCCTCAATTTCGGCTGTTTCCATCCGCGCGGGGGTCTCCCAGAGGATGTCCACGTCCACATTGACGTCTTCGGGCTCCGGGCCCGCACCGGCGTCGGACGCTTTGATTCCCACCCAGCCGGGAACGGGAACTGCAGTGCGCACTGCCTGCTGCAGCAGCTCACCGTGCGGGCGTGAGCGGCCAATGGCGGCACCCCGGGCAAGCCAGGTGATCTCGACGTCGGCGGCCGTCTTCAGATCGAGGAAGTCACCGGCCTCCGGTACTTCCAGGAAGGCGTGGCCGCTCATGTAGGCCGGCAGGTTTTCGAGGATGGCGGAGATGGCCGGGATGGCGGTTTCGTCGCCTGCGAGCAGGACACGCTGGGCCATGCCCGGCCGCCACTCGATGCCGGAGTAGATCTCGGCGGTGACACAGTGGGCGGCGCGGTTATTGGGGCCGATGAGGGTGATAGCGTCGCCCGGCTTGGCGTTCAGGGCCCAGTTCGCGGCGGGGCCGCCGTGTCCGTCGGCGTCGAAATGCATCACGAAGTCGACGTCGATTTCCGGATAAACGGCATCAAGCCGGGACTGGCGGACCGTGTAGGTGCGCATGGAGCCGCGGACTGCGGGGTCCATGGCCAGCCATTCCTGGTACCAGCCGGTCTGGGCCATTTCGAAGACCGGCAGGGGCAGCCGGGTCCCGTCGGACGCCAGGGACGGGATCATCAGTTTGATCCGCAGGTCCATGGTCTCGCCGTGAACGCCGAAGTCCCGCAGCGAATACCCGCCGAAGGTGATCCGGCGGAAATTGGGGCTCAGCTCCTGCACCGAGGAAACGGTCACCTCGAAAGCCAGGGTCATGGGCTCGGTGGCGGCGATGTCGCGGGTCTTCATGAAACGAGCTCCAGTTCGGTTGCGGCGGTGTGGTGGCGGCCGATGGGGATAATCAGGGGTGTCCCCGAGACGGGATCGGGTATCACCCGGGACTCAAGGCCGAAAACGTCGCGGACCAGCTTTTCGGTGACAACAGTTAAGGGGTCACCCAGAGCCACGATCTCGCCGCCCTTCATGGCGATGACATGGTCCGCGTAGCGTGCCGCCAGGTTCAGGTCGTGCAGGACGATGGCCACGGTGGTGCCGCGCCTGCGGTTCAGGTCCGTGACCAGGTCCAGTACTTCCACCTGGTGCGCCAGGTCCAGGTAAGTGGTGGGCTCGTCCAGCAGGAGCACGTCGGTTTCCTGCGCCAGCGCCATGGCGATCCAGACGCGCTGCCGCTGGCCGCCGGACAGTTCATCGACGTTCCGCTCAGCGAGTTCCAGCGTTTCCGTCGCTTCGAGCGCGCGCTGCACGGCGGCGTCGTCCTCGGTGCTCCAGCTGCGGAAGAAGCCCTGGTGCGGATACCGGCCGCGGCCCACGAGGTCGCGGACAGCGATGCCGTCCGGCGCCGTCGGGTGCTGCGGGAGGAGCCCCAGGGTGCGCGCCAGTTCACGGGCCGGGCGGGCGTGGATGTCCTTGCCGTCCAGGGTCACCGTGCCGGAGGCGGGCTTAAGGAGGCGGGACAGGCCACGGAGCAGCGTGGACTTGCCGCAGGCGTTAGCGCCCACGATCATCGTCACCTTGCCCTCGGGGATTTCCGTCGTGAGGCCGTCCACCACGCAGCGCTGGTCGTATTTGAGGGTGAGGTCCTGGGCGCTGAGAACGGCCATGTCAGGCATCCTTTCGGTTGGCCGTGACCAGAAGCCACAGCAGGAACGGGGCACCGAGCGCGCCGGTGATAACACCGACGGGCAGCACGGTGCCGTCCAGCAGTAAGGGGGCGAGGTTGGCCGCGACGTAGTCGGCGGTGAGGACAATCAGCACACCCACCAGGGCCGACGCCGGGAGGCTGGCTTTACGGGTGAAGCGCCGGGCGATGGGACCGGCCAGGAAGGCGACGAACGAGACCGGCCCGGCAGCCGCCGTCGCCACCGCGGCGAGTGCGACAGCGGTGACCACCACGGCGAGGCGCGTGAACCCGACGCGGATGCCCAGCCCGGCCGCGGCGTCGTCGCCGAGTTCCAGGATGCGCAGCGGCCCGGCAAGGGCGATGACGGCGGGGACCAGAACCAGCAGCGCCAAGGAGAGCATGCCCGCCCGGTCCCAGTTGGCGGAGTTGAGGGAGCCGTTAAGCCAGACGAGTGCGTCAGCTGCCGTGCGGATGTCCGCGCGGGTCATCATGAAGTTGACCACCGCGTGGAGGGCGGCGGCGATGCCCACACCGGCCAGAATCAGCCGGTTGCCCGCGGCGTTCCCCCGGTTGCCGCCGCCTGAGCCCAGGGACGGTCCGCGGGAGATGGCGTAGATCAGCGCTGCGATACCCAGCGCGCCGCCTAGCGCCGCTCCGGACACGGCGGGACCGGTGGCGCCGAAGATCACGATGGCGGTGACCGCGGCCGCGCTGGCTCCGTAGCTGATGCCGATCACGTCCGGGCTGGCCAGCGGGTTGCGGAGCATGGTCTGGAACAGGCCGCCGGAGAGGCCGAACGCGGCGCCGATCATCACGCCGATGACGGCCCGGGGCAGCTTGTTCTCCATAACAATGAAGCTTGCGCCCGGGATTCTTTCGCCGCCGGTCAGGTGTCCGATGAGGATCTTGAAGAAGTCCGGGACAGTCACGGTGTAGCTGCCCAGGAGGACGTACACGGCGAACATAACCACGACGCCGAGGGCCAGGGCGGCGGTCCGCCAATGTTGCTCTATCAGTTTTGGTCGTTTAGACCCGGTTTTGGCAACCGGAAGTGATAGGTCAACGGGGGGTTTGGTTTCGACGAGGTTCACAGGCCGGCCCCCTTGCCACGGCGGATGAGCCAGACGAAGACGGGCGCACCCACGAGTGCGGTCATGATGCCGGCCGGGACCTCGCCGGGAAGCAGCACAACGCGGCCGATAATGTCCGCGCCGAGCAAAAGTGCCGGCGCGAGGACCAGGGAGAACGGCAGGATCCAGCGGTAGTCGGGGCCGGTGAGTGACCGGACCGCGTGCGGAATGACCAGGCCAACAAAGCCGATGGGCCCAGCCAATGCCGTCGCGGCACCGCACAGCAGCACGATGCCCAGGGCGGTGATGGCCCGGCTCAGGCTAACACGCTGGCCCAGGCCGCGGGCGATGTCATCACCCAACGCGAGGCTGTTGAGGATGCGGCCGGTGCCCAGAATTATGAGTGCCCCGACGGCCAGGAACGGGAGGCCCGGGAGCACCACTGCCCAGTCGCGGCCGGAGATTCCGCCCACCTGCCAGAAACGGAAGCGGTCCAGGGTGTCCTGGCTGGAGACGAGAATGACGCTCATCAGGGAATAGAGCCCGGCGCTGAGGGCGGCGCCGGCGAGGGCGAGCTTGACCGGCGTCGCACCGTCCGTGCCCATGGACGCGACGAGATAGACCACGACGGCGGCGGCTCCGGCGCCGATGAACGCGAACCAGATGTAGCCGCTCAGGGAGGTGACGCCAAAAAGGTAAATGCCGGTGACCACGGCCAGCGCGGCTCCGGCGTTGACGCCCATGATGCCTGGATCTGCCAGCGGATTGCGGGCAACGCCCTGCATGGCGGCGCCGGCCAGGCCCAGTGCACCGCCGGCAAGTATGCCGAGGACGGTGCGCGGGATGCGTGCGTGGACCACGGCGTGGTCCCCGTTGGCGGGATCGAACTGGGTTAGCGCCTGCCACACGGTGGTCAGGGAAAGGCCCCGGGCGCCGATGGCCAGGGAAGCGGCGGCTAACAAAGAAAGTACGACGACGGCGGCCAGCAGCCAGGCAACCTGCCTGGTTCTGGCCTTCCCGCCGGCGCCAGCCAATCGACCGGCGCTAGCCAATCGACCGGCGCGAACGGACACTTGAGGCCCTCGTTGCGACCCGATCGGGGCCCCAAGTGTCCGTTCGCGCTGTCCGGCGGGTGCCGTCGTCGTACTTTCCGTCATGGAGCGGTGCTTACTTCACTGCATCCGCGGCGGTGGCGAGCTGCGGGAGGAAGGTGTCCAGCGCCCACGGCAGGCTCAGCGGCGAGGAGGCGGAGATTGCCAGGACCAGGCTCTTGTCCGCGTCGGCAACGAACGCGCCGTTCTTGACGGCCGGAATCTGGCCCAGCAGGGGGTCGCTCTTGACGGCCGCGGCGGTCGCGGTATCTTCAACCGAGCTCAGGAAAATATCGGCCTCAAGTTCGTTGGCTTTCTCGGCGGCCCACGGCACGAAGAAGTCCTTGGAGCCGGCTGAAGCCTTCTCGGCGACCGGGGCCAGCTTCATCCCGATAGCTGACAGGAACTTCGGACGGTTGTCATTGGCGGTGTAGAAGCCCGTGGCAGTGAGGTCCGAGGGATCGGTGTAGCCGTAGACGAAGCTCTTGCCGGCGATCTGCGGGTACTTGGCAGCTTCCGTCTTGACGGTGGCCTCAGTATCGGCGATGAGCTTGGTAGCCTCAGCCTCCTTGCCCAGGGCCTTGCCGATGATCGAGGTTGAATCCTGCCATGAGGTTCCGTAGGCAACCTCGGGGTGCGCCACCACGGGGGCGATCTCGCTGAGCTTCTTGTAGTCCTCTTCGGTCAGGCCGGAGTAGGCAGCCAGGATGACGTCCGGTGTGAGCTTGGCGATCTCGGTGAAGTTGATGCCGTCAGCCTCGGAGAACTGGACCGGAGCCTTGTCGGAACCGAAGCCCGCGCCGAGTTCCTTCAGCGCCGCGTCCTTCCACGGCGTGGAGCCCTGCTCGTTGCCGCCCCATTCGTTCTTGGGGACGCCCACCGGGACTACGCCCAGGGCAAGGGCAACATCGTCGTTGACCCAGGAAACGGTGACTACGCGCTTGGGCTGTTCCTTGACGGTGGTTTCACCGAAGACGTGCTTGATGGTGACCGGGAACTGCGAGCTGCTGGAGCTGGAGGTGCTGGCGTCCGAGGTGGAGGACGCGGGGCCAGTGGAGCACGCGGACAGCGTGAGTGCCGCGGCGGCCAGAACGGCCGTTGCCTTGCCGGCTGACTTGAACAGCGTGCGGCGAGTGGCGCTCGGGCCGGAGAAGAGGGGGGAAGTCACGGAACTCCTTAGGTGAATGATGCGAACCTAAGTAAGGCTAGCCTAGCCTGCTCAGAATTAGAAAAGCTTTCCATTGCGTAATTGATTATGTGACGCAACAAATAGCGCCAGGTCATTGCCGGCAGGGGGTGAACGGTGGTTCACTCTTAAGGGGGTAAACGTGTGTTCACCGCGCCGCGCCCCATCCCAGTCCACACTTGAAAGCACCTGATGCCGCGTTCCAACGCCCTGAACAACACCCGAGGCCCGTCCCCGTCCGCCATCACCGCAGTCCTGGCCCTTAGCGGCACCGTGGTGGCCCTCATGCAAACGCTGGTGGTCCCGCTCCTGCCGGATTTCCCCCGGATCCTGGGTATCACCGCCGACGACGCCTCCTGGCTGGTGACCGCCACGCTGCTCGCCAGCGCCGTGGCAACGCCCATCGTGTCCCGCAGCGCGGACATGTACGGCAAGCGCAAGATGATGGTGGTTTGCCTGGCGATCATGGTGGCCGGCTCGGTCATTGCCGCGGTTGGCGGATCCTTCCTGTGGCTGGTCATCGGCAGGACGCTCCAAGGGTTCGCATCGGCCCTGATTCCGGTGGGCATCAGCATCATGCGCGATGAACTGCCCAAGGAGAAAATGGGCTCCGCCGTTGCCTTGATGAGCGCCACGCTGGGAATCGGCAGCGCCATGGGCCTGCCCCTGGCCGGAGTGCTGTACGAGAGCCTGGGGTGGGCCTCGATCTTCTGGGTGTCCGCTGCCGCGGGCGCACTGCTGCTTGTTGCCGTGGCGCTGGTGGTTCCCGAATCCAAGGTCCGCACGCCCGGGCGCTTCGATTACGCGGGGGCGCTGGTGCTCTCCGCAGCCCTGGCTGCCCTGCTGCTGGCGATCTCCAAAGGCGGCGCGTGGGGCTGGGGCTCGGAGCCGGTGCTGCTGCTGTTCCTTACGGCCGCAATACTCCTGGCCGCGTGGGTCCCGTACGAGCTGAAAGTCAGCCAGCCGATGGTTGACCTGCGGACATCGGGCCGCAGGTCGGTGCTCATGACCAACGTGGCCTCGCTGCTCATCGGCTTCGCCATGTTCGCCAACATGCTCCTCACCACCCAGCAGCTCCAGCTGCCTACCGCCACGGGCTACGGTTTCGGGCTGAACGTCATCACCGCAGGGCTGTGTATGGTCCCGTCCGGGCTCGCGATGGTGATTTTCGCGCCTGTTTCCGGTCGCATCATCCGCGTCTTCGGCGGCAAGTCTGCGCTGATCGCCGGCGCCGTCGTGATGATTGTGGGCTACGTGAGCCGGGTCTTCTTCTACGACTCCATCGCATGGGTGATCATCGGTTCAACCGTTGTCAGCGTGGGCACCGCCATCGCTTACGCGGCCATGCCCACACTGATCATGGGCGTGGTGCCGATCACCGAGACGGCCTCGGCCAACGGGATGAACAGCCTGGTCCGGTCCATCGGCACGTCGACGTCGAGCGCAGCGGTTGCCGCGGTCCTCACCTCAGTCAGCATGACGGTGGGGGCCGTGCAGCTTCCGTCCTTCGATGCTTTCAGGGACGTGTTCTGGCTGGCCGCGCTGGCAGCGGCAGCATCGGTGGTGGCCACGGTCTTCATCCCGAAGGCCACGGCAGCCCACCACCGGCCCTCCGCGTCTGACACCGCCGCCTCCGTCAATACGGCCGAAATCGTGGTGCAGGGGCGCGTCCTTGCACCGGACAACCGCCCCGTCACTCCCGCCGTCGTGACCGTACTCCAGACCGCCGGCGAGCCGGTGGACTGGAGCCGGGTGGATACGGAAGGCAACTATTCCGTGGCACTCCCCGGCGCCGGGAAGTACCTCATGGTGACCAATGCAGCCGGCTGGGCGCCGATGGCCGAGGTCTTCGACTTCGACGGCCGCACCCGGCACCAGAACTTCCTGCTTCGGGACCGGCTGGAGATCAGCGGACTGGTCACGGCCGGAAGCGCGGTTGTGGCCGGCGCGGTGGTGACGCTCCTTGAGGCAAGCGGGGGTTACGTGGACACCACCCTTTCGGACGACGACGGCGCGTATGCGTTTCCGCTGCCCCTCGCCGGCCGCTACGTCGTGAGCATGGTTGATCCGGCGACGCATCAGGCCATGGCGCGGAAGCTCGCGGTGGACAACCGCTCCGTCACCGTTCATCTCGCCGCGCCGCGTGTGGAGGAAAAGTCCATGGAGCCGGTGGGCGCATGAGCAGCCGCAGCCACGACGCGATCTTCAGCGCCGCCGGGCGTCTTTTTGGGGAACGCGGCTACCGCGCCGTCACGGTGCGGGACATAGCCGCCGACGCTGGCGTTTCGGCGGCGCTGGTCATGAAACTCTTCGTCTCCAAGGAAAAGCTCTATGCCGCCGTCCGGCCCGACGAATCGCAGCTCGCCGAGCTGGAGGTCCCGACGTCGGAACTCGGCAGGGCCCTCGTCTTCCGTGTGTTGATGCGCCGGGAACGCGGAACGCAGGAGCCGTGGGCCGTCATCCCGTTCGCCGTGCTGGACTCTCCCGACCCCGAAGCAGCTCGAACGGATGTCCGCGAAAGGTACCTCGCCGCCATCGCGAGCCTGATCGGGGACACAACACCGGAGCGGCGGTTCGCCTCCACCGTGGTGGCCCTGATGACCGGCTTCGGCGAGACCGTCCGCACCCTGGGCCTCTTCGACGGCTGGGACTTTGACGAGCTGGTGGGACACTACGGCGCAATCGTCCAGGCCCAGATCGACGCGTGCACGGCTGCCGGCTAAAACCCTCTCTCACCTGTGGCCCCAAAACCACCAACGCTCTCTCACTTTCTTGAGGCAAGTGAGAGAGCGTTGGTAAAAAACGTGCAGGAAGTGAGAGAGCGTCCGGGTCAGCGGAGCACGATGTCCACGGGGTTCGCCTCGGACCGCCACTGACCTTCCGCGCCGGGCCTGGGCCGGATCACCGGGGCGGTGAGCACGCCGGAGCGGTTGGTGCGCTTGTCCCGCAGGATCTCGGTCACGGAGCCCAGGTGCCGGGACAGGTCGATCACGTTCTCAGGAGCGGCCAGCAGCAGCTGGAATCCGAACTCGTGCAGCGCCTTGATCCCGGCGCCGGCGAACTCCTCCGACGCCAGCACAAACGCCTCGTCCATCATCACCGTGCCATAAGTGGTGAACCCCTGCTCGGCGATGCCCAGCTGGTAGCTCAGCGCCGCGGCCATGATAAATGCCGTGAAACGCTGCCGCTCGCCGCCGGACATGGAACCGGTGTCGGCGTGCATGTAGACGTCGGTCCGTTTGCCGCCGCCCTTCCTGCCCGACGCCGGCCCGGTCACCTCACGGTGCTCCTTGCACTGGATAAACAGGTGCCCGCGGACGTCCAGCACTTCCGCGCGCCAGCGGCGGTCTTCCGGGGTGGGTGAGCCGAGCCGCTTGACGAGCGTTTCGAGGGTCTTGTAGCGGGCGGTGAGCTCGGCGTCGTCGCCTCCCCCGGCTTCCGGGCCGGAACCCGCGCCGGATCCGGCGCGGGCGGGGCGCGTGTGCCGGGCCTTCAGCGCGTTCTGGATGGCGTCCTTGAACTGCTTGGCCGTGGCCGGCAGGGTCTGCTTGATGTCCAGTTCCAGGAAGCTGCCCTCATGGAAGTTGACCTCGGACAGGATGCCGTTGAGCGGCAGGATGCGGCTGGTGATGGACCGCCGCTCCTCGTCCAGCAGGTGCAGCAGCGTGCTGAAGGATTCATGCGTGCGCTGGTTGAAGAACTGCCGGAACTCGGACTCCTGGGCGGGCAGTCCGTCGCTGATGATGGCGTGGTAGCGGCCTTCAAACTCCCCTGCCGCACCGATGGAGGTGCCGTGGTCCGCGGAGATCGCGGAGCCCCACTCGCGCACAAAGCCCTCGAAGATCCGGGTCAGCCGCTCGGAGGTTGCCTGCCCGCGCGTCTCGGCGGCGTGCAGCTCCCCGAGCAGCGCCGTCCGGACGCGGTTGGCCAGGTTGTCCAGCTCATGCATCTCGCTGACGTCGCCGAAGTCGGTGAAGTACGGTTCCAGCGCACTGACGGTGGCGTCCGACGGCGGCGCCTGCTCCAGGCGGGCACGCGCGGCTTCCAGCAGCGAATCGGCAGAGCTCAGCTGCCAGTCCAGAGCCTTGTATTCGCTCTGCAGGACTGCTGCGGCTTCGGTGCTGGCCTGGTGTTTCTGCCGCGCCGTTTCGATGTTGGCCCGCAGCGGTTCCAGGTCGGCCTGGGCCGCGAGGGCATCCTTGAGCCGCTGTTCAATCCGGGTGAGTTCATCGGCGGCGACGGCAGCCGAGACCTGTTCCCAGGGCCGGTGGTCCTCCGCGATTCTGCGGAGGGCATCGAGCTGCCGGCTCATGCCCTGGTGTGACTCTTCACGGCTCTGCGCCAGTTCGGCGGCCTTGGCCAGCTCCTGCTGCAGGTCCTCCACCTGGGTGGCCACGAGCTCCAGCTTGGCGGCGTTGTCGAACCCAAGCACGTAGTCCTGGCGGCTGGTGAAACGGTCGTCCTTCTCTACCGTGTGCCGGTTGCGTTTGACCACACCGCCCAGGCTCAGGCCCTTGTCCAGGGTGGCCAGCTCGTTGGGGTCCTCGACGCACGGGTACGCGAAATCGAGGGCAATCCGCTCCCGGATCCATTCCCCGGCGTCCGCCACCGCGCCGCTGGCGAGGATGTCCAGCTTGGTGAGCAGGTCGCCGTCGCGCGCGTCCTCCACGGCAAGGGCACCGCCCGCGAGCGGCTTGGACACGTCCACCGCGCGCAGGGCGCCACGTACTTTGTTGTCGTTCAGGTAGCGGGTCACCGCGGCGAAATGTTCGCCGGGGACCAGCAACGTGGTGGCGAGGTTCCGGAGGGCACGCTCCGCGGCCGGCCGCCAGTGTTCCTCCCCTTCGGCGAGGTCCATCAGCTCGCCGCCGAACGGCATCCGGTCCTCAGGAACGCCGGTGGCCGCGGCTATGGCCGCACGGTTTTCAATGCTCGACGGCGGCAGCAGGGACTTGCGCGTCTTCAGTGACAGCAGCTCCTGCTGGGCTGCCGCCAGCTCACGCTTCTTGGTGGCGTGGCCGTCGAAGGCTTCGAAGCGGAGCTCCTGCAGGGCCTGGGAGTCGTCTTTGAGCTCGGCCGACCTGGCGGCAGCCTGCTCGTGGGCCTGTTCCCAACCTTCAGCGGTCCACTCCAGCTGCAGGCCGGCGTCGGACAGGGCCTTGCGGGCCGCTTCCTCCACCTGCTCGCGCAGCCGCAGACCCACCTTGGCGTTGTCCAGCGACTGCTCGATCGCGGAGATCGCGTTGCCGCCCTGGTTGTTGTAATCGGTCTCCAGCTGGCGCAGATCCTTGGCCAGCCCGTCGCGGACCGAGCGCTCCGCGCCCAGCCCCTTGGCTTTCGCCTGGGCCAACTCCTTGAACCGCGCCAGCGTTTTCTGGTGGACCGTGACGGCGAGCTGCTGCTTATAGGCTTCGAACTCCTCGCCCGACAGCTCACGGAGCCGATTTGCATCGAGGAGCGACTGCGCGTATTCCTTGTTCAGGCCAGGCACGGGGGCCAGCTGGTCCCGCTGCTGCCGCACGTCCTCTAGCCGCTGCCGGATGGACATGAGGTTGCTGAATTCCTCCACCACGTCATCGGCCGCGGCGAGGGTAGCGGGGGCGTCCAGGACCTGGTCGCGGAAGAAGGTATTGACGCTGCCGCCCAGGCCCTTGCCGGCCTGGATCACGCGCAACAGGGGCAGAGCCTGGTCCGAGCTGATGCCCAGGAGGCGGCGGAAACGCTCCGCGAAGGCCTTGTGGACATCGAAAATCTGGGCATCCGGGAAGATCGTCTCCAGCGCAGCCTTGGTGAAGCGCTTGTCCGCGATGTCCTCGATGGCCGGCAGGTACAGCGGCTTGCTGTCGATCACGTAGAAACGCCCAACACTGGACTCCGTGCCGTTCTTGGGCAGGTCGAACAGTGCGGACACCGTGATGCGGGTGCCCGCGGCGTTATCAAACGTCAGGGCGACGGCGGACCAGGTGGCACCCGGGCGCTGGAACGCACTGGCCGAGCCTTCGCCAACGGCCTTGTCGCCCACCTTGCCGCGCATGTACGTGAAAGTGGTCCTCTTGTCCTCCACAGCACCGCCGGCACGCTGGGCCGCGGCCTCGTTGGAGCGCGGCCGGGCATCGAATACGCGCAGCATGGCGTCAAACAGCGTGGACTTGCCCACACCCGAGTTGCCCGTCAGCAGGGTTCCGTTCCGGTCCACGTGCATCGTGTGCGCCCCATGGAACGTGCCCCAGTTGACCACCTGCACCAACGCCAGGCGCATCTGACCGGGGTTCGTGAGATCGCCCATCGGCAGCATGGTTGCGATGCTCATGCTTCTGTCCCCTCGATGGTTCCGTTCGCGGCGCCACCGGACACATGCTTGGCGTGCTCGCTCGTTCCTCGCTTAGACGCACGCTGCCGCATGTCCCCGGTATCGTCGCTAGCTGCAGCGCTCAAGGGAGACGACGCCGATGCCGCCCAGGGAGTGGCATCGGGCCTGTCGGAGCCGGGCACATCGTCCGCAGGACGGATGTGGCCCGGCGGAGGGGCGGGGGCGGCATCGGCGTCGTCGTCCTCCGCACCAGAGTCTGTGTCGAGCTCGATCAGTGCTTCTGTGCCTGTGGGGTCTGCTGTTGCTGCTGCCAGAGCCTCGATTTGGGCGGGGATGTCGCCGATGTTTTCGAAGGGCAGTGCCAGCGGGAGGGCGTTGGAGATGGTGTAGACGTCATCCAGGCCCGTGGTGAGGAGCAGCTGGCGGGCCAGGAGCTTGGTGATGGCACGGGTGACCACGTCCGAATCCCGCAGCGCGTCCTGCTGGCCGGCGGGCTGGTAGTGGGCCACGAGGTCGGCGATTTCCTCCCGGGTGATGGTGGCATCGGTCTGGGCCGTGACGTGGCGGTCCAGCAGCATCCGCAGGCGGAGCAGCACGATGGTCTCCACCCGGCTCAGCGCACGCTGTTGGCGCAGGATGCTCGACCGGCTACTGCCGCCGATGGCCTCAGGATCCACCGGGCGCAGGACGGCGATCTTGCGCTCGTGGTCCACCTGCAGGGTCAGGAACAGCTCGGACAGGCGGCTGCGCAGGATGATCTGGTTATCCAGCAGCGTGGTCCACAGCTTCTCGTCGCGGCCGCCGTCGACGTACGGGCCCTTGAGCAGCTTGACCAGCGCCTGACGCACTTTCATCGAGAGAACGCCGGTGTCGCCGGGAAACAGGGCCGCACCGTCCACAAACGTGTCCCGGGGCGTGACTCCGGCGCCCTTGGTGATTGAGCCTGTCGAAATCCCTTGGACCTCGGGCTCGACCGCCGGTGGGGCCTCCTCAACGGGAGGTGCCGCCGTCGTAATTTCTTCAGTCATCGTCAATCCTTCTTGAGGGTGACCACCGGCAGGTACGCCGTGCGGGTGGTGCCGTCGATCTGTTCGTAGTCCAGGCCATCCCAGGCGTCGCGGTCAAAGGCCGCGCCATCCTGGAGGGCGTGCGAGAGGAGTGCGCGGATGGAGTTGATGTGCTGTTCCTCCGGCGGCAGCTGCCCCCAGGCCTCGGCCAGGGTGGACGCGCCGGCCACGGCCGCCCGGATGGCGTCGGGGCGGGCCTTGCCCGTTCTCGGCGAGCGCACGCGGTCGGAGTCGCTGAAGGCGATGGGGTCAGCCAGCTTGGGCGGGACGGCGAACTCGTCCGGGTCGTAGAGCTTGACCATGGCCAGCGATTCGAATCCGGCGTTGAACAGCACCGGACCGCGGACCAGGCCCGGCCGTTCGCGTTCATACGGCAGGGACCTGATGGCCTGCTCGGCCTCGCGCAGCACCTTCCGGAGGCGGACGGACTGGCGGAAGTCGTCGCTCTGGACGTAGGTGTTCAGGCTTTCGCTGAGCTTGCCGTAGATCCGCTGGATCTGGCTGTGCTGGTGGCGGAGCTCGGCCACCAGGTTCTTGAGCGTCTCGCGGTCCTCCGGCGAAAGGTCGTCGGCAAACTGCCGGCTCAGGACTTCGCCGATGGCCGATCGGAACCGGACCTGCTGCTGCGGGTCCTCCAGGAATGCGGTGAAGGAGCGGAAGGTCCTGCCCTCGGGGCTCTGCCGCAGCCGCTTGTCCGCGTCGAGCACCTGCGCCATGGTGGCGCCTTTGCTCAGCGACTCCTCGATGATCTGGTTGCGCAGCTCGCCCACCAGTTCCTCGATGCGGTCGCGCATCTTTTTGTAGTCGGCGGGCAGGCTGGCGGCGAGGTCCAGGATGTTCCCGGCGGCTTCCACCGCTTCGTCGTCGTCCAGCAGGCCGTCAAAGTCGCCGGAGCTGATGTCCTGGATCAGCTGCTGCCGTTCCCCGATCTCGTCCTCAAGGGATTCCAGCCGGGCACTCTGGTCCGGATTGGTCTCATTGGCCAGCTTCTCCACGTCGCCCAGGAGCGTGCCCAGCCGGGAACCGTTCAGCGTGGACCGCTCGCTGGAAAGGCTGTCCAGGAATGCAAGCACGCGGGCGGCCGGCTCGGTCACCTCGTAAACGATCTGCCCCGACTGGTTGCGGCGGGTCAGGAAATGCTTGCGCGTCCACTCGTCCGCATAGTTCCTGCCGGACGACGTGCCGATGGCGGCACCACCCGGCCCGGGTTCCTGGCGCCGGAGCTGCTCAAGGAAGGAGTCGACGTCGGCGTGGAACTCCTCGAGCGGAAGCTGCGGACGGGTGCGGGTAAAGGATGCCTGCAGCACCGCGATCACCCAGGGCGCCGAGCGCGTCAGGGCCCAGGCGGGTCCCTTTGTGAGGAGTTCGAGGTCCCGGAGCCGGGCACTGATCGCGTCAGCGGATGACCTGGCGGAGCGGGGCACGCACTCTCCTTCAGCTGCTGGGGGATGGTTGGGCAGCGCGGATCGCGAAAACTGCCAACTACAAGGTTAACGCAGGCCCCGCGACCGAATAATCGTTGTACCTTGCTGGCCGCGGGAGCACACTGTTTAGATCACCTGAGAGGAGTTTGTCATGCGTGAAAAAGCTGTACTGATCACCGGCCTGGCGGCTGCGGCAGTCATTCTGGGTGGCGCGACAGTGGCGGTCGCCGCGAGTACGCGGACCAGCGGAGATCAGCCCTTGAGCAAGATCGGGGTCAACGTCGACCGGTCAGTGCCGGTGTCCACCGTCCCGGGGCCCGAGCGGGACGACGATTCCAATCTGGCACCACTTAACACTGCGGACCATGACCAGGCCGCGAACGCCGCATTGGCCAGGGTGGGCCAGGGCAGTGTCATCGAGGTGGAACGGGAAAATGACGGGAACGTCGCATACGAGGTTGAAGTCAGGCTGGACAACGGTTCCCAGGTTGAAGTGGGGCTCGGCGCCGACTTCGCGGTCCTGAACCAGGCCGCCCCGGAGTTCGACGACGATTAAAGGCAAGCGCGGACAGTGACTTCCGCGACCGCTCCGTGACCTACCTCCCGGTAGCATTGCGATCCCGTATCAACCCGCCATGACGGCGGGGCAGGTCTGGCTGGGACGCCTCAGCACCCCCTACGCTCATGCTACTGATCTCAACCGAAGCAACGGCGCAGCAGGGGGAACAATGCAGTTCGACTTAAGTGCAGTGGAGACGGCCACCATGGTGTTCATCGGAACCCTGGTGTTTGCCCTGGTTCTGGTGGGTTTCGTCCTGACAGCGGGCTTCCTGGCCCTGGTCATGGTGGGGGTAGGCAAGTTCGCCTGGTTCCTCGCCTCCACGACGCTGCTGACGGTGGTCCACGGGATCAACAGCGGCTGGGACAGGCTGGTCCACCACGCCTCGGCCGGATCCCCGGGGGACTTCCCGGGCCAGCCATCCCCTAGCACTGGAAGCTACCCGCGGGTAATGTTGAGAGACAGCTGAAGGGTTCTCCAACCCGGCGGATCCATGGCTTGAACCGGCCATCCCGGTCAGAGGAGATACCCCATGAGCTTCGCCACTGACAGTCCCGCCACGAACCCACCTGCCACCGAAGTTCCTGCCACGGATGCCCCGGACGCCGAAGTCCCCGGCGCCGCGGCCAATATCGGGTCCGAAGCCACCGCGGCGGACGCCCGGGCACTTGCTGAAGCCTCCCGCGAACTCGACTGGGACCGGCCCAGCTTCGCCAAGGGACTCTACCTGGGGAATTTCGACCTCAGCCTCATCCACCCCTGGCCGAAAGCGAACGCCGATGACGTGGAACGCGGTGAGGCCTTCATGGAGCGCCTCACCGCGTACGCCCGCACCATGTCCGGGCGCGTGATCGAACGCGAGGCCCGGATCCCGGACGAGTACCTCCAGGGCCTGGCGGGCCTGGGCGTCTTTGGCATGAAAATCCCGCAGGAGTACGGCGGACTCGGCTTGTCCCTGGTCTACTACGGCCGGGCCCTGGCGCTGCTCGGCAGCGTCCACCCGAGCATTGGCGCCCTGATCTCCGCGCACCAGTCCATCGGCGTCCCCGAGCCCGTGAAGGTCTTTGGCACGCCGGACCAGAAACGCGAGTACCTGCCCCGCTGCGCCGCCGGCGCCATCACGGCTTTCCTCCTGACGGAACCGGACGTGGGCAGCGATCCCGCCCGGATGGGCAGCACCGCCGTTCCCACGGACGACGGCGGGAGTTACGTCCTGGACGGCGTGAAACTTTGGACCACCAACGGTGTGATTGCCGAACTTGTGGTGATGATGGCCGTGGTGCCGGCCCACACCGATGCGGACGGCACCGAGCATAAGGGCGGCATCAGCGCCTTTGTGGTGGAAATGGACTCCCCCGGCATCACCGTAGAGAACCGCAACACCTTTATGGGACTGCGTGGCATCGAAAACGGCGTCACCCGGTTCCACCAGGTGCGCGTGCCCGCGGCCAACAGGCTGGGACGTGAGGGCCAGGGCCTGAAGATCGCGCTCACCACGCTGAACACGGGCCGGCTCGCCCTGCCGGCGTTGTGCGTCGCGTCCGGCCGCTGGAGCCTGAAGATCGCCCGGGAATGGTCCAACGCCCGCACCCAGTGGGGCCGGCCGGTGGGCCAACACGAGGCCGTGGGCAAGAAGATCGCCTTCATCGCCGCGTCCGCCTTCGCCCTGGATGCCGTCTTCGAACTGTCCGCGGAACTCGCGGACGCCGGGCAGAAGGACGTGCGGATCGAGGCGGCCCTGGCCAAGCTGTGGTCCACCGAGATCAGCTGCCGGATCGCCGACGAACTGGTCCAGATCCGCGGCGGCCGTGGCTTCGAGACGGCGGAGTCCCTGGAAGCCCGGGGCGAACGTGCGGTTCCGGCCGAGCAGCAGCTGCGCGACCTCCGGATCAACCGGATCTTCGAGGGCTCCTCGGAGATCATGAAACTGCTCATCGCCCGCGAAGCGGTGGATGCCCACCTTGCCGCCGCCGGCGACCTTGCGTCCGTGGACGCGAGCCTCCAGGACAAGGCGCGGGCCGCCGTCGGGGCTTCAGGTTTCTATGCCAGGTGGCTGCCCAAACTGGTGGCCGGCGCCGGGATGGACCCCCGGTCCTACAGCGACTTCGGCAGGCTGGCCAAGCAGCTGCGCTTTGTGGAACGGTCCTCGCGCCGGCTGGCCCGCCAGACGTTCTACGGCATGGGGCGGTGGCAGGCAAAGCTGGAGTACAAGCAGGCGTTCCTGGGCCGCGTGGTGGATATAGGCGCCGAGCTGTTCGCCATGGCCGCATGCTGTTCACGGGCCGAAATGATCCTTCGCACCACGCCGGAACATGCCGCCAGCGCCTACGAACTGGCAGAGGCATATTGCGAGCAGGCCCGCGTCCGCATTGACGAGTACTTTGACCAGCTGTGGCGGAACACGGACGACGGCGACCACATCCTCTCGCGCAAGGTCCTGGCCGGGGACTACACCTGGCTTGAGGCGGGCGTACTGGATCCGTCGGAGGGCACCGGCCCGTGGATCGCCGATGCCACGCCGGGGGCCTCCACCAAGGAAAACCTGCACCGGAAGTACCGCTAGCTACTACTAAGCATCCTTGTTATCGCTGGTCAGCAGTGGTTGAGTTGACCCATGAGCAGCCAACCGGACCCAGAGGACAGATTTCCGCCGACGACGCGGAACGAGAATCTACGGAATGAAACTGCGCGTGACCAAACCTTCGCCAGTGGCGAGCCCACGCGCGCCTTCGACCAGGCACCGGCGCCCTATGCCGAGCAGGACTATGCCGAGCAGGGCTATGACCCGGCAGCCCAAGCGCCGGTGACCGACGCTTCGGTGCTGGATCCACGCCTGACGGATCCGCGCCTGACCGACCAGCAGACGGCCGTGGCCAGGGAAAAGGAACAGTTCGGCGGCGTCAAGGTGGGATCTGCCTTTTTCGGCTGGCTCGCTGCAACCGGCATGGCCGTCCTGCTCACAGCCTTTGTGGCCGCAGCGGGAACCGCGGTGGGGCTGGCGAACAACACCGACGTCAACGAGGCCGTCAACCAGGTGACGACGAACGGCGCCGTCGGGCTGGTGGGCATCATCGTCCTGCTGGTGATCCTGTTCATCTCCTACTACTCAGGAGGCTATGTTGCCGGCCGGATGGCACGGTTCAACGGCGCCAGGCAGGGCTTTATGGTGTGGATCTGGGCGCTCATAGCCGCGGTGGTTATCGCGATCCTGGGCCTCGTCGCCGGGCAGCAGTTCAACGTCCTGGCCAGCCTGAACAGCTTCCCCCGCATCCCCATCAATGAAGGCGAACTGACCCTCACCAGCATCATTGCCGCCGTCGTGGTGGCCCTGGTCGCGCTGGTGGGTGCAGTGCTCGGCGGTCTGGCGGGCATGCACTTCCACCGCAAGGTGGACCGGGCCGGCTTCACCGCGGACGAAACGTACAACGGGGGCTAGGCGAGCATCACGGCGTCGACGTAGTACCAGCGGCGGTTCTCACGGACAAAGCGGCTAGTTTCGTGGTGGACTCCGCGTTCGCCGTTGTGCCGGAAGTGGGCCTTGAACTCCACGGTCCCCTCCGTATCCAGCGGGCCGCCGCGGCTCGTGGAGAGGATGTCCAGGCGGCGCCACTCCATGGCCGGGTCCAGTTCCAGATCCGAAGGCGCAGTATCCGGGTGCCATGTTTTCCGGAGGTATTCGGCGTCCAGCCGGACAAACGCGCTGTAGCGGGAGCGCATCAGCTGCTCCGCCGTGGCGGCTTCGGCCCCGCCATTATGGAACCGTCCGCAGCAATCCGCGTAGGCCTCGCCGGACAGGCAAACGCACGGGCCGGCGTTGATCGGGTTCTCGGGCATGGTGCTCCTGTCGCGGTTGTCCGGACCGCTTTCCGGCGGCCTCGTGGGTCCCTTCCGACTATAGGCCGCAGCCGGTGTGGTCATATCCGGTAACAGCTTCGAAACAACCTCGGACGAACCCCGCCCAGGAGCGGCAGGACCGAAAAATAGTCCGTAAGGTGGAGGAGGGCTGTTGCCCGTGGTGATGAGTGCGGGGACGGACTCCGCCGCCGGCAGAGAGGAGAGATGACGTGGGAGATTCAACGACGATCGCTCTCAACCTGACTTTTTTCGGCACGCTCGGCCTGGCGCTCCTGATGTTCCTGGGCCTGTTCCTGCTGGTGGTCATCACTTTGCTGCTTGCCGGCGCCGGGCGGCTGTTTGTGCTGACCGTAATGGCCCTCTTTGGGCGGCTCCCCAAACACGAAACCCTCCCCCTGGTCCGCCTGACCGGGGAGTCCGTGCCGCCGTCGGGCGCCCCCGTTGAAACGCACGACGACGGCGCTGCCGCCCCGTCTGCCGGCCAGCCGGCCCGCGCCGGGGTGCTGCGCGCAAAGGCCGGCGCCCTACGGACGACAACCGGCGCAGCCTTGTCCACGATGTTTGCCCACGGCGCGGCCGCCGTGGCCGCAGTGAGCGCGCCGCGCAACTGGCGCAAGGCCCTTCGGGACGGCCGCACCTTCCTGAAACCCTCCGAACTCCGGCCCCGCTTCCACCATGCGGCGGAGCATCACCCGCTGCTCACCGCGGCCCGCAAGGCACCCCCGATGCTCGCCGAGGACTGGGCTGCCGCGGTGGCCGAAGCGGATGCCCGGGCCATGGCGCGCGCCCGGGCCGCCGCCCCCGAAATCAAGATCTCGGTCCGCGATCTTCCCGGCCCCTCCGTTCCCGCAGCGAAAGTGGAAGCGGTGGCTCCGTTGGTGGAGTCGGCGCTGCACCAGGACAACCCTGCGCGGGACAATTCCAACCGCGACCCTAGCCGTGAGAGCGCCGGCCTTGGGGCCGCCCGCTCCTTCACGAAGCCGCCCGCCCCCGCGCCCCTGTCCGTGCTGGACACCGGCTCGCTGGTGTCGTTGTCCGGCCACGCGAACGTCCTCAAGGCCAAGCTGCCTGCCGACCGGAGCTGAGGACCGTGCGGCTCCCGGGCCGTCACAAACCGTCACTGCCCCGGCCCGCGTTACCCCGTGCTACGAAAAGCGAAGCACCATGGCGCTTTCCTGCAGCACACCGCCGAATTTGTGTAGCGTCGTGACGATCCAGAGCAATCCGCGTGGGAAATCGATCGTGAGGAGCCGGGGAATGAGCCTCAGCGAACTTCGTGTGTTCGGGCGGTCCGGCACGCCCATCAGCCCGCTCACACTGGGCACCATGAACTTTGGCGAAGGGCCGGGCGGCGCAGCCGGCGGCCCCCAGGCCGGCGGGGCCCCCACCGGCGGGGCCCCCACCGGCGCGGATGAAAGCATCCGCATCATCCAGACCGCCCTCGACTCCGGCATCACCGCGGTGGACACCGCCGACGTGTACTCCCAGGGTGAGTCCGAACAGGTGGTGGGCCGGGCGCTCCGCGGCCGCCGCGACGACGTCTTCCTGGCCACCAAGTTCCACGGCCAGATGAGCGCCAACCCGGCCCACTCGGGGAACTCCCGGCGCTGGATCATGCAGGCGGTGGAGGGCAGCCTCCGCCGGCTGCAGACGGACCGGATCGATCTGTACCAGGCGCACCGGCCGGACTACAACACCGACGTGCTCGAGACCATCACCGCCCTGAACGACCTCATCCGGCAGGGAAAGATCCTCTACTACGGCACCTCGGTGTTCACCCCGGCGCAGCTCGTGGAGGCCCAGTGGCTGGCCACCACCAACCACCTGATCCCGCCCGTAGCCAACCAGGTCCCGTATTCGATGCTGGTCCGCGGCAACGAACGCGATGTCCTGCCCATTGCGCAGCAGTACGGCCTGGGTGTACTCGCCTACGGTCCGCTGGCCGGGGGCTGGTTGTCCGGCGAGTTCGTCCTCGATGCCGGGAAACCGCCAACCCGCGTCCATTCACTCCCGGGACGCTACGACATTTCCGGGCCTTCCAGCGAACGGAAGCTGCTGGCTGCGGACGCGCTGGCCAGGCTGGCCGACAAGCTGGAGATCTCGCTCGTGGAGTTGTCCATCGGGTTCGCGCTGAACCACCCCGCCGTCAGCAGTGTGATCATTGGTCCACGCACGGAGGACCATCTCAAGGCCTATCTCAAGGCCGCGGACACCCTCCTGGGCGAGTCCGTGCTGGATGCGATCGACGAACTGGTGCCGCCCGGGACCAACTTCGTGGAGCGCGACGCCGGGGCGATAGTGCCGTCCCTGGAGTACGCGGAACTCCGCCGCCGCTGATCGCGGGGGCGGCCGCACCGCCGTCGTGCGTTTGCGGAAAGCCCTTTCCCTCAATAACTATCTCCGCTAGCGTGGAAACCATGGAATTCAGATACCTCGGAAACAGCGGCCTCAAAGTCTCGGAAATCACGTTCGGCAACTGGCTGACGCACGGCTCGCAGGTGGAGAACGACGTCGCCACCCAGTGCGTACGCGCAGCGCTCGACGCCGGCATCAGCACGTTCGACACGGCGGATGTCTACGCGAACACCGCCGCGGAAACCGTCCTCGGCGAGGCACTGAAGGGCGAACGCCGCGAGTCACTGGAAATCTTCACCAAGGTCTACGGCCCCACCGGCCCCAAGGGCAAAAACGATGTTGGCCTGTCCCGCAAGCACATCATGGACTCGATCAACGGCTCACTCAGCCGGCTCCAGACGGACTACGTGGACCTCTACCAGGCCCACCGGTACGACTTCGAGACGCCACTGGAAGAAACCATGCAGGCGTTTGCGGACATTGTCCGCCAGGGCAAGGCGCTGTACATCGGCGTCAGCGAATGGACCGCAGACCAGCTCCGCGACGGCCACGCGCTGTCCAAGGAACTGGGTTTCCAGCTGATCTCCAACCAGCCCCAGTACTCCATGCTGTGGCGGGTCATCGAAGCCGAGGTTGTGCCGGCGTCGGAAGAACTGGGCGTGTCCCAGATTGTCTGGTCCCCCATGGCGCAGGGCGTGCTGAGCGGCAAATACCTGCCGGGCCAGCCTGCGCCGGAAGGCAGCCGCGCCACGGATGACAAGGGCGGCGCCAGGATGATCGAGCGCTGGATGCGGGACGACGTCCTGGCCGGTGTCCAGGACCTCAAGCCGATCGCCGCTGAAGCCGGTCTCACCATGCCCCAACTTGCGGTGGCCTGGGTGCTGCAGAACCCCAACGTGGCGTCAGCCATCGTGGGCGCCTCCCGCCCGGAGCAGCTCGCGGACACCGTGGCCGCCGCGGGTGTGACCCTCGAGCCCCAGGTCCTGAAGAAGATCGACGACGCCATCGGCGCACTCGCCGAGCGCGATCCGGCGCAGACCAAGTCCCCCGCCACGCGCGAAGCGTAGGAGCTCCCCTCCTGGAGTTGGGGTGCTACAGGCTCAGCAGCCCTCGAAGTCCGTGAGCACCTTGACCTTGTCCGCCGAAGCAGAGCTCGGATCAAACGTGTAGCCGATCCATTCGCGGGCCAGCCTGCTGGCCAGCTCCACTCCCACAACGCGCTGCCCCATGGTGAGGACCTGGCAGTCATTGGACAGGACGGATCGCTCCACCGAGAACGAATCATGGGCCGTGGTGGCGCGGATTCCGTCCACCTTGTTGGCGGCGATCGCCACGCCGATTCCCGTGCCGCAGAACAGAATGGCGCGGTCGGCCTTTCCGTCGCGGATCAGCTCTCCCGCCGCGATGCCAACGTACGGGTAGGGCCGGACGAAGTCCTCCGGTGCATCGCTCCGGTTGACGCCGATATCGATGATCTCTCTGATCCTCGGATCGGCCTGCAGGTCTGCCAGGATGCGGTTTTTGTAGTCGACGCCGGCCTCGTCGGCGCCCAGGACCAGGCGCAGTCCAGGCGTTACTGGAGTGGGCGTTGCTGGAGTGGGCGTTACTGGTTCCGTGGTCATGAAAGGGCTCCTGCGGTCTCGCTAGACGTGGTGGCTGATTGGCCCGAACCTGCCAGGAACGGCCCTATGACGGTGAAAATCATCGCGAGGGACGTCGCTCCGGGGTCCGGCGTGCCCAGGCTCTTTTCCGCGAGTGGCCGCGCCCGTCCCTTCAGTGGGCGGAGTGCGGCCGTGGCTTCGGCCGCCGCCACAGCATCAAGGGCCGCTGAAGCCCAGGCCTGACGCGGTTCTGCGCCCTCCTGGACGAGGCGGGTAAGCCTTTCAGTGAACGGCAGCAGCGCATCCACCATGGTCTTGTCACCCCGTCCGGCTTTACCCAATTCAGTGATTCTGGCAGCGAAGGCGCTTATGCCGGCCGCCAGTTCCTCGGCGCCCGGGGTCCGCTGGTTCCCCAGCGATTCACCCAACGCCCGCAGCCCCGCACCCCACAGAACCCCGGAAGTGCCGCCGGCCTTGTCTGCCCAGGCGTCACCGGCGGCGATCAGGACCGAGCCCGCACCGGCACCCCGGGTACCCGCCGCGGCACCTGCCGTGGCGGCGGCGTCGATCCCGCGGACCATTCCCCGGCCGTGGTCGCCGTCGCCGGCCACCGCATCGAGATCACCCAGCCGCGACTCGGCCGCATGTAGTGATTGACGGGCGGCTTCGAGCGCCGCAACGCACTGGACGGCGTAGGCGCGGGAGTCGCCGTCGGCCTCGAATGGCACGTCGGCGGTCCCGGCGTCGGACGTTTCCTGGCCGGAGGCGTCCCCTGACTGGACGGCGGCAGTTCCCCGGCGGTAGGCAGGGGTTTCCGCGGGCGCCGTCCAGAGCGGTTCCAGCTCCTCGTCCAGCCAGGTGATGGTGAGGGAGACACCGGACATGTCGAGGCTGGTGACGAGCTCCCCCACCTCGGGCATCACCAGGGTGTAGCCGGCGTCGCGGAGGAGCGGGGCCACGGTCAGCCAGAGGACAAAGAGCTCCTCGTGCTTGGTGGACCCCAGCCCGTTGAGGATCACGGCAAGCCGGTCGCCGGCACCTTCCGGGGTTTCGGCCAGCAGCCGGGACACAAATTCCTGGCCGAGTTCCTTGGCGGACGGCAAATCGGTGTCGAACAGGCCGGGCTCTCCGTGGATTCCCAGGCCGAGGCCCATCTGCTTGTCCTGGAGCGTAAACAACGGGGCGTCCGCGCCGGGGAACGTACAGCCGTGGAAAGCGCTGCCGATGGTCCGCGTCAGGCTGTTGGCCTTCCGGCCCAGACGGACGACGTCGGCCAGGTCAGCGCCCGCTTCAGCGGCAGCACCCATGATCTTGAAGACCGTGAAGTCACCGGCGATGCCGCGGCGTTTGTCGGATTCCGACGGCGGCGCGCTGGCGATGTCGTCCGTGACCAGGACGTTCTCAACCTGGATCCCTTCGGCGGTGAGGCGTTCGCTGGCCATGCCGAAGTTCATCACGTCCCCGGCGTAGTTGCCGTAGGTGAAGACAACGCCGGCGCCCGAATCCGCGGACTTGGCCACGGCGTAGGCCTGCTGCGCCGAAGGCGACGTGAAGATGTTGCCGACCACGGCGCCGTCGGCCAGTCCGGTGCCGATCAGCCCGGCGAACGCCGGGTAGTGTCCGGACCCGCCGCCGGCGAGGACGGCAACCTTGGGCTTGGCAGGGCGGTGGCGCCGCACGGCGCCGCCGGGGACCTGGCGCACCAGCCCGGAATGGATGTCGCAGAATCCGGCAAGGGCCTCTTCTGCGAATTCGGAGGGATCGTTGAAAATCTTGGTCATGGTGGGCTCTCTGACGTTTGCGCCGGGGCGGGCTGTTAGTGGATGTGGCTTCCGCCGTTGATGTCGATGGTGGTTCCGGTGAGGTAGGCGGATTCCTCGGAGGACAGGAACGTAATGACGGCCGCGATCTCTTCGGTGGTGGCGTTGCGGCCCAGCGGAATACCGGCGTTGATGGCGGCTTCCTGCTCGTCGGTGCTGCCCACCCGGATGTTGGTGTCCACGGCGCCGGGTGTGATGGCGTTGACGGTGACTCCGGTGGCACCGATTTCACGGGCCAGCGCCTTGGTGAGGCCCAGGATCGCGGCCTTGGCTGCTGAGTAGGGGACCTTGCCGAAGACGCCGCCGCCGCGCTGTGCGGACACTGAGGACATGTTGACGATCCGGCCCCAGCCGTTGGCGATCATGTCCGGCAGGAACGCCTTGGTGACCAGGTACGTTCCGGTGGCGTTGACATCCATCACCTTGTGCCAGAGGTCCAGCGTGGTCTCCAGGAACGGGACCGGGGAGGTGATGCCGGCGATGTTGGCGAGGGCTCCGACCGGGGGCAGGATGCCAGCAGTAATCTCCGCCTTGACTGCTGCGTAGGCGGTGTTGACGGAGCCTTCGTTGGCGACGTCGATCTCGTGGCCGAAGGCAGGCACGTTGAACTCATTGCCGATCTCGGCGGCGACCTTGGCGGACTTCTCGCCGTCGAGGTCCAGGATCACCACCGCCCAACCCTGGCTGGCATAGCGGCGGGCGGTGGTGATGCCGATGCCGCGGTCCGAGGTTGCCCCGGTGAGGACGGCGGTGCGCTGGATGGTGGTGGTCATGATGCTCCTTGGATTACTTGGTGGTGGTTCAGATGAGGTCGGTGATGAAGCTTGCCGCCTTGGCGGCGGCAGCGGGACGTTCGTCGTGGGTGACGTCGCGGGTTTCGAGTTCGAGGGAGAAGTGGCCGGTGTAGCCGCCCTCCGCCAGCGCGCGCAGCCCTGCAGCGAAATCCGCGTTGCCGTTGCCGATGCTGAGGTTGATGTTGCCCGGCACCGCATCACGGAGATGGACGTGGGCAATCCGGCCCTGGTGGCGTTCGAGGTACTCCAACGGATCTTCGCCGGCGGCGACGATGTGGCTGAAGTCCATGACAATTCCGACGCCGGTACCCGCCAGCCGCCGGGCCAGCAGTTCCGCGCGTTCGAGGTTCCAGCAGAACCGCAGGAAGTGCAGTGATTCGGTCCAGAGCTCGACGCCGAACTCCGCCGCACGCTGCCCGGCATGGATGAGCTGGGCTGCAACTTCGTCCAGATCCGCGTCAAGGCTCCGGACCGGTTCGTGGCTCAGCGCGCCGCACGGGAGGACCAGCGCTTTCGCGCCGGTATTGGCGGTGAGGGTGAGCAGCGACTCCAGGTGCCGTTCGCGGGCTTCGCGGGCACCGGCGTCGAGCACTGCGTTGAGGTCGCCGACATCTCCGTTGACGGAACGGACGCGCAGCCCGGAAGCGGCAACTTCCGCAGTCACAGCGGTGACGGCCGCGTCATCGAGGTTGTACGGGACGTGGTCGCACACCCCCGGGAGGGCGCCGAGGTCGATCTCTTCGAAGCCCAGGCCGCTGATGGTACGCAGGGCGGCCGACAGGTCCTGATGCCTGAAGCTGATGGACGAGCAGCCGAGTCGTGAGTTGAACATCGTCGTTGATCCTCTGAACGAGCGGGTGGTGATGTGAATCACTGTAGATTAATTCACTGTCAACAGTCAACCTCCAACATTGACTGTTGACAATGAACCATGACCCGGGTCACACTGGCATATCATTTGTTAACAGTCGACAGCGGTGGCGCGGAAGCGTTCCCGCTCTTCGAAAGGGATTCAGCAATGAGCAATGAAGCTCTGAAAATGCGCGGCCACGTGCATGGCACAAAGGACGCAAAGCGCGTCGCAATCGGGTCCGGCGTTGGCGCCGTCATCGAGACGTATGACTTCATCGGCTTCGGCACCGCGGCTGCACTGTACTTCGGCACGGCGTTCTTCCCCACGGGAGACCCGGTGACGGGCACGCTGGCCGCCTTCGCCACGCTTGGCGTCGGTTTCGCCGCCCGCCCGATCGGCGGCATCATCGGCGGGCACCTTGGCGACAAGGTGGGCCGCAAACCCGTCCTGGTGGCCTCCCTGATCCTGATGGGGGTGGCCACGTTCCTCATCGGGCTCCTGCCCACCTACGAGCAGGTTGGCCTGCTGGCCCCAGCCCTGCTGGTCTTCGTCCGCGTGGTCCAGGGCCTGGCCTTCGGCGCTGAGTGGGGCGGCGCCATCCTGATGAGCTACGAGCACGCGCCCTGGAAGTCCAAGGGCAAGTACACCGGCATCGTCCAGGCCGGCTTCCCCGTGGGCCTGCTGCTGGCGAACCTCGTCTTCCTGGTCAGCGTGAACCTGGGCGGCGAACTTGCCTGGCGCGTTCCGTTCCTGGCCAGCATCGTGCTCGTCGCCGTCGGCCTGATCATCCGTTCGAAGGTCCCGGAATCACCGGTGTTCGACGAGGTCAAGGAGAGCGGCTCCATCGTCAAGTCCCCGATCATCGAGGTCATCAAGACGGACTGGCGCAGCATCGTCCGTGGCATCGGCCTCCGCATTGCCGAGACCGCAGGCTACGCCGTTTCCATCACGTACATGATTTCCTACCTGCACACCCAGCAGCTGGCTGACAAGACCCAGACCCTCGTTGCCCTCTGCATCGCGTCTTTCATCGGCATCTTCGCCACCATGGCGTGGGCCCGGCTCACGGACAGGATCGGCCGACGGCCCCTGTACATCTGGTCCACAGCCTTCGCCGTACTGTTCGGCATCCCCATGTTCCTGCTGGTGAACACCGGAATGTTCATCTTCGTGATCGCCACCATTGTGATCTCCTACGCCGTCTGCCAGAACTCCCTTGCCGGCGCCCAGGGCGCGTGGTTCCCCGAACTGTTCCAGGCCAAGACCCGCTCCTCCGGCGCCTCGCTGGCCTACCAGATCTCGGCCATGGTCTCCGGGTTCACGCCCTTCGTCACCACCCTGCTCTTCGTTTCCTTGGGCTGGATGGGTCCTGCGATCCTCTTCAGCTTCTACGCGGCCATCGGCCTTTGGGCCGCCTTGGTCACCCGGGAGACCTGGGGCAAGCGCGAACGGCAGCTGGCAGATGAGGCCACCAAAAGCACGCCGCAGTCAGTGAGCGTCTGATGACTGCGACACAGGAACTGCACTCACACGAACTCCCCCAGAAGGAACACATGATCCAGGAAACGGCTGCGGAACGCCTCGAGCGCGTCGGCGCCGCGGCGTACCGGATCCGGCATCACGCTTTGAACATGGGCGAGGTGCAGGGCCAAGGCTACGTGGGCCAGGCCCTCGGCGCGGCAGACATGCTGGCCACCGTGTACTCCGACCAGCTCCGCTTCCGCGCCGAGGACCCGGAATGGGACGCCCGGGACCGGTTCCTGCTCTCCACCGGGCATTATGCGATCGGGCACTACGCGGCTTTGGCCGAAGCCGGCACCATCCCCGTCGCCGAACTCGAAACGTACGGCTCGGACGACTCCCGGCTGCCGATGTCCGGAATGTCCACCTACACCCCCGGCATGGAAATCTCCGGCGGATCCCTGGGCCACGGCCTGTCCATCGCCGTCGGCATGGCCCTGGGCCTTCGCTACCAGGGCTCCGACGCCAGGGTCTACAACTTCCTCTCCGACGGCGAACTCGACGAAGGCTCCACCTGGGAGGCCGCCATGGGCGCCCACCACCACCAGCTCGGGAACCTCACCGCCATGGTGGACATCAACGCCCTGCAGGCCGACGGCAAAACCGACACCGTCCTCCGCACCGAGCCCGTGACCGAAAAATGGGAAGCATTCGGCTGGTACACCCAGCGTGTGGACGGGAACGACGTCGGCGCGCTGCTCGCAGCGTTCGACAACGCAGCCGCCCAGGCCGCCGCCGTCGGACGTCCCTCCGTGATCCTTTGCGACACGAAGGTGGGACGCGGCGTCCCGCTGCTGGAGGAGCGGGAAAAGGCGCACTTTATGCGCATCGAAGAACACGAATGGCAGACCTGCCGCGAACAGCTGACCGCAGGACACGAAGGAAAGGACGCCCGATGAGCACCGCAGCCGTTTCCACGGGACCCGCACCGAAGTTGAAGACGTCGGCAATGATCGCGTCCTTCGCCGACCCCGGCCAGAAAACTACCTCCGCACCGTTCGGGCATGCGCTCGTCAAAGCCGCGCAGGAGAACGACAAAATTGTGGGCCTCACCGCGGACCTCGGCAAATACACCGACATGCACGTCTTCGCCCAGGCCTTCCCGGAGCGGTTTTTCCAGATGGGCATGGCCGAACAGCTGCTCTTCGGCGCCGCCGCGGGCCTCGCCGAAACCGGGCTGGTCCCGTTCGCGTCCACCTACTCCGTGTTCGCCGCACGCCGCGCCTACGATTTCCTCTGCCTCGATGCCGCCGAACCCAACCTGAACGTCAACATCGTGGGCGGCCTGCCCGGCCTCACCACCGGGTACGGTCCCAGCCACCAGGCCACCGAGGACATGGCGATCTTCCGCGGCATGCCCAACCTGACCATCGTGGACCCCTGCGACTCGATCGACATCGAACAGGCCGTGCCCCAGCTCGCCGCCAGCGAGGGTCCCACCTACCTGCGGCTGCTCCGCGGGAACGTGCCCACCGTGCTGGACGAGTACGGCTACACGTTCGAACTCGGCAAGGCCAAGGTACTGCGCGGCGGCAATGACGTGGTGTTCATCTCCTCCGGGCTGATGACCATGCGTGCGCTGCAGGCAGCGAAAGCCCTTGCCGCACACAACGTGGACGTCGCCGTCGTCCACACACCCACCATCAAACCGTTCGACGCCGCCACCGTCCTGGCCGAAATCAACACCGACCGCCTCGCCGTGACCCTGGAAAACCACAGCGTGACCGGCGGCCTCTTCGAAACCGTCGCCTCCGCCGTCGTCACCGCTGGGCTCGGCCAGAGGGTAGTGCCGGTGGCGCTGCCGGATGAATTCCTCGACGCCGGCGCCCTGCCCACCCTCCACGACCGCTACGGACTCACCGTCGAAAAAATCGTCGCGAAAGTCCTCGCCGAACTGAAGTAGCAGCGTTTCGCCGGAAGCGCGGAGCCTTCCCGGCCGGCGCCGCGCTTCTGGCGTACCATCGACAGTTAACACATCGACTGTAAACAGTTAACCCCTGACATTGAGGAAGTATCACGATGGCCGGAGCAACAGCATCGCTGCTGGGACTGCAAAAGAAGAGCCTTCGCGAGCAGGCCCTCTCGGCACTGCGCGCCGCCATCACCAGCGGCGAGCTGGAGCCGGGGCGGCATCTGGTGGAAACCGAACTGTCGGAAATGCTCCAGATCAGCCGCGGCACGTTGCGGGAAGCGCTGCGCCAACTCGAACAGGAAGGCCTCCTCTCCCCCGGGCCCCGGGGCCGGCTTTCCGTCCGGCACCTGGATGAGAAGGAAATCCGCGACATCTACTCCGTCCGGGCAGCACTTGAATCCCTTGCGGCCCGCACCCTGTGCGAACTCCCGGACCGGGAGCACGTCATCACCTCGCTGCGGGCCGCCATTGAAGCCATGGCCGCCGCGGAGAAGGCCAGCCTGCAGGAACGCATCGAATCGGATCTGGAATTCCATCGGACCCTGTGCCGCCTGACCGGCAACGAAACCCTGCTGCATTCCTGGGAGTCGCTGGAAGGGTCCATCCGGATGTCCATCATGTTCGCGGGCAGGGACAAAGGTGTGAAGAACATGAGCGTGGACCGGCACTACGACATCGTCACCGCCATCGAGACCGGAGACGCCTCGCTGGCCCGGAACACCATCCGCGAGCACATGGACACCGCCGCCGCGAACCTGGTGGCGTAGGGCAGCGGATTTAGAGACTCAACCAGGCCAGCACCGGCACGACGATAGCAATCGGGCCGAGCACCAGGAACCAGGTGGTTCCCGGGTAACGGCGGTATCCCCTGCCGCGGAGCTTGACGGCCCAGAGAACCGCGTAGACCAGGCTCACCAGCACGTACGGGATCGACAGCACGATGAGCAACAGTCCCAGCCAGATGGCAAGTTGGATGTCCGCCCTTCCGCTTTCGGTGTAGATACTCGCCTGCGACGTCATGGAGACCGAGAGGAACACCACCAGCGAAAGCGCAATGCCTCCCCCAAGGCAAATGAGCACCAGCCGGAACACCCGTGCCCATGCTGGGAGGGGCGGCCGCAGGACGGCGTGTGGCTGCTGGAGGGCACAAGCGGGCTGCTGTGTTGGATAAGGTTCCATGCTGGTCTCTTTCTGCTGTTTGGCCCAGTGTCGCAGGCTGCCGCATTTTTTTCGTTGAGCGGCACGTTACAGCGACGCCGTATACTCGGTGCCAGCCATGACCATCCCTCCGTCCTCCCCCGCCAGCGTCCGCATCGATGCGTGGCTGTGGGCGATCCGCGCCTACAAGACACGCTCGGCCGCCACCGCTTCGTGCCGCGCAGGCCACGTGCGGCTGAACGGAAGCCCGGCCAAAGCCTCGGCCACCCTGGTCACGGGCGACACCGTCACGGTGCGGATGTCCGGCTTCGAACGCATCCTCGAAGTCCGCCGCCTGATCGCCAAACGCGTGGGCGCAGAGGCCGCGTCGCACTGCTTCACCGACCACACGCCGCCAAGGCCGGTGGCACCTGCGCTTGGCCTCCCGCAGCGGGACCGCGGCGCGGGGCGTCCCACTAAGAAGGACCGCCGCGAGATGGAACGGCTCAAAGGCTCCGCAACCTAGTCAGCGTCCTGTTCGCCCGTTGAGCCATCAGAATTGGAACTGTGAACAACATCGTCCTGCGCTCCGTCCGCCAGCCCGGCGAGGTCACCGTCTCGGACCTGCACATCGTTGATGGCGTGGTGGCCCGGATCAGTACCGGCGGCGGAATCCCGGGCGACACCCGCGTGGTCAGCCTGGACGGGGCCTTTGTTATTCCAGGTCTCTGGGACGAGCACGTACACATGACCCAGTGGGCGCTGCACTCAAACAGGATGGACCTGTCCGCCGCCGCATCCGCGCGAGAGGCTGCCACCGCCGTCGGACGTTATTTTCGCAACGCCGATCCTTCCGTCACGGCCGTGGGGGTGGGCTTCCGCGACGCCCTGTGGCCGGACGTCCCCACTCTGGAGATGCTCGACGCCGCCACCGGCAGCCAGCCCACCGCCCTGATCAGCCACGACCTGCATTGTGTCTGGCTGAACAGCGCTGCCGCCCGGCGGTACGGGATGGAGGTTGATGCCGGCGGCCTGCTCCGGGAGGATCTTGCCTTTGCGCTGACCCGTGAGCTGGGCAAACTTCCGGACTCGGTGGTGGACCGCTGGGTCCGCGATGCCGCAGACGCGGCATCCGCCCGGGGCATCGTGGGCGTCGTTGATTTCGAGATGACCTGGAACCGCGACGTGTGGCTGCGGCGCATCGCCGGTGGATTCACCAGCCTGAGGGTGGAGGCCGGCGTCTACCCCGAGGACCTGGAGCGGGCCCACAACGACGGCATGCGCACAGGCCTGGAGCTCGACGGCGGCAAGGGGCTCCTGCGCGCCGGCCCGCTGAAGGTGCTCATTGACGGCTCGCTGAATACCCGGACGGCGTTTTGCGTGGACCCATACCCCGACGGCGGCTACGGGCTGCTGACTGTCAGCTTTGACGATCTGGTGTCCCTGCTTCGGCGGGCACGTGAATACGGCTTTGTCCCGGGGGTCCATGCCATCGGGGATGGCGCCAATCAGGTGGCGCTGGATGCCTTCGAGCGCGCAGGGATCGGCGGCCGGATTGAACACGCGCAGTTTGTCCGGACGGAGGATCTGGCCCGCTTTGGGCCCCTGGGCGTTACGGCCAGCGTGCAGCCCGTGCATGCACTGGATGACCGCGACGCCGCGGAGTCCAACTGGGGCGGCCGCACGCAGCGGGCGTTTCCGCTGAGATCGCTCCTCGACGCTGGAGCCACGTTGGCGCTGGGTTCTGACGCGCCGGTTGCGCCACTGGATCCGTGGGCTGCGATGTCGGCGGCCACCACCCGGTCCCGGCAGGACACCCGCGGGCCATGGCATCCCCAGGAATGCATCAGCCGGGGGCAGGCACTAGCGGCTTCAGCCAGGGGTCGGAGCCGGATCCGAGTCGGGGACCCGGCGGACCTGGTGGTGCTCGACGCCGATCCGCTGGCCGCGCCGGACTCGGAATTCGCAGCCATGCCGGTTGCGGCAACGCTGCTGGCCGGCCGCTTCACGTACGACGGCGGCCTGGCCTAATTCCGCACCTTGGCCTGCACGAGATTCGCGAACGGCAGCCGGCCATGCTCCGCAACAAAGGCTGCGTGATACGCGGCCTCGGCCTGGTTTACTTCCTCGGCGGGCACCTCTTTCCACGCCATGATGAGTTCATCCGTGTGGGTCAGCTGCCAGATGAGGCGGCCGTCCCAATGGCCCGGCGGCCTGCCCCGCCCAAAATCCAGGAACTCCTTGATCTGGTTCCGGAGGCCGCGGTTGCCCTTGCTTCCCGGCCCGGCCTTGCCAATGTAGAGAATGTCCGCGCCGTCCACCCATTCACCCCATATGGCGTCCGCCGGCAGGGTGGGATTCTTTTTCTTGAAGGTCCCGGCGGTGCTGATCTTGAGGAAGTGCGGCTCGAACTCATTCGGCCGGAGAACGGCGAACACCCCGGTGCCCTGCGGAATCCTTATGATCTCAAGGCTGTCGAAGGCCCGGAAGCCGGCAAAGCCGTCGGACTTGAGCGTTTTCCTGTTCATCATGATGACGTTACCCGGACGGGCGCCGGTCCGGAGCAAACTTGCACTGCGCACCTATACCTCCAAAAGCGTAGAGTGGGTTCAGACGCCTGTTTCTGGACGCCGTGCTGCTGAGGGAGAGATCGTGACGATTGACTGGGACGAAAAAAAGGCCCTGCTACAGGAACCAAACATCGCGGCGGTAACGCAGCTCTGCGATGAACTGATGGAAAAGAAGCCAGGGTCCGTCGTCCCCTACATCGACCCCGTCCACGACGAGGACGAATGCCGGATCGTCAGCCTCCACGTCAGTCCGGGCAAGGGCACCGAATCCGGCTTCGTCTCCCATTTCAACGATGACGAAGCCGCCCGCCGGGCCACCCAGATTTACGAACTTGCCGAGCTTGATCCGCGCTATGTGATGCCGTGGAATGCGTACCCGTGGGTGCGGGATCCGGAGCTTCCGTCGGCGCTGAACGTCCAGGAGAAGACTGACGGCCTGCGGCCCTTCCGGCAGTTCCTGAAGATCAACCGCCGTGTCTCCGCAGTCATCGCCCACGGCACGGACGCTTCCACGTTCCTCACCCTCTTCGAGAAGACCTACCATTCTTCCCTGAAGAACAGCGGCATCAAGATCTACAAGGCCAGCGCGCTCGGCGGGCGGGCCTTTGCTGTTTCCGAAGCAAAACAGGAGGATCTCCTCGCCAAAAGCGTTGACGTCTACAAGGACGCCATGCAGCGGGCAGGCATCCAGCACCTCTAGCCACTCGCGAGATGGCAGTCCGCGGCAGTTCCGGAGCCGGACACCGCTGCCAGGTGCCATCTCGTGGACGCACGACGGCGGGAAACAGGTCTCTGCCGGCCATCCCACCGCGGTGCTAGGTTGGGCGAATGGAAGTGCTCGACTGGCTGCTCGACTCTGATCCCGCCATCCGCTGGCAGGTCCTGCGCGACCTCGCCGATGCGCCTGCTGACGAGATTTCTGCCGAGCGGCACCGCGTTGCCACCCATGGTTGGGGCGTGCGGCTGCTTCAACTGCAGGGCGCCGACGGGCAATGGGACGGCGGCACGTATTGGCCGGCAAATGACGACGATCCGAACAGCCAGCCCTGGACCGCCACGACTTACAGCCTGTTGCTCCTCCGGGACTTCGGATTGGACCCTGCCAGCCGGGAAGCCAGGCACGCGATCACTCTGGTGCGCGACAACAGCCGTTGGGAGGCAGGCAAGCAGCTCTTCTTCGAGGGTGAAATCGAACCCTGCATCAACGGCATGGCCGTGGCACTCGGGGCGTACTTCGGCGAAAACGTGGACGCGGTGGTGGAGAGGCTGGGCCGGGAACAGCTCGCCGACGGCGGCTGGAACTGCGAGGCAGAAAGAGGCTCCAGACGCTCCTCTTTCCACACCACGATATGCGTCCTGGAGGGTCTCCTTGAGCACGAACGTTCCACCGGCGGGACCCCCCAATCGCGGCAGGCGCGGCGGCTCGCAGAGGAATATCTCCTAGAACGCGTCTTGCTGCGGCGAAAGTCCACTGGCGAGATGATTAGCCCGGACTGGCTGCAATTCTCCTACCCCACCCGCTGGTACTACGACGTGCTCCGCGGCCTGGACTACTTCCGCGCCACCGGCCGCAATCCAGACGAACGCATGTCGGAAGCAGTGGACGTGGTGCGATCCAAACAACAGCCCAACGGCACGTGGCTGTTGGAGAACACCCACCCGGGTCGGGTCCACTTCGCTCTGGAAGCCGGCGACGGACAACCAAGTCGGTGGAATACTCTCCGCGCCCTGCGAGTGTTCAAGTGGTTCAACGCTTCGTGACGGGCATCCCCCCTCCACCCTGCTTAGCCTTCCAGCAGCCTCCGCCGGTGTTTCAGCTCCTTCACCCACGCCCTGGTGACCATGTCAGGGAACGGCGAGCCGCCGTCGTCGTCCTTCGCCGGACCTCCAAGTGCGGCAAATGCGGTGCCCGCCTCCAGGTCGGCGATCAGCGGACCTGACGCCTTCAGGCCGAGCTCCAGCACCTGGGCGGCCGTGCGGTCAGTAAGCCCCAAGTCCTTGCTCCAGCCCAGAAAATGGCGCCGCGAGATCCCGCTCCGCTTTCCTTTCAGGGTCAGTGCAAGGGTCTTATCCCCGTAGACCACGGTGGAGGGAATGTCGTAGACCGGGGCGATGGTCCACTCGCCATGCGGCTGCTGGACCATGGAAACGTTCTTGGCGTGCAGGTCCCCGTTGCCGCTCAGCCACGCAAATGCCCCCTGGATGGCCAGGTTCCGGAGTGCCGGGAGAGGCGCCGAGCAGTAGTCGGCCAGAGCATGGCAGACCTGGCCGAAAGCCACGTTGTACTTGTCCGCCGGGTAGAGCTTCAGGACCTGGGCCCCGTCCTCCACCGCCAGCCGCCGGACGTCGTCGGGCCCGCCGCCGGGAAGCGGGATCCGGTCGAAACGCTCCACCAGCAGACCCGGCCGGCCCGCGACGTCCCGGATCAGCCGGACCCGGCTCAGCGGAATCCGCAGCCTGGCCGCATACCGGAACATCACCAGCTCGTTCTCCACCACATGCGGGAATTCGGGGGCGTTTAGTTTAAGGATGAACCGCTTGCCGGCGCTGGCCACAGGGAGCGAGATCATGCCGGCAGACAGCTTGTCCTGCACACCGGCCAACGCCACTGGGTCGATCAGGTCCGGATCGCCGAGCAACGTGTCGAAATCAACCGGCAGCTTGGGATCCAGCTGGACAGCGTGCTCGTCCGGATCCAGCGGCTCGCCGTGGCCTACGATCTGGACGTCGCCCACCGGGTTCCCGCCGGCGGCGATCAGCAGGGACAGGTCGTCGTCGGCGCTGGTCTTGATGGACCGCCGCAGCGCGTTGAGCCGGCGGCCCTCCGGCAGGAGACCCGTGAAATAGGGCGGTGCCGCCCCCGCCGCTGAATCGACGGGCGCGCCGGTGAGCGGCAGGGAACTGGCGACGGCGGGTCCCCCGGACGCGAGGTACGCCGGCACGTAGCTGAACCGGGTGCCGCCGTCGTGCCGTTCAAGCCGCGCGGCGAGCACGCCGGCCTTATAGATGTCGGCGATGCGGTGTTTCACGGTTGTGTTTCGTCGGCGTGGCCTGCGAGCGCGCGGGCACCCTTGCCGGTCCTAGTACTGAGCCGGAGCTCCAGCCCCAGCGTGTCCAGGACGGCCAACAGGGAATCCAGCTGGACGCTTGGCTTGCCCTGCTCGACGAACCTGACGAAACGTTCCGAGACGCCGGCCATGTCGGCGAGGTCCTGTTGGGTCAGGCCCAGCGATATACGGCGCGAGCGGACCTCTGAAGGCAACTGATCACCAAATGCGTCGGCCACGAGCAACTCCAATAGGTACGATCGTTCCGAATCCAGCTTGCAGCCAGCTTATGACTTCGCAACTGCTCATGTAAAGGGCAGATCGGCACGTTCGTGCCGGAGGCTAATAAGTGAGCAGAGGGGTAAAACCATAACTGCGACCATCGTGATGCACTCCTGCGCAAAACCTGAGGCCGGACGTCCAGCATCAATGGATACGACTGTCAGCGTTCTTCCAGATGGCGGGGCGCCCCCCACCTTGGAGTAACCGGCCACAAGTTCAGAGAGAGCCTGGAGTGAAGAACCTAATCATTGCCTCGGTAGCCGCGGCCACCCTGATCGCTGGCTCATTAGTAGTGGCCGCTGCAGCTAATGCGGACTCCGGAACGGTAGTCCGCATTGTCGATGGCGATACGCTCGTGGTCTCCATCAATAATGGGAGCCACACGATCCGGCTGCTCAGTATCGACACGCCTGAGACGAAGGACCCCGACCTGCCGGTTGAATGCCTTGGCCCGCAGGCCACGGAATACCTCGAGGGGCTGCTGCCGAAAGGCACCCAGGTCAAGCTTGAATTCGATAAGGAACGGCACGACCAATACGGCCGGACCCTCGCCGGAGTCTTCGCTCCGGACGGCTCCCTGGTGAATGCCGAGATCGCGCGGGAAGGGCTGGGAATCCCCATACAGTACGGCGAAAACCGTAAGTTCCTGCCTCCGGTCGAAGCAGCCTACGCGGAAGCCAGGTCGGCCAAGAGTGGCCTGTTTTCCGATCAGGTCGACTGCACTCTACCTGCCCAAGTTGCGAAAACGACCAAGGCGCTTGAAACCGCAACAGTAGCTGAGCCCGCAACCACCTCAGCTGCTGCAGGCGTAGCGGCGGCAGTACTTGTCACCCAACTGGCGGCAGCAAAGGCCTTCAGAACTGTTCTTGCTGCCAGCAAGGATACACAGAGGGCAATCTACTGGGCCGGCCTGACGGCCACCGTCGCGGCGGCATACCTTTCGACGCTGGACAACAAGGTCGCCGCGGCAGAGAAGAAGCGGGACGAAACGAAGGCCTTGCAGGGCACACTCGCCGCGGCAGAGAAGAAGGCACACGAGGACCGCCTGGCCGCCGAAGCACAGGCTGCAGCAAAAAAGAAGGCTGCAAAGGAGCGCGCGGCGGCTGAAAAGAAGGCGGCTGACGAGGCAGCCGCAGCAGAAGCGGCCCGTCAGGCCGAGGCCGAGCGCCTACAAAGGTTGCCTGCACCCGCACCCTACATACCGCCGGCACCCCAACCGTACATTCCGCCTGCTCCCGCCCCTTATGTACCACCGGCTACCAAGTACACGGGTCCACGCTGCTATGCACCGGGCGGGGGGTCCTGGCGCCCCTGCTGAGAGGCGGATGGCAGCGGGTCCCAAGCGCTCTCGGGGCTCGCTGTTGTAGCCCCGATCCGGGGGCCGGACTATTCGTCGACCTCGGAACTCTTTCGCCGTTCTTCTACGCTTTGGGCAACGTGCAGAATAGTGTCTTCTACGCCGCCAGCGATGGCTTTTGGAGCCGCAGCAACGGTGCCGGCAGCAGTGTCAACTACTCCGGCGACTGTATTTCCAGCGGCGTGGCCAAGGTCGAGCAGGGACGTATGCCATTCCTTGCGCTCCTCTCTTGGAATCCGGAACGGCGCACCTTCACCGAACAGCAGGGCGGTTCCGGCGGCGTGGATGCCGCGCTGCTGTCCATCCCCATCCGGAATGTCATTTCATTCAACGATCCGAGGATGGTCTCTAACACCCAGGCCATCGCGGCGAACCTGGACGCCGGCAACGGGCTGCTGTTCCGCTGCCTGCCGCAGGAGTCGCCGGACGGACTGCCCGGCGGCGAAGGCGCCTTCCTGCTGTGCAGCTTCTGGCTGGTGGACAACCTGGCCGGGCAAGGGCGGCTGGACGAGGCACATGAACTTTACGAATCCCTGTGCCGCCGCGCGAATCCCCTGGGCCTGCTCCCCGAACAGATCCATCCGGACACCGGGGAGTTCCTCGGCAACTTCCCCCAGGCCTTCAGTCATGTGGGCGTGCTGGCCAGTGGGTTGCGGCTCCTGAAGGCTCAGCGCCGCAACGCCGCGCACTCCTGACTGTCTACGTCATAAACATTGACACTCCCTGTGACTCGTGCCATATTTGAGGCGTCAACCTGTCAGACAGCCGGACAGTAGGACAGCCTGTGCAGGAAGTGACCAACTTCTCCGAGGTCCTCGGCATCGACGTCGCCGTCACCATGGCGGCCGAAGCCGGCAAGCTCCAGCCTCTCCGCAGCCCCGAACGCCTGGCCAACCTCAGCAAATAGGCCCCAACCGCCCGTCCTCCGATCACCATGCTGATCCGGTGCACATCGTCGTGCCCAAAATCCCCGCCGGGGTTCAGAGACTCAAAGACGAGGTCCCTTCAAGAGGGCCGGATCCCGGCACTTAGCCAAGGACTGACTTTGAAAATCAAATCAACGAAATGGATTCTGGCCTCGCTTCTGATGGGAATCATCAGCGGCCTGGTGTTCCATTGGCTTCTCCCCCCTGATGTGCGGGACACCTTCGTTGCCGTCTTCGACACTGTGACACACATGTTCCTGAACCTGATCAAAATGATCATTGCCCCGCTGATCTTCGCCACGCTGGTCTCGGGCATCGCCGGAGCCGCGAAATCAGCCGGGGTGGGCAAGTTGTTCGGCCGTTCGATGCTCTGGTTCCTCTCCGCCTCGGTGCTGGTGGGCGCCTTTGGCTTCATCATGGCCCACCTGCTCAACGTGGGCTCTGGCCTCAACCTGGTGCCCACCGATGATGCCGGGCTGGAGTCCAAGCCGCTCGACTTCCAGACATTCATCACCAACATCATCCCCACCAGCGTCTTCTCGGCCCTGACCACGAACAATCCGCTCCAGATCCTGGTGTTCGGCGCGCTCTTCGGCATCGCCCTGCTGAACCTCCGGAAGACTGGCCACGCCTTCATAGCTGATGCGATCGACGAACTGATGAAGGTCATGCTGAAGGTCACCGGCTACGTGATGCTGGCAGCCCCGGTGGGCGTTTTCGCCGGAATAGCCTCGGCATTCACCGCGAAGGGCCTCGACGCATTCGCCACTTACGCCTCGTTCATCGGCGGATTCTATGTTTCCCTCTCGGCCCTGTGGGTCATCATGATCGCCGTGGCCACGGCGTTCCTCGGCCGGGCGGCCTTCCGCCTGGTGCGAATGGTGCGCGAACCCATGGTCATAGCGTTCGCCACGTCCAGCAGCGAAGCGGCCTTGCCCAAGCTCATCGAAGGCCTGACCAAATTCGGCATCGACAAGCGGACCACCGGCTTCGTGCTGCCGCTGGGATACTCGTTCAACGTTGACGGTTCCATGATGTACATGACCTTCGCTTCGGTCTTCCTCATCAACGCCTACGGCATCGACATGGATTTAGGCCAACAGATCGCCATGACGGCCATGCTCCTGCTCAGCAGCAAAGGCATGGCTGGCGTGCCACGCGGTTCGCTCGTGGTGGTTGCTGCCGTCATCCCCGGATTCGGCGTCCCGGCCGCCGGTATCGCGGTCCTGCTTGTAGTGGACCAGCTGCTGGACATGGGCCGCACCGCCACCAACATCCTCGGAAACGCCATCGCCACCGCGGTCATCGGAAGGAAACCCGACGATGCCGTGCCGGACGCCACCGGACTCCAGACTCAGGACGCAGAAGAGACCCGCGTCCACGCTCCAGCAATGCACTGATCGAGTCACGCCCTGAAAGGCATGCGAAAAATGATTCATTCACTCACGGTCCCCGAAGACGCGGACCGTCGCCGCGACGTCCGGTCGAGGATCATCGAGCATCTCGCCCGTAACGGAGCCAGCAAGGTGTCCGACATCAGCAGCGCCATCAATTCCTCCAGGGAAAACGTCCGCTACCACCTTGCGGCGCTTGAGGCCGCTTCGCTGGTCCGCTCCAACATTTCCCCCGGGACAAGAGGCGGCTGCACCCCCTTCTACGCCCTCATACCCGCGATTGCACGGTCCCGGCAACCAGTTCCCTGAGCAGCGGCGCGCATTCTGCAACTCCTTGTGCGAACCTGACGGCTTGTCTCGACCCTGACGACCGGCGGATCCTGGTCCGGGGATTCAACCTCCTCGGGCCAGGGCCGTCAGGCCCCTCGGGTACCCGCATTGACACACACTGTGACCCGTGCCATATTTGAGGCGTGAACCTGTCAGACAGCCGGACAGCAGGGCATCCTGCGAAGCCCTCCGGAAACCAGCCCCCCGGAACCCAGCGGCTCGACGCCCAACCGCTGGCCCGTCTCAGCGCGGCGGAAGCTGTCTTCAACGCCATCCGCGCCGATATCGAGTCCGGCACCGTGGCAGTGGGCGGCAAGCTCAGCTCCGAGGCGATGCTCTCGCAGCAGTACGGGGTCAGCCGCTCAGTCATCCGCGAGGCGCTCCGCTCCTGCACCGCCCTGGGCCTGACTGTCACCAAGACCGGGAAGGGCACGTTTGTGGTCGCCAACAAGGTGGCCAATGACCTGACACTGGGGCATTACTCTGCGCGGGACCTCACCGAGGCCCGCCCGCACATCGAGGTTCCGGCAGCAGGACTGGCAGCGCAGCGCCGGACCGACGAGGAACTCGAGACGCTGCGGCAGATCGTCGCCGCGATGACCACGGAAACAGACCCGGAAAGCTGGGTTGTCCTGGACTCCAGCTTCCACGCCGCCATCGCCCGCGCCAGCGGCAACAAGGTGTTCGCCAGCGTGGTGGCCGACATCCGGGGAGCCCTGGCCTTCCAGTCGGAAACCCTAAACATGGTGGCCGACCGCCAACACGCGTCCGACACCGAGCACCAGCAGATCCTCGCCGCCATGGAGGCCGGTTCCGCCGAGGCCGCAAGCATGGCCATGGCCGAACACCTACGCGCCGTGGGCGCTGCCCTCGACTCCATCCTCAACAAGTAACTCCCCTAACAAAGACCCCTAGGACTCCATGCCTGCCCCTGCCCTTCCTGCTGCCCAAACCGCTGTCCCCGGCACGGCCGCACACGCATTTTTGACTGGGATCGACCCCGCGAACCTCCCCCGGCACGCACCCCTGGTGGTGGCCACCCGCGACGGACTGGCGGAAAGCGTCCACTACGGCTCGGCCATCGCCACCGCACCTGACGGCTCGATCCTGGCGACGGCAGGCGACCCCCTGGCACCGTTCTACCCGCGCTCTTCCCTCAAGCCCCTGCAGGCCGTGGCCATGGTCCGTGCGGGCCTGAACCTCCCCGCCGACTTGCTCGCCCTGACCGCAGCCAGCCACTCCGGCGGAGCCAAACACCGCGGCGGCACCCAGCGTATCCTCGCCATGCACGGGCTCACCGTCAGCGACCTCGAGAACAGCACCGACCTGCCCTACGGCAGCAACGAGCGCGAGGACTGGCTGCGCACCGGCTTCCTCGCCACGCAGCTGACCCAGAACTGCTCCGGCAAGCACGCCGCCATGGCCGCCACGTGCGTCATCAACGGCTGGCCAGTCAAGGGTTACCTCGATCCGTCCCATCCGCTGCAGCAGCTGATCGCCGCCACCGTCACCGACCTGACCGGCGAGGAGGCCTTCGCCCGCAGCACGGACGGCTGCGGGACGCCCCTCTTCGCCCTCACCCTCCGCGGCATGGCCCGCGCGTTCGGCGCCATCGCGGCGGCCGCCACCGCGATTACCATCGTCAGCACCTCCGACGACGGCGGGACCGCCCCACTGCTTGCGGAAGCCGCCGTCGGGCTCGCCATGCGGCAGCACCCCGACATGGTGGCCGGCGATCGCCGGGACGTCACGGAACTGATGCGCCTGCTGCCCGGCTCTGTGGCGAAGGACGGTTTTGAAGGTGTGCAGCTCGTCGGCCTGCCGGATGGCCGCGCAGTTGCCGTCAAGATCTCCGACGGCGGCGACCGCGCCCGGATGCCCGCCACCGTCCACGTCCTTGAATCCCTCGGCGTGGACATTGCGCCGCTCGCCGGCATCGGCACCGCCCCCATCCTGGGCGGCGGCCACAAAGTGGGCCTGCTGCGGCCCACAGATTTCCTGCCTGCACTAACCCTGTCCGCGCCCGCCAACGAAGCCCTGTGAGGACCCCCATGACCAACCTGACCACCAACCCGAGTGCCGTGGATGCCGTGCCCGAAACCCGGTCCGAGCACGACCTCCTGGGTGACCGCGACGTCCCAGGCAACGCCTACTGGGGCGTCCACACGCTCCGCGCCGTGGAAAACTTCCCCATCACCGGGCAGCCGCTGTCCTCCAACATGCATCTGGTCCGGGGACTGGCCGCCGTGAAGCTGGCCGCTGCCCGCACGAACCGCGAACTCGGACTGCTGGACGCCGAACGCGGCCAGGCGATCGAGCAGGCGTGCACCGACGTGATGAACGGCCAGCTCAGCGACCAGTTCGTGGTGGACGTGATCCAGGGCGGCGCCGGGACGTCGTCGAACATGAACGCGAACGAGGTCATCGCGAACCGCGCCCTCGAAATCCTCGGCCACCCCAAAGGCGACTACGCCCGCCTGCACCCCAACGATCACGTTAACCTCAGCCAGTCCACCAACGACGTCTACCCCACCGCCGTGAAACTGGGCACCATCTTCGCCGGCCGGGAATTGCTTGACGCACTGGCCGAACTCGAAGAGGCCTTCGCCGCCAAAGCACTGGAATTCCGCACCGTGGTGAAGATGGGCCGAACGCAGCTGCAGGACGCCGTCCCCATGACGCTGGGCCAGGAGTTCGGCACATACGCCATCACCATCGGCGAGGACCGGCTGCGCCTGGCCGAAGCGGAGCTACTCATCCACGAAATCAACCTCGGCGCCACAGCCATCGGCACCGGCCTGAACGCCCCCGCCGGCTATGCCGAGGCAGCCTGCCGGCACCTGGCCGAGGTCACCGGCCTCCCCCTGGTCACCGCCGTCGACCTCATCGAAGCCACCCAGGACGTGGGCGCCTTCGTGCACCTCTCCGGCGTGCTCAAGCGCGTGGCCGTGAAACTCTCCAAGATCTGCAACGACCTCCGCCTGCTCTCCTCCGGCCCCCGCGCGGGCTTCGGCGAGATCAACCTCCCGGCCGTCCAGTCCGGCTCCTCCATCATGCCTGGCAAGATCAACCCGGTAATCCCCGAAGTGGTCAGCCAGGTGGCCTACGAGGTCATCGGCAACGACGTCACCATCACCATGGCCGCCGAAGCCGGGCAGCTCCAACTCAACGCCTTCGAACCCATCATCGTCCACAGCCTCCACAAGAGCATCTCCCACCTGGAAGCCGCCTGCCGCACCCTCACGGCACGCTGCGTCCGGGACATCACCGCCAACACCGAACACCTCCGCCTCACCGTGGAACAGTCAATCGGCCTGGTCACAGCCCTCAACCCCCACCTCGGCTACACCACCGCCACCGCCATCGCCCAGGAGGCTCTCGCCACCGGCAAGGGTGTGGCCGAACTCGTGCTCGAGCATGGCCTGCTCACCGCCGCCCAGCTCCAGGAACTCCTCAGTCCTGAGCGCCTGGCGAATCTCAGCAAATAGTCCCTACCCGCCCGCCCAACCACCCCCAAAGGACACCGCATGACAACTCCCCAACAGGACACTGCCCAAAAGCAGGTCATCACGGACCACACCGTCCCGCCCCAGGCGCACGCCACCGAAAATGCCCTGCACGCGGAGGACAAGGGTTATCACAAGAGCCTCAAGCCGCGGCAGATCCAGATGATCGCCATCGGCGGCGCAATCGGCACCGGCCTGTTCCTCGGCGCCGGCGGCCGCCTCAACGCCGCCGGCCCGTCACTCGTCATCGCCTACGCCGTCTGCGGTTTCTTCGCGTTCCTGATCCTGCGGGCGCTGGGCGAACTAGTGCTGCACCGCCCGTCGTCGGGCTCGTTCGTCTCCTACGCCCGTGAATTCTTCGGCGAGAAGGCCGCATTTGTCTCCGGCTGGTTCTACTGGCTCAACTGGGCCACCACCACCATTGTGGACATCACCGCCGCAGCGCTCTACATGAACTTCTTCGGCAACTACATCCCCTGGATGGCGGCCGTCCCGCAGTGGGCCTGGGCCCTCATCGCCCTGGTAGTGGTGCTCTGCCTGAACCTCGTCTCCGTAAAGGTGTTCGGCGAGATGGAATTCTGGTTCGCCCTGATCAAGGTCGCCGCGCTGGTGGTCTTCCTCGTGGTGGGCACCTACTTCGTCATCTTCGGCACCCCCGTGGACGGCCAGCAGGTTGGCCTCAGCCTCCTCTCGGACAACGGCGGTATCTTCCCCAACGGCCTGCTCCCCATGATCATCCTGATGCAAGGCGTCCTGTTCGCCTACGCCTCCATCGAACTCGTGGGCACCGCCGCCGGCGAGACCGAAAACCCGGAAAAGATCATGCCCAAGGCCATCAACTCCGTGGTCTTCCGGATCGCCGTCTTCTACGTCGGCTCCGTCATCCTGCTCGCCCTCCTGCTGCCCTACACCTCCTACGAAAAGGGCGTCAGCCCGTTCGTTACCTTTTTCGGCTCCATCGGCATCCAGGGCGTGGACGTCATCATGAACCTGGTGGTCCTCACCGCCGCGCTCTCCTCGCTCAACGCCGGCCTATACTCCACCGGACGCATACTCCGCTCCATGTCCGTGAACGGCTCCGCCCCCAAGTTCGCGGGCCGCATGAACAAGGCCGGCGTCCCCTACGGCGGCATCGCCATCACCGCCGGAGTGTCCCTCCTCGGCGTCCCGCTGAACTACCTCGTACCCGCACAGGCCTTCGAAATCGTGCTGAACGTCGCCTCCGTGGGCATCGTCATGACCTGGGCAACCATCGTGCTCTGCCAGATCCAGCTCCAACGCTGGGCGAACAAAGGCTGGCTCAAACGCCCCTCCTTCCGGATGTTCGGCGCCCCGTACACCGGCTACCTCTCACTGCTCTTCCTCGCGAGCGTCCTGGTGATGGTCTTCATCGACTCACCCCTCACCATGCTCGTCACCGCCATCGCCTCCGTGCTGATGGTCTTCGGCTGGTACGCCTGCCGCACCCGGATCCGTGAGATCGCCGAGACCCGCGAAGGCTTCACCGGCACAGCCCCCGTCATCGCCAACCCACCCGCGGAAACCTTCAAGAAGTAACGCCCTGCCCGGCCAAACCGGCCGTGACGCCCGACGGCGGCACCCGGGTTCTGTTGACACGGAACCCAGGTGCCGCCGTCGTACGTTCCGTAATGCAACGCTCCCGCAACCCTTCGCCGAGGGCTGATCGCCTATGCTCAGCAGAGCGCGTCACAGCGCTTCTTGCAGTTCAACGACGAAGCTCAATGACCCGTTCAATGACGAACCACCCGGGAGACACGGCATGACCAACTGGCGCATCAGGGATTTCCATTCAGCAGACCTGGACGGGATCCTGCACCTCTGGGAGTCGCTCAAGGCCACTGACGTGGAGCCCGTCTACGCCCTCTCCGAGGTGCTGGCATCCTGCGAGAAGGACCACGCCGTGGTAGCGGTGCAGGGCGATCAGGTGGTGGGCGCCGCCGTTGGACGCGCCGCGCATGACCAGGGCTGGATCGTCTTCCTGGCCACGCTGCCTGAGTACCGCGGGCGCGGGATCGGCACCTCGCTGCTCGCCGCCGTCGAAAACCGCATGGCCCCGCACGGCCTCAACAAGCTCTCCGCGCTGATGCCGGAAGCGGAAACCCGGGTGGAGGCGTTCCTCAGCCGCGGCTTCGCGCTCAAGAAGAACCTGCGCTATTTCGAGCGGACCATCCCCGTCCAGCGTCAGGAGCTCGGCGCGCTGGGCCAGCTGGGCGGCCGGATCCTGGCCCGGGACCTGTGGGAGAACGTGGCTGGCATGCGCAAGGAAAAGGAACTCCTGGAACGCCGGCTTGTCCTGCCCCTCGCGGAGGCCGACCTCGCCGATGAATACGGCGTGGTGCCGCCGCGTGCCGTGGTGCTGTTTGGTCCTCCCGGCACCGGCAAAACCACGTTTGCGAAGGCCATCGCGTCCCGGCTCGAGTGGCCGTTCGTTGAGGTTTTCCCGTCCCGCCTGGCCTCCGATCCCAAGGGCCTCGCTGGCGCCCTGCGCGAAACATTCCTCGAAATTGCGGAGCTGGAGCACTGCGTGGTGTTCATCGACGAGGTGGAGGAGATCGCCTCCCAGCGTTCAGGTGAACCGCCGTCGCCCCTGCAGGGCGTCACGAACGAGCTCCTGAAGATCATCCCGGCATTCCGCGAACAACCCGGCCGCCTGCTGGTCTGCGCCACCAACTTCATCAAGTCCCTGGACAGTGCCTTCCTGCGCCACGGCCGGTTCGACTACGTCATCCCTATCGGCCTCCCGGACCGCCAGGCCCGCGAAGCCATGTGGCAGCGCTTCATCCCGGCCACCGTGGTGGACGATGTGGACGTGGAGCTCCTGGTGGAACGGACCGAGGGCTTCTCCCCCGCGGACATTGAGTACGCCGCCCGCAGCGCCTCCCAGCGCGCGCTGGAAAAGGCAGTGTACGACGACGGTGGCGCCGCTTCCGCGGGCAGCGTTTCAGTCCGCGAGGCGGTCCGGAAGGGGCCCTGCACCGAGGACTACCTCGACGCGGTCGGCGATACCCGGACCACCGTGAGCCAGGAGGTCCACGAGCAGTTCCTTGAGGACATCGACGCACTGGGGCGGGTCTAAGCCACCGGCCCGGGGCGCGAACGGACACTTAAGCCCCCGCGCGCGAACGGCTCTGCACTGCCGCGGCGCCCCTTGAGGTCGAGTCCTTGCGGGTTGCTCCTGGCCGCTGAGTTATGCACATAGGCATTCATCCTTGCGGTCTTTGTCAGACCCTGCTGGGATGCTTTGAGTATGGATAGCAGAGCGGCTGTGGCGACGGCGGAGGCCCTTTCGGCGTCCTTCGCAGGGCTGGCTTCTGCGATCCGTGAAGGTGCCGAAGCCTCCGGTCCCTGGGAGGCTGATCCGTTGCGCCAGGTGGCGGGTGGTTTCCTGGACGGGCTGGCCGAGATCTCGCGGTTGGACGCGAAAAGTGCCGCCCTGAAGGTCTGGCTGGCTGCCGGTTACAGCGCTGCTGCCGAGGCCCTGGCGGGTCCGGCCGAGTCGCCGCAGGACCACACAGGTCAGGAGATGGCTGTCGTCGCTGAGGTCGCTTGCGCCCTGACGGTGAGTGAGCGCAGTGCCGGTGCCCTGCTCGCCGAATCCCACGTACTGGCCACGGCCTTGCCGCTGACGTTCGCGGCATTGCGGGCCGGGACGATTTCGTGGCAGCACGCCCGGATCATGGTCGACGAAACCACCAACCTTGACCCCACCGGGGCGCAGGGGTTGGAGGCACATTTCCTGGACCCCTTCGTCGTGAATCCGGCACGTGGCGCGGCCGGTGAGCTCATCCCCGGGAGGTTCCGGCACAAGGCCCGGACCTGGCGGGAACGGCACCATCCGGTCAGCATCGAAAAGCGCCATACCAGGTGTGCCGCGGACAGACGGGTGGAGTATGCCCCGGACCGGGACGGTATGGCCTGGCTCTCCGCCTACCTGCCCGCGGATCAGGCCGCGGGGATCTGGGACCGTACCACCACCGCCGCCCGCGCCCTCCAAGGCCCCCATGAGGACCGGACCCTCACTCAGCTCCGCGCCGACACCGTTGCCACCTGGCTCCTCGGCGGAAACGCGGACTGCATCAGCGGCGGAACAAGCGGCATCACCGGCGGAACCGATCTCAGCTCTGGCCGGGAATCAGTCGGCGTGGGTGGCGGTGTTCCGTCGCCGCGGGCGCAGGTGCTGATCACGGTCCCGGTGATGTCGCTGCTGGGCCTCACCGATGAACCCGCAATGTTGGACGGGTACGGGCCGATCCCGCCGTCCATGGCCCGCCACCTCATCGCCGACGGCGCCGAATCCTTCCACCGGGTCCTGATCGACCCCCGCGACGGAGCACCCTTGGAGATCGGGCGAAAAAGCTACCGCGTGACGAAAGCCCAACGCCAATGGCTCCGCCTACGGGACGGAAAGTGCCCGTTCCCCGGCTGCAGCAACCACTCCCTCGACAACGAAGCCGACCACATCCTCGCCTGGGCCCACGGAGGATCCACCGGCATATCAAATCTCGGCCAGCCCTGCCACAAGCACCACAGGCTCAGACACACCACCGGCTGGACACCCAAAGCAGCCACCCCCAACGAACCACCCAGCTGGACATCACCCACCGGCCGCCACTACCAAAGCGAACACCCCGACTGGGAACCACCACGCTGGCCACCTCAGGTGAGACAGGTGCTGGGTTATCAGGATCCTGACTGTCCACTGTCTGACGACACCCGGCCCGAAAGCACCCTGCCTTCAAGTACTCTGCCCGAAGGTCTGCTCCCTGCAGACCGCCGCTCGCCGGCGTGGGCCCAGCTGCGGACAGCCCTCGAAGAACCGGGGCCTCCTCTGTCAGCAGCTGACTTTCTCTGGTTGTCAGCGCAGCCGGTCCCCGGTCGAGCGGCACGCTGACGCCTCATGCAGCACCGCCGAAACCTTCGTCTCGGAGCCATCTGCACTCTGGAGCAGGACACTGCCCTGGCGGTAACCTTTGACCATGTCCTCAAACCCCCTCCGGCATGCCTTCTCCCGCATGGGCGGCCGGGATCCCCATGAGAAGCACCGGGCCGCGACCCCGCTGGAACTCTTTTTCGACCTGACCTTTGTTATTGCCTTCGGGGTTGCCGGCAGCCAGTTCGCCCACCAGATTGCGGAAGCCCACTTCGGCGCCGGGTTGCTCGGATTCTCCTTCGCGATGTTCGCCGTGATCTGGGCCTGGATCAATTTCACGTGGTTCGCCAGCGCCTACGACACCGACGACTGGGTGTTCCGCGTGGTCACCATGGTCCAGCTTCTCGGGGTGCTGATCCTGGCCATGGGCATTGAGCCGATGTTCCACTCGCTCGTGGAGGGCGACCACGTGGACAACGCCGTGATGGTGGGCGGCTACGTGATCATGCGCCTGGCCCTGGTCTTCCAGTGGCTGCGCGCGGCACGGCAAGATCCGGCACGCCGGCGGACCTGCCAGCGGTACGCCACGTACCTTGGCGTGGTGCAGCTCGGCTGGATCGCGGTGCTCATCATTGAGGCGGACATCCTGACCACGTTCCTCGTGGCTGCGCCCCTGTTCATCCTGGAAATGGTCACACCCTACGCCGCGGAGCGCAGCATGCGGACCCCGTGGCACGCGCACCACATAGCCGAGCGCTACGGGCTACTCGCCATCATCGCCCTTGGCGAATGCCTGATCGGGGCGATCGAAACCCTACGCGCCATTGTGGCCCACCATGGCTGGAGCGTCGACGCGGCGCTGGTGGGATTCGGCGGAACGGCCCTCGCGTTCAGCATGTGGTGGATCTACTTCATCCTGCCCGCCGGCCCGGCCCTACATTTCCAGCGCCACCGCTCATTCTTCTTCGGCTACGCGCACATGCCCATCTTCGCTGCCATCGCCGCAACTGGCGCCGGGTTGCACGTGGCGGCCTACTATGTCGACCATGAGGCCCACATCAGCGCCGCCGTGGCCGTGGCCAGCATCGCGGTCCCCGTGGCGCTATTCAAAGTCTCCCTGACCTGGCTCTTCAGCATCATGATCTGCGTGGACCGGACCGTCATTGCCGTGGCGGCCGGCGTCGTGGCCGCGCTGGCGGGCAGCGTGGGACTTGCCACCGCCGGGGTCTCGGTGCCGATCTGCCTGCTGGTGGTTGTGCTGGCGCTGGGCGTGTCGATTGTCATTGATGAGAAGCGCGGCACCGAACGAATGAACGCAGCCCTGGAGCAGATGAAAGCAGGAGCCTAAGAGGCTCCGTCCGGCCGGCTGTCCGCCGCTTCCGGGGCCTGGACAGGCTCAGCGACTGGAGAGTCTTCGTAGGAGAGGTTCTCGTAATCCGTGTCATCTTCGTCGTCGAGCCTGTCGTCCAACTCCTTCAGCAGCCAGGGATTAACCCGCGCAAGGATCTTGCGGACTTCCTCGACGTCGACGGCGGCATACAGCACCGGACGGGCATCCCGGTACTTGGTGACCGGCGGTTTGTCCGGCCACTTCGCGGCCAGAGCCCTGACGCGTTCGGGCAGGGAATTGTGGGCATTGTCCGCGATCTTCACGAGTGCCGCGTCGTGGTCCTCGGCAATGAAGTGCATCCCGGCCTGATAGTCATCGGGGTTATCGTGCAGCCTGTTGGTGACCCGCTCGATGATGTCCGCTGCCCGCTCGGAAACGCCCATGTCCAGCAGTGCCTGCCGCGTGATGGGAGTGTCCTCGGCAATGTCATGAAGGTAACCGGCAATCCGGATATCGTCGTTGAAATCTGCAAGGGCATCACCCACCGCAATTACGTGGTCTCGGTAGGGCCTCTTGAGCTTGTCCTTCTGCCGATTGTGGGCCACCTCGGCCAGGACCTTCGCGGTCTCGACAGTGAATCGCGGTTGAGGGATTTGTGCTTCAGTGAATTCGGGTGCCGACATAGCTTCAGCCTACGCGTACGGCAGCAAGTGGCCTCACGTCCGCGGGGCCGCAAGCGTCCGTTCGCGCGCTGCTTAGGGGCCGGTCCAGACCCACGGTTCCCGCGGGAGGTCCGCCGGGCGGAACTCCGCGAGTGCGTTTTGCAGCGTCCCGGCCGGCAGCCCCAGGGACTGCAGGATGAGGTTCCGCACGTCAGCGGCGGAAACGTCGGCACGGGCGAGATCGGCCAGCGTCACGGCGCCGTCGCGCTTGGCCAGCCGGGCGCCGTCGGAATTCACCACCAGCGGCACATGCGCATATTCCGGGACAGGAATATTCAAGAGCCACGCAAGATATGCCTGCCTCGGCGTGGATGGCAGCAGGTCATCGCCCCGCACCACCTGGTCGACGCCCTGTGCGGCGTCGTCCACCACGACGGCCAGGTTGTAGGCAGTCACGCCGTCGTTGCGGCGCAGGACAAAATCGTCCACCACGCCGGTGAAATCACCGTGCAGCACATCCCGTACGGTGTACTCCGCAACCTCGGCGCGGAGCCGAATGGCAGCCGGCCGGGTGGAGCGTTTGAACTCCAGCTCGGCAGGATCGAGGTCCCGGCAGGTGCCCGGATAGGCGCCCTGCGGCGCGTGCGGCGCGGACGGCGCCTCCTGGATTTCGCGGCGCGTGCAGAAGCATTCGTAGGTGAGGCCCGCAGCAGCCAGCCGGCCGATCGCTTCGGCGTAGACGGCGCCGCGGTCCGTCTGGCGCACGACGGCGCCGTCCCACGTCAGGCCCACGGCCTCCAGATCGCGGAGCTGCTCCGCCTCCGCGCCCGCCCGCGCCCGGTCGAGGTCCTCGACGCGCAGCAGGAAGTCGCGTCCCGTGGACCGGGCGAACAGCCAGGCGAGAATCGCGGTGCGGAGGTTTCCTACATGCAGTTCGCCGGAGGGGCTGGGGGCAAAGCGGCCGGCAGGGGTCATGGACCAACCCTAGTCCGGGGCAGCACAAGAGCCCCTCAGCTACCGATGACTTCGGGGATCCGACGTCGGTGGCTCAGGGGCTCTTGCCGTGTGTGCAGAATGACCGTGGTGTGAACAAAGTGTCAATCAGAGGCGTCCTCCTTGCGGGAGGCGGTGTCCAGTTGCCGGGTGGTGTGCCGGAGTTCCTGTAGCCTGCGGGATTCGGCGGTAGCCTCAACCCTTGTTGCCACAATTTGAGCAGACGCCATACAGTTGGCACAACTAGCAAGCATTTCGTTGGTCAGTCTGACCAATAGGGACCACAAGCTCCGACAGGAACTGATCAGATTGCAGCAATTGGACGCCACGGACAAGCGCATCCTCAATGCCCTGGACGAGGACCCGCGCGTCCCCATCATGGTGCTGGCCCAGCGGCTGGGCCTGGCGCGCGGGACCGTCCAGTCGCGCCTGGAGCGGATGACGGCGTCGGGCGCTCTCCGTCCCAACAGCAGCCGCGTGCTCCCCTCCGCCCTGGGCAGGGGTGTGGCCGCGGCCGTCAGCGCCGAACTGGACCAGAGCCACCTCAACGAAGCCATCGCGGCCCTGCGAGAAATCCCCGAGGTCCTGGAATGCCATGCGCCTGCCGGCGACACCGATCTGCTGATCCGCGTGGTGGCCACCAGCCCGGACGACCTCTACCGCGTGTCCGAAGAGATCAGGCTCTGCCCCGGCATTGTCCGGACGTCCACCAGCATGTTCCTGCGGGAAGTCATCCCGTACCGGACCACCGGACTGTTGCAGGACTGAGTTCCGTCTCTCCGGGCCCGCACTCGACCCCGCACGGGGAGCTCTCCCCATCGCCCTCGCGGACGCATCGCAGCTAGGCTGGCACGGGAATCCATTCAGGGGGAAATATGGCGGGAAACTTTTACGGCGGCGACGTTGCCCAGTTGCGGCAGCTCGCCAAGGACCTGGCAGGCGGCGCCACCAGGTTGAGCGTGCTCGGCCAGCAGCTCAGCAGCGTCATCGGCACAGGCGCTTGGAAAGGGCACGACGGCGAGCGCTTCCGCAGCGACTGGACGTCATCGCACATGAAGCTGCTGAAGTCCGCAACGGCAGGGTTGGAGTCGGCCTCCAAGACGGTGCTCGCCAACGCCGACGAGCAGGAGAAGGCCAGCGACGGGGCTGGCTCGGGCAGCGGCTCCGGGAGTGGTGGCAGCGGTTCCGGGAACGGCGCTGCCCAGGACCTGACGGACCGGCTGATCGGCATGACCCCCGAAGAACGCCAGTCCTACCTCGGCAGCGAGGAATTCAGGCAGTGGGCGCTTGAAAACCCCGAGGCCGCAAAGGCCGCCATGGATGCGGCCGCCGATTCGGGGCTGATCGACAAAAGCTCCGAGGAATACGCGGATTTCCTCAGCGACTACTGGAACAACCAGGCCATGCTGGACATGGGCATCGACCCCGCCAGCTGGGACACCTCCAAAGGCACAGAACACAACTGGGAGACCATCAAGAAGGTCTACGACTTCTACGGCCAGGCATACCTCTCCAGCCCGGACCTGCAGTGGGCCGGTATGGCCAACATGATCGGCCCGTCCTTCGCGGGCGGTTTTAAGGACATGGCAATGCTGCGGGACCTCGCCCAGCAGATCGCGGACAATCCGGCCTCGGACATCCCGCTCCCCATCCTTGACCAGATCGAACAGCTCGCCGGCATGACCGACCAGGAGATCCGTTACTACGAGACCAGCATGCTGGATATGAACAAGGAGATCTTCCTGGACCAAGCCCGCCAACATGAGGCCTACATGAACGGCGGAATCGAGGAGATCAATAGACTGCGGGACTCGGGTGCCATCGATACGGGTACCGCCGAGGAATGGGCGAAGATCGATTCCGGCGACCCGGACCTGATCCAGGAAGGCAACACCGCCCTCCTGTACCGCGAGCAGAACGAAATCATCGCGGACGACTACGACGACATGCGGAACCACCCTGGCGGAGAGGCCGTGACGTACATGGTCACGTTAGCTGGCGAGCCGTCCATCCCGGGCGCAAAGAACTACCCGGAAGTCTTTCCCTACACCTTCAGCGTGGAGAGCCCCGGCCCGGAAAACGTGCCCTTCACCAACTGGGACAACCCCACCCAGTTCCGCACCGACTTCACCACCGGCTTCCCAGATGGGAACATCTCCAACGCGGACCAGCGGTGGGAGCTCATCCGGCAGGACACCCTCCCGGCATACCAGAACCTCCTTGCGACGGATCCGGGACGTGCGGAGCAGATTATCGGTTCGGACTTCAACGACCGCGTGGAGCAGCACCGCCCCACCAACAACATCCCCGGCATCATGGACCGCTTTGTGGATGGCTTCGGCGCGGAGGTCCACCAGTGAATGGCACATGCCCAACCGCACCTCGGCGCCAGAGGCGCCATCCCGCGGTCGTACTCCTCGCCCTTTCCGCTTGCCTCGCCCTGACGGGCTGCCAGATCAGTGGCACCACGAACGAACCGACCTCTCAAGGGAGCACCATGAGCACCTCGGAATTTTCCACCCTCGACGCTGCCGGCGTTGACCGGATCCGTGACTCCAAGACCGCACGGCTGGACATGAGTTCGGGAAAGCTGGAAAAGGCTGCTGTCCGGGTCACGGAAGACAGCTATGGGCCCGAGATCAACACCAGGGACTCGGGAAAGATCAAGCTCACCATCGTTGCTCCGAGCGGCGAGATCAGTGGGGAAACGGACCGCATCCGCTTGAACACCACGAACAAGCGGCCGGACTTCAGCGAGGTCACTTACTTCCTCACAGCTGGCTCTCCTGACGAGTATTTTGAGCTCATCCGGGACGGTGTGGCGCGGTACGGGATTGACGGCGACTCGGCAGAACGCTGGATCGCCGGCGCCCAGCGGGACCCGGAACGAAAGACTAATTTCTCCATCACGTCGGGTACGTCAACGGGCCTGGACGTGAACTACGACCTCCGGTACGACGGCGGCAAGGACACCCAGGTGATCATCGTCCACGTCCGCCCCACGGACTGAGGCAACGCAGGACGGACGCATCTCAAGGGCACAAGCGCTAAAGCGGCGGGCCCGCATTGGACTTGATGTTCTTCATCACCAGCGTGGACGTCAGCCGCTCAACCCCGGGCAGTGACGTGAGCTCGGCGTCGTAGAAGCGCTGGTAGCCGGGCAGGTCCTCGGCGATGACCTTCAGCAGATAGTCCGGGGAGCCGAACAGCCGCTGTGCCTCCACGATGTTGGGATTGTCCGCCACCCGGTTCTCGAAGATCTCCATGGTGGAGCGGTCCACCTGGCGCAGAGTCACAAAGACAATGGCCTCAAAACCCAACCCGACGGCGGCCGGATCGATGTCCGCCTTGTACCCGCGGATCACGCCCGACGTCTCCAAATCCCGGAGCCTCCGGTGGCATGGCGCCACCGTGAGCCCGACCTTCGCGGCCAGCGCCGTTGCGGTCATCCGGCCATCCTCTTTGAGGTGGCGCAAAATGTTTCTGTCAATATGGTCAATCACGCAAATATCTTACCAATTCAGACTCGAACTGAGCGAAAAGGGTAAGCACTTATGGCCGGAAACTTCATAAGGTTTGTCCTGTACCTAATCGGACAGGAGCCCGCCATGAATCCCCAGTTGTTTTTCGCCTTTGTGCTGGTGGCAGTCGCCCTCGCCTGCACCCCCGGCGTGGACTGGGCCTACTCCATCACCGCCGGGCTGCGGCAGCGCAGCTTCGTCCCGGCCGTGGCCGGACTCTGCGGCGGCTACCTCCTGCACACACTGCTGATGGTGGCAGGCCTCGCGGCCCTGCTGTCCGGCCTGCCCGGCGTCCTGGGCTGGCTGACCGTGGCCGGCGCGGGCTACCTGCTGTGGCTGGGCATCAGCACCCTCCGCTCCTGGCGCGGGGCCTCCTTCAGTGCGGCAGACGCCGTCGGGAAGCCCGCCAACCAGCTCCGCACCTTCCTTCAGGGCATGGGCACCAGCGGTATCAACCCGAAGGGGCTGCTGTTCTACGTGGCGCTGGTGCCGCAGTTCGTCAGCCCGGAGGCCTCCCTCCCGGTCCCCGTCCAGTCCGGCCTGCTGGGCCTGACGTTTGTCCTGCTGGCCGGAACCGTCTACACCTGCGTGGCGCTGCTGGCCCGAAAACTCCTGCAGTCCCGGCCCGGCGCCGCGCGGACAGTCACCCTGGCCAGCGGCATCATCATGGTTGCCCTCGGCGTGGTGCTCCTCTCAGAGCAGCTGGTTCCGCTGGTTGCCGGGCTCACGCAGCAAACCTAGGCCTTGCGCTCCATAAACCATTCCGTGAACTCCGACGCCCGACCGTCCGGTTCAAGGCGGATGACCCACAGGTTGTCGTAGCTGGGACTATCACCAAGGTAGTCCGTGAAACCCTGCACAAAGGCCAGCCCGCCGTCGGTCCCCAGCCCGCTATCCGCCCCCAACAGTGTCCAGTCGAAGGTCCAGTTCCCGGGGTCGTCCCGCGCCTCCAGCCAGCCGGCCACGATCTGCTCGCGGCCCCGCCATGCGTCGGCATCGTGCGGCCGGGTGGCGTAGACGGCTTCCTCGGTGAACAGCGCCCTGATGTCCTCCGGGTCGTTGGAGGTCCACGCCGCGATGTACTTTTCCATCCAGGACCGGACTGCGTCGCTCATGCCTCCGTTGTACTCCGGGGCGGCCTGGTCCACAAGGCAAGTCCACAAGGCAACGCCACCAGGCAGGTCCCTAAGGCCGCCCGCACCCGAAGCCTATTTCCCGTCCAGGTTTTCCCACTCCTGCTCCCACAGCCGGCGCTCGTCGATGTCCTTGCGGATGACTTCGAACGTTTCCAGCTCCGCCGGCCGGCCGCGGAGCCAGTCCCGCGGGTTGAGGGATTTGCGGCCGTTGTCGAGCACCAGCAGGGCACGGTCGGTGAGGGCGTCGTTGCGGAGCACCACGTCCGTTTTCCGACGGCGGAGCACCTCCTTCAGGGCTTCGTGCGCCTTTGCGTGGGCGCCGAGCCGCCGGAGCGCACGCCCGCGGAGCAGCAGCAGGGCCGCCGAGAGGTCGTCGGAGTTCAGCAGCCCCTCCGTCCAGATCACCACTTCCTTGTCGCGTCCCAGCGCGAACGCCAGTGCGCAGCGGGCCAAGGCTGAAGGCAACGACGGCGGCAGCCCGGCCACCGTCTGCAGCGCGGCTTCCAGCTGGCCCGTCTCCCGCAGGGAGTGCGACAGGGCCAGGAAGACTGATTCCTGGCTGAACAGCACTGGGACTTCGATGCGTTCGGCAACCTCCACCCGGGTGACCACCCGTGTAAGGTACGTGGCCGCATACTGGTTGGCGTCGTCGTCGTTCCTGATGGACAGGCCGCGCTGGAGGAGTTCGGACGCGCGCAGGTAGCCGCCGTGCTGGTACGCCAGGAGCCCGGCCATAACGGAGCAGAGCCCCGCCCAGCCCGGATAAGCGCGCCCCACGGCGATGAGCCGCTCCGGTTCCCTGCTGGTGAAGATGGCATCGTGGACTGCTTTGGGCGCCTTGCCCGGCATCCGCTTGAGCCTGGGGACCTCGCCGTCCACGGCAATCAGCGCGGCATCCCGGCCGCCCAGCACTCCGTGGATCAGCCCGCCCACACTGCCGGCGAGTTCCCGGACGGGGGTCTGCAAGTGGACGTGCCCGAACGGCGTCAGGTCACGGGTGTCCCGGTAGATCGGTCCTCTGGCATCCCCCGCGGTCATCTCTCCATGCTACGTGGCGGACCTACGTGGAAGCCCTACGTGGCCGCCGCGACCCAGAGCCCGATCACCCAGGTGCTGGCCGCCAGGCACGCCAACCCGAACTCCACCAGCATGCCTAGGCCGGTGGCCTTCAGGGCGGCCCAGCTGGTGGACGTTGCGGTGCCGAAGTTCCGGGTGCGGAGGAACTCGCTGAGCAGCAGTCCCACGGCGAAACCCACAAAAAGCCCCACCACCGGGATGACGAACATGCCGGCCACACCCGCTGTCAGGCCGATCACCACACTGCGGTTGGGAATGCTGTGCTCCCTGAGCTTCCGTCCGGTCAGCACGGCGCTGGCAGCCATACCGGCCAGCACAAACACCATTCCCATCGCGAAGACCACCCAGCCCGTGGTCCCGGCGCCACCCCAGATGGCCCACGCCAGCAGGCTGAGCCCGATCAGGAAGCTGCCGGGCAGGATGGGGATGATGGTGCCGGCCACACCCACCAGGATCGCCAGGCCGCACAGGATGCTCACCACGGTTTCGGAGTTCATGAGCCCCAGTTTAGGGCGGCGCAGCGGTGAGCCCGGCAGCTTAACGCCCGACGGCGGCGTCTCCCCTGCGCGAGGAGGCACCGCCGTCGAGCGTTATGTCAGGTTGTGGCGGCGGAGGTTACTCGGCTTCCACGGCGGCGGCCACGGCGGCCGTCACTGCCGGGGCAACACGCGGGTCCAGCGGGCTGGGCACAATGTAGTCCACCGAAAGGTCAGCTTCCGCGAGTTCGGCAATGGCTCGTGCTGCGGCAAGCTTCATGGCGGGCGTGATCCGGCGGGCACCGGCATCCAGCGCGCCGCGGAAGATTCCAGGGAAGGCCAGGACGTTGTTGATCTGGTTAGGGAAGTCGCTCCGGCCGGTGGCCACTACAGCGGCGTACTTGGCGGCCACCTCGGGCAGGACTTCGGGGTCCGGGTTGGAGAGGGCGAACACGATCGAGCCGGCCTTCATCAGCTTCAGATGTGCCTCGTCCAGCTTCGAGGAGGAAACCCCGATGAACACGTCTGCACCGAGCAGCGCTTCGCCCGGGCCACCCGTGACACTGCGGGGGTTGCTGCGCTGCGCCATCTGGGACTTTTTGCTCTGCGGGTCGGCGGCGATGTCCGCCCGCTCCCGGTTGATGACGCCCTTGGAGTCGAGCAGGACAACATCCGTGATGCCGGCGGCGAGCAGGATTTCGGCGACGGCGATGCCAGCGGCTCCGGCGCCCGAAACCACCACACGGAGGTCTGCGAGTTCGCGGCCGGTGACCTTGGCGGCGTTCGTCAGGGCGGCGAGGGCCACCACCGCGGTGCCGTGCTGGTCATCATGCATGACCGGGCAGTCCAGTGCCTCGATCAGCTTCTCTTCCAGCTCGAAGCACCGGGGGGCCGAGATGTCCTCAAGGTTGACGGCGCCGAAGCTGGGGCGAAGACGGACCAGGGTTTCCACGATCTCGTCAACGTCCGTGGTGTTCAGGACCAGGGGAATGGAATCCAGCTCGCCGAAGGTCTTGAACAGGGCGGACTTGCCCTCCATCACGGGCAGTGAGGCGGCGGCGCCGATGTTGCCCAGACCCAGCACTGCGGTACCGTCGCTGACCACAACCACCAGGCGCTGCGCCCAGGTGAGGGTCTTGGCGAGTTCCGGGTTGTTGTGGATGGCGCGGCTGACCTCGGCCACACCGGGGGTGTAGGCGATGGACAGGTCGCGCTTGTTGGACAGCGGGACCGTGCTGGTCACCGAGAGCTTCCCGCCCTGGTGGGCGTCGAAGATCTCGGCCTCGCTCAGGGCAGTGGCTGCTGAATTGTCGGTGGGTGCGATTACGTCAATGGACACGTCGTTGTCTCCTGGGGCTAGCCGTGGGCGCACGGCGCAGAAAGGCTCAAGCACAGGGAGGCTCAAGGTGGTCATATTCGGCGCTTCGTGGGCCCAATGGTGGCGGGCCCGGGGTGAAGCCCTTGCAGATGCTGGTTGCCAGCCACTCCGGTCCTGCCATAATAATCAGCGCTAGCGGGCCAAAAAGTGCATTTGGACGTCGAGGAGTGTGCCAAATCGTTTAATCAGGCCGTTTTGTGACCCACGTCACGGCATAAAGACGTATTTATTGGCCGATTGGTCTAGACCAGTTACGCCGATCGGTGGGCCCCGCGGGCCCCCGCAGCCACCGGAGCAAGCAGGGTGCAGGCCTTTTTGAGGTCTTCTTCGGCCTCAAACAGCGAGAGCCGGCGGTTGCGGACGGACTGGACCAGACCAGTGACGGTCAGCAGGAGCACCCGGGCCGCCACGGCGTCGTCGGAGGCGGTGGCCACAGCTGTTTCGCTCAAGGCATCGATTTCATGCAGGAGTGCCGTGGTGTCCTTGTCCTTGAGGTACACGCAGCGGCTCAGGCACTGCTCAACGGCAGGCTGCATCACCCGCATATGGAAGATCTCCATCACCACGCCAGTGAGGGCCCGGCCGCCGAAGCTGGCCGTCGAAGTGCGGGCCCGCGACTGAAGCTCGTCCAGCTGCTGGCGGTAGAGGGACAGCATCAGGTGGTTGGCCGTGGGGAAATAGCGATAGACGGTGCCCAGCGGCACGCCCGACTTTTCCGAAATTTCCGCGAGGTCCACCGACTCCAACCCCTTGCGGGCAAACCCTGCGGCAGAATCAAGGACGCGCGTGTAGCGCAGCCGCTGGCGCGGCGTGGAGGGCCGGGCGGCCATGGACGGGTGGGCTGAAAGGGTCTCGGGCATCAGGATTCCGGGGTTGTGTACTTATGGTGCAGCGGCAGGGAGAGTCCCCATCCCGTGTGCCTGCAGTCCGCCTCAACTATACGGCACAGGCAAATGCCGGAATCAGGCGACGCCCTTGATCTTGACCACGAACACGGCGCCCAGCAGGCCGATCACGGCGGCCGTAATGAACAGCGTGACGTACCCGCCGAAGTGCGTCACCGCGAGGAAAGCGAGGCCTGTCGCGAACACCTGCGGCAGCGAGGCGGCCACGTTAATGACCCCCATATCCTTGCCGCGGTCGGCGGCCTGCGGCAGCACCTGCGTCAGCAGCGCAAAGTCAACGGCTTGGTAGGCGCCGAAGCCGATACCCAGGATGCCGGCCCCAACCAGGGCGCCGGTCCACACGGGGAAGAACGCCATAGTGAGGCCCGCCATGGCGATCATGACGGAGGAGGCGATGACGAAGGGCTTTCGCTTGCCCACCCGGTCGCTCCACGGCCCCGCAATCACCGCAGTAACCATCACCAACACCGCATAAATGCCGGTCAGGATCAGGACTCCCAGCGCCGGGTTCTCAAGCTTGAGGACGTCCCCGAGGAAAAAGATCAGGTAGACAATGGTCAGCTGGTTGCAGACGTTGACCAGGAAGCGGGTGAGCCAGGCCCAGGCGAAGTCCGGGTGGCGGGCCGGGCTGATCCAGAAGCCACGGAGGAAGCTGCCCCACGAGAACGGCGGCCGGAGCTCCCTGGGCAGCGGCGGGTCATTCCGGTGGAACAGGTACGGCACCACGGAGAACAGCAGGGCGGCCGCACACATCGCGTACCCCACCATGAAGTTTCCCGACACGACCGCCCCGAAGACTGCGCCCAGGAGGATGCCCGCCGTTTGGCCCAGGGCCGCCAGTCCCCCCACTCCGCCGCGCTGCAGCACCGGCACCCGGTCCGGGATGGCGGCGGTGATGGCCGCATAGGCCGCGTTGGCGCCCAGCTGGACCAGGCACCAGAACAGCACCATCAGGGCAACAGCCGTGGCCCCGGACAACGCCAGCAACGCTGCCGTGGCCAGGACGGCACCGGCCAGGACCCAGGGGGAACGCCGGCCGAAACCCGAGACCGTCCGGTCGGACAGCGCCCCGAACAGCGGATTGGCCACCAGGGATACGGCGGCGCCGCACCCAAGCACAAGGGACAGGATGGCTTCCTTGTTGGCCTCGTCGACGCCAATGGCCTGCTGGCTGATAAAGATGTTGATGGGCCCGAAGAACGCGGCATTGATGCCAACATTGACCAGCACCAAGCCGGTCACCCAGCGCGCAGTGACCCTCTGCGTCGGCTCGGCGAGTGCCGCCGTCGGGCCTTCCGCTCCCGCTTCGGGAGCCGATGCGGCGCTGGGATCCGGTACTGCGGGTGTGTCGGACAGGCTCATGGCTGGTTCCCCCTGGAACGGTTGGTGATGCTGAAAATCAGACTATCGTGGGCTGCACCGCCCCGCTTTGTTATTCGGAGCCCAACTTGTGCGGCTAAGGAAGCGCGGAGCCCGCCACGACAACACCTGGAGATCCAATGACCGCATCTGCTGGCAACACCAACAGCCCCGTCAACACCGCCGATCTGTACGATGAGCGCGGCGAGGACCTGGCGTCCGTTTCACTCCAGTTCCAGTCCCTCGGCGGCCGTTCACACTTCAGCGGCCCGGTTCGGACTATCCGCTGCTTCCAGGACAACGCCCTGGTCAAGTCCACCCTGGCCACCCCCGGCAATGGCGCCGTGCTGGTGGTGGACGGCGGCGGTTCGCTGGGCACAGCCCTGATGGGGGACATGATCGCCGAGAGCGCCGTGGCGAACGGCTGGGCCGGCGTCGTGATTAACGGCGCCATCCGCGACCGCGAGGCGATCGCCCAACTGGATCTGGGCGTCAAGGCGCTAGGCAGCAACCCGCGCAAGAGCGCCAAGGCCGGCGCCGGTGAGGTTGACGTGGACGTAGTGCTCGACGGCGTGACCTTCCGTCCCGGTGTCACCGTCTGGTGCGATCCGGACGGCATCCTCGTGGAGCGCTGATTTGGGTCCTCCAGTTCGGGCGGGGGCCCGGGCGGGGGCTGCCCGTCCGGAAGAAAGATCTGGCTGCGGGAATGAAACGCGAACTAACATAGTTACTGAAAGCAACTATCGAGCGTTATCCCTTTTTCTTTCCTGGAGTAGCCATGTCCAAAACAACCGCTGTGCGTGCCGCCGGCGAAACCCTGACACAGCGTCAGATCGTCACGGTGATGGTGGGGCTCATGCTGGGCATGTTCCTGGCATCCCTGGACCAGACCATCGTGTCCACGTCCATTTACACCATCGCCAACGACCTCGACGGGCTGTCCCTCCAGGCGTGGGCCACCACCGCCTACCTCATCACCTCCACCGTCAGCACGCCGCTGTACGGCAAGCTGAGCGACATTTTCGGCCGCCGCCCGCTGTACCTGATCGCCATTGTGATCTTCCTGGTCGGCTCGCTCTACGCCGGCTCCGTGCACTCCATGACGGAACTGGCCATCGCCCGCGGCGTCCAGGGCCTGGGCGCCGGCGGTCTCCTGGCCCTCGCGCTGACCATCATCGGCGACATCGTGTCCCTGAAGGACCGTTCCAAATACCAGGGCTACTTTATGTCCGTGTTCGGCATCTCCTCCGTGCTCGGCCCGGTGGTGGGCGGCGCTTTCGCAGGGTCTGCCAGCATCCTGGGCTTTGACGGCTGGCGCTGGGTGTTCTTCATCAACCTGCCCATCGGCCTGGCGGCCCTGGCCGTGGTGTTCATGTTCCTGCACCTGCCGGCCAAGCACGTGAAGCAGAAGATCGACTACTTCGGCGCAGCCGCCATCACGCTCGCCATCGTCCCGCTCCTCCTGGTGGCGGAACAGGGCCGCAGCTGGGGCTTTATGTCACTGAACTCCTTCCTCTGCTACGGCCTGGGCGCGATCGGCATCGTCTGGTTCCTGCTGGCTGAAAAGCGCGCCGGCGACTACGCCCTGATCCCGCTCCGGCTCTTCCGGAACGCTACTTTTGGCCTGTCCTCGCTGCTGAACTTCATCATCGGCATCGGCATGTTCGGCGCCATCGCCATGCTGCCCATGTACCTGCAGCTGGTCAAGGGGCTCACGCCCACCGAAGCCGGCCTGATGATGATCACCTTCACCCTCGGCATCCTGACCGGTTCCATCACCGCGGGCCGCACCATTTCGGCGTCGGGCACGTACCGGATCTTCCCCATCGTGGGTACGGGCATCCTCACCGCCGCCGCGCTGGTTATGGGACTGTCCCTGGGCGTGGACACGGGCCTCTGGGTTCCCGGCGTGATCGCCGTGTTCTTCGGCATGGGCCTGGGGTTCTGCATGCAGCCGCTCACGCTGGCCATGCAGGTCTCCGTGCCCCCGAAGGACATGGGTGTAGGCACCTCCTCCGCGGCGTTCTTCCGGTCCATGGGCGGCGCGGTGGGCACGGCCGTGTTCATCTCCATGCTGTTCAGCCTGGCCGCGAGCCGGATCGCCGAAACGATGAAGTCAGCCATGTCCAGTGCCGACTACCAGGCCGTTCTGCGCGACCCGGCCGTGGCCGCGGACCCCGCCAACGCCAAGCTGTACGAGTTCTTCCAGAACGGGGCATCGAACGAATCGCTCAATGACACCAGCTGGCTCCATACGGCCAACAGCGTGCTGACCCGCCCCATCACGGAGGGCTTCGCGTACGCGATCGACACCGTGATGATCACCGCTGCTGTCCTCACCGGGATCGCGTTCCTGATCAGCTTCGCCCTGCCGAACAAGAAGCTGACGGATCCGAAGGTCGCCAAAGAGCCTGTGGCGGCGCACTAAGCCGCTGCCCTGAGACGGAAGACGACGACGGCGGCGCACCCCGCCGTCGTCGTCTTTCTGTTTCGGCGGGCACAGGTCCGAAGTGGAACGGCGGGCGGTGACGTGCCACACTGTTTAGCGCGTGTGCGCCGGCCTGTGAGCCGGTACCGCAGCCGACGACGTCCGCACCGCATCCACCCGACCCCCAAACCCAGGGAGCAACATGCCCACCGCCAAGGAGCAGACCACCGCCAAGATCCCGCAGCGGGTGATCTGGCTGGCACTCGCAGGCGCGGTGGGCGGCTTCCTGTTCGGCTTCGACTCCTCCGTGGTGAACGGTGCAGTGGACGCCATCAAGGATGAGTTCGCGCTCTCCGAGGCCATCACCGGCTTCGCCGTGGCCATCGCCCTGCTGGGCTGCGCGGCAGGCGCGTTCCTCGCCGGCAAAGTCGCCGACCGCTACGGCCGCATCCCCGCCATGAAGCTCGGCGCGCTGCTGTTCCTGGTCAGCGCCATAGGAACCGGCTTCGCCTTCGGCGTCTGGGACCTGATCTTCTGGCGCCTGGTGGGCGGCCTGGGCATCGGCCTGGCCTCGGTGATCGCACCGGCCTACATTTCCGAGATTTCCCCGCGGCAGGTCCGTGGCCGGCTGGCGTCGCTGCAGCAGCTGGCCATCACCACCGGTATCTTCGCCGCACTCCTGTCCGATGCCCTCTTCGCCACCACCGCCGGCGGGGCGGACCAGGCCTTCTGGCTGGGCCTGGAGGCCTGGCGCTGGATGTTCCTCGCCGCAGCGGTTCCCGCCGTGGTTTACGGCTGGATCGCTTACACCCTCCCGGAATCCCCGCGGTTCCTTGTGTTCCAGGGCAAGGAAGACGAAGCCCGCAAGGTGTTCGACTCCATCGCCCCGTCCGAGGACACCGACCGGCACATCCGCGAGATCCAGGATGCCATCGACGAGGACAAGCTGTCCGGCCAGAAAGGCTCGCTCCGCGGCAAGACCTTCGGCCTGCAGGCAGTGGTCTGGGTGGGCATCGTCCTTTCCGTCCTGCAGCAGTTCGTTGGCATCAACGTGATCTTCTACTACTCCACCACGCTGTGGAAGGCCGTCGGTTTCCAGGAGAAGGACTCGCTCACCATCTCGGTGGCAACCTCCATCACCAACATCCTCGTGACACTCGTGGCCATCGCCCTGGTGGACCGGATCGGCCGCCGCCCCATTCTCCTGGCCGGGTCCATCGGCATGGCAGTCTCACTGGGCACCATGGCGCTGGCGTTCTCCGCCGCGGTCGGTTCAGGCTCCGAGATCTCCCTGCCGGGCGTCTGGGGTCCGGTGGCCCTCGTGGCGGCCAACATCTTTGTGGTCAGCTTCGGCGCGTCCTGGGGCCCGCTGGTCTGGGTGCTGCTCGGTGAGATCTTCCCGTCCCGGATCCGTGCCCGCGCCTTGGGCCTGGCCGCAGCCGCGCAGTGGGTGGCCAACTTTGCCATCACGCTCAGCTTCCCCGTGATGGCCGCCGCTTCCCTGCCCCTGACCTACGCCATGTACGCGCTGTTCGCGGCGGCGTCGTTCTTCTTTGTGATGTTCAAGGTGCCGGAGACCAACGGCATGTCCCTGGAGCAGGCCGAGACGCTGTTTGTGCCCAAGGGTTCCAAGAAGGCATAGCGTCCCCGGGTCAGAGCGTGAGCTTCATGCCCTCATGGCTGGCGTCAAAGCCGAGCCGCTCGTAGAACCGGTGGGCGGCCGTCCGCGACTTGTGCGTGGTCAGCTGCAGCAGCGTGCAGCCGCGGCGCCTGGATTCCTCGATCGCCCACCCCACCATCAGGTTTCCCAGGCCCTGGCCACGAAGGCTGCCCGCCACGCGGACCGCCTCAAGCTGCGAGCGCCAGGAGCCCTGCCGCGAGATGCCGGGCAGGAAGCTCAGCTGGAAGGAGGCCACGACGCGGCCGTCAGCTGCCCCAGCCGGAACGAACTCGCCCACCACCAGCAAGTGGCACGGGTCGGCGTCGATCGCTTCGAAGGCCCGCTCGTAGGGCTCCATCCCGTGGCCCAGTTCGCGGCTGGCGCCCAGGGAATCGTCGGCCAGCAGAGCCACGATGGCGGGCAGGTCTCCGGACACGGCGTGCCTGAGGCGGAAGGTCCCGCCGTCGACGTCGGCAGTCAGCAAGGCGGTCAGGGCGCCGGGGTTCGTGGTCATCTCCCCAGCATTCCACAAGGCTTGCGACCCTATCCCCCCGAGACCCTCTCTCACTTTCGGTGCCTTAAACGCCAACGCTCTCTCATCCAAGTGAGAGAGCGTCGGCCAAAACCCGCAGGACGTGAGAGAGCGTTCCGGGAAACCCGCAGGAAGTGAGAGAGCGTCCTGGGGGTGGAGGGTCAGGCCGGGGCCTTCGCCCCTTCCGCCTGGCGTTCCTCCACCAGCGTGGACACCGCCGCGAACAGCGGGTGCTCCGGCGCCAGCCCTGTGATCTTGGCCGTGGCGTCAGCCGCCGATGATGCCGCCAGGATCTGCGCGAGCTCGGTGGCCTCGGCGTCGGCGGGGTCGGTGAAGCGCAGGGCAGCGGCGATGGCACCCAGGAGCGCCTCCGGCACGATCCCGCGTTCGGCCAGTTCGGCAGCCGGGCCGATGAACCGTTCGTGCCGGCTGAGCTTGCGCATCGGGGCGCGGCCCACCCGGTTCACGGTGTCCGGAAGGTGTGGGTTGGAGAACCGGACCAGGATCTTCTGGACGTAGGCTTCCTGCTCGTCGTTGTTGAAGCCGTGCTTGGCCACAAGGAGCTGCTTGGTTTCCTCCAGGACCGCGCGGACGTCTTCCGCCACGTCCTGGTCGGCCATGGCCTCGGAGATCTTTTCCAGCCCGGCCTCAAAGCCGAAGTACGCAGCGGAGGCGTGCCCCGTATTCACGGTGAAGAGCTTCCGCTCGATGTAGGGCGAGAGCTCGTCCACGAAGGTTGCGCCCGGGATGACCGGGGCCGCATGGCCAAACGCTGTCCGGTCGATGACCCACTCGTAGAACGTCTCCACCGTGACGTCCAGGCCCTGGCCCGGCGCCTGGTTGGGCACGATCCGGTCCACGGCGGTGTTCGCAAACACCGCCGCGGCGTCCAGGGACCCGGCGGCGTCGTCCCAGAGGGCGGCGACTTCGGCCCGCAGGATGTCCGTGGCGTTGATGGCGTTCTCGCAGGCCATGACCTGCAGCGGCGCCAGCACGGCAGCCCGCGCCGCGATGCCCTTGGTGATGGCGGGGGCCACGAACTTCAGGATGTGCGGCCCCACGGCGGTGGTGACGATGTCCGCCGTCGCGATTTCCCGCACCAGCTCCGCTTCCTGCGTGCCGGAGTTCAGCGCGCGGAAGTTGTCCACCGTCCGGACGGTGGGGTTCTCCCCCACCTCGTGGACGTTGTAGCTGTCTGCTGCCGCGAGCTGGTCGATGAGCGCGTCCGCGACATCCGCGAAAACCACCTCATAACCGGCCTGGTGCAGCAGCAGCCCCACAAAGCCGCGGCCGATGTTCCCGGCTCCGAAATGTACCGCCTTCACTATGCGTTCACCTTTCCGAACAGCTCCAGGACTTCCTCAACGGACGTGGCCGCTTCCAGCTGCGCCACCTGGGCCTTGTCGGTGAAGACCTTCGCGATGGAGGACAGGATGTGGAGGTGTTCGTTGTTGATGCCGGCCACGCCCACCACAAACTTGACCTGCTTACCGTTCCAGTCGATGCCGTCCGGGTAGCGGATCACGGACACCGCGGACTTCAGGATGTGGTCCTTGGCGGCGTTGGTGCCGTGCGGGATGGCCAGGAAGCTGCCCATGTACGTGGATACGGATTCCTCGCGCTCGTGCATGGCCGCGAGGTAGCCCTCGTCCACGGCGCCGCGGGCCAGGAGAAGCTGGCCTGCTTCGTCGATGGCCGCGTCACGGGTGGTGGCTGTGCCGTTGAGGATGACGCTGTCGGCCACGAGGATGTCGGAGGGCGCGACGGCGGTGGGTTCCGTACCGCTGGCAGCGGCGGGTGCCGCATCCACCGGGGCACTGGCAACGTGCGCGCCGTGGCCGGCGGCAGCTGCGGTGCCGGCAGCACCGGCGTCGGGCGTTGCGCCTTCGGTATTGTGCTCCTTGACCAGCTCCACAATCTCGTCGTACCGCGGGCTGTTCATGAAGTTATCCACCGAGAAGTGCGCGGCGCTGGACGTGACGGGCTTGGCGCGTTCGGTCAGGTCCTGGTGCGTGATCACCACATCGTAGGTGTCACTGAGGTTGGCGATCGCGGCATTGGTGACCTTGACGTCCGGGAACCCGGCAGCCTTGATCTTGTTCCGCAGCACCGAGGCGCCCATGGCACTGGAGCCCATGCCGGCGTCGCAGGCGAACACGATGTTCTTGATGGGGCCGGCCAGGACAGCCGTGCCCACGCCTGCACCGGCGCCGGTCAGCACCGACGAGACGGAGCTCTTTTTGCCCTTCATCGCTTCCATCTTGGACGTGGCATCGCTCAGGTCCACCTCGTCGCTGTGCTTGGTGGTTTTCAGGATCACCGAGGCCACCAGGAACGAAACCGAGGTGGCGAGCACCACCGCGAGGATCACCCCGACGTAGCTGTCACGGGAGGTCTGGGCGAGCACGGCGATGATTGAACCAGGCGCCGCCGGCGCAACGAGGCCGGAGCCGGTGATGGCCAGGGTGGCGATGCCCGTCATGCCGCCGGCGATCGCGGCCAGGATCAGCAGCGGGCGCATCAGGACGTACGGGAAGTAGATTTCGTGGATGCCGCCGAAGAAGTGGATGATCGCTGCGCCGGAGGCCGAACCCTTGGCCAGGCCCTTCCCGAAGAACATGTACGCGAGCAGGATGCCCATGCCGGGGCCGGGGTTGGCTTCAAGCAGGAACAGGATGGACTTGCCCTGCTCCAGCGACTGCTGGATGCCCAGCGGGGTCAGCACGCCGTGGTTGATGGCGTTGTTCAGGAACAGCACCTTGGCGGGCTCGATGAAAATGCTGGTGAGCGGCAGCAGGCCATTGTTGACCAGGAACTGGACCACGTTGCCGGCGGCCGTGCTGAAGGCCTGGACCAGCGGCGAGATGCCGTAGAAGCCCAGCATCGCCAGCAGCGCGCCCCAGATACCGGCCGAGAAGTTGTTGACCAGCATCTCGAAGCCGGGGCGGATCTTGCCCTCCCACAGGAGGTCGATCTTCTTCATGGTCCAGCCGCCGAGGGGGCCCATGATCATGGCGCCGATGAACATCGGGATGCCGGCGCCCACAATGACGCCCATGGTGCCGATGGCTCCCACCACGCCGCCTCGGACGTCGTAGACCATCCGGCCGCCGGTGTAGGCGATCAGCAGCGGCAGCAGGTAGGTGATCATGGGGCCAACGAGGCCCACATTGGGCACTCCCTCGGCGTTGGTGTCGAAGCCGCCGAGGGCAGGGACCGGGATCCAGCCCTTCTCAATGAAGAGGGCCGTGATGAGGCCCCACGCGATGAACGCGCCGATGTTGGGCATGATCATGCCGGACAGGAACGTCCCGAACTTCTGGACGTGAACCCGCAGGCTGGTGCGGGGTTTCGCAACTGTCTCTGTTGCCATGTGCTTTCCTAACCGTCATTCCTGCTGCAGCGCAGGATGGGTCCGATACTTACGACGAGGTGCTGGTGGAGATTCGGTGAAGCCATTCGAGGAACAGTTTGAGTTCCGAGCTTGAAAGCTGGTCTGAGTGCGAAGCCTGAAGTGCGGCATTCAGGGCAATCGCTGCCACCACTACCGAGGACTTGCCGGAGTCTTCCGGCGCGGCCCCTTCGGCCTGTGCCGCAGACACCGCAAAGATCATGGCGTCCCGGGTCATGGTGGACAGTTCAAGGTTCCGTTCGGCGGCGGGTTCCGCAATCAGCATCAGGGTCACACCCACGTTGGCGGCCAGGATGGACCTGGCTGCTTCGCGCGGCTGGACGTTCAGCTGGCCCGCTGCCGCTGCCTTGTTCAGCATCTCCTCCATGAGCGCCTCGGCATCGGCAACGATGGCGGGGCGGCTTTCCGGGCGGATATTGCCGAACATCACCAGGTACAGTTCCGGCTGCTTGAGCCCGAACTGGACGTGGTTATCCCACATCCGCCGGATGTCTTCCAGCGGATTTCCGGACGGGGCGAAGTCCCTTTCGCCCGCAACATACTCTTCAAAACCTGCGGCGACGACGGCGTCGAAGAGACCTTCCTTGTCACCGAAGTGGTGGTACAGCGTGGGCGCCGTAACCCCTGCCAGCTGCGTGATCTGGCGGGTGGAGACGGATGCTCCCGCGGACTTTGCCAGCAATTCGGCCGCTGCACGCAACAGACGCATTTTGGGGGGAAGCTGGCCATCCAAACTCATAGCCGCTACCCTATCACCTATAGCATTGCTATATGAACTGAATCACATACAATTTTTTCAGGCACGTTTCCGCCCTCGCACATAGTGGTCGCGGCGGCCCGGCATGGCGCCGGGATAACCTTGGCGGGCCTGGCTACCGGCAGAGAATGAGGACCTTCAGTGCAGACCTTCCCAGGAGTTGGCGTCAGCCCCGGCCGCATCATCGGAACCGTCCGGCAGATGCCCAAACCGATCAGCGAACCCCCTGCAGGCGAGCAACTGCCCCCCGGAGTCACGGCCGAGGAAGCGACGACCGCCCTCAAGACGGCCTCCCAGGCGGTGCACGACGAACTGAAGTCCCGTGCAGCCCACGCCACCGGAGACGGCAAAGCAGTCCTTGAAGCCACGGCACTCATGGCCAAGGACACCATGCTCATAAAGGGTGCGGCCAAGCTCGTTGCCCGCGGCGCCTCAAGCGAGCGCGCCATCTGGGAATCCGGTTCCTCCGTTGCTGAAATGCTTCACAACCTGGGCGGCTACATGGCCGAACGCGCCACTGACGTCCTGGATGTGCGCGCACGGATCGTCGCCGAGCTGCGCGGCGTGCCCGCGCCCGGCATTCCGGCCTCCAATACGCCGTTCGTCCTGGTGGCCGAGGATCTGGCGCCGGCGGACACCGCGACCCTGGACCCGAACAAAGTACTGGCACTCGTTACAGCGGGCGGCGGCCCCCAGTCCCACACCGCCATCATCGCCCGTTCCCTTGGCCTGCCGGCCGTGGTGGCAGCCGTAGGCGTGGACGAACTCCCGGACGGCACGGACGTCTATGTGGACGGCGCGGCCGGCACCATCACGGCGGAGCCCGACGAATCACTGCGTGCCGCAGCGGAAGCATGGGCGGCCACGGCTTCCATGCTGGCCGAATTCAGCGGCACGGGCACGACGGCGGACGGCCACCTGGTGCCGCTGCTCGCCAACGTTGGCGGCGGCAAGGACGCCGAGGCGGCAGCCAAGCTGGGCGCCCAGGGCGTGGGCCTTTTCCGCACCGAATTCTGCTTCCTTGAACGGGACTCCGAGCCCAGCGTGGCGGAACAGGCCGCGGCCTACAAGAGCGTTTTTGATGCGTTCCCGGGAAAGAAAGTGGTTCTGCGGACGCTCGACGCCGGCGCCGACAAGCCGCTTCCGTTCCTGACCGACTCCACGGAGCCCAACCCTGCCTTGGGCGTCCGCGGCTACCGCACGGACTTCACCACACCGGGCGTGCTGGACCGCCAGCTGGAGGCCATCGCCCTGGCCGAGAAGCAGTCCGAAGCGGACGTGTGGGTCATGGCCCCAATGATCTCGACGGCGGAAGAGGCGGCCCGCTTCGCCTCAATGTGCGCCGACGCCGGCATCAAGACGCCCGGCGTGATGGTGGAAGTCCCCTCCGCGGCGCTCACCGCCGAGGCCATCCTGCGCGAGGTGGGATTCGCGAGCCTGGGCACCAACGACCTCACCCAGTACGCCATGGCCGCCGACCGCCAACTCGGCCCGCTGGCAGGACTGAACACACCCTGGCAGCCCGCCGTGCTGCGCCTGGTGGGATTGACCGTGGAAGGCTCCCGCGCGGAAGGCCACAACAAACCCGTGGGCGTCTGCGGTGAGGCGGCCGCTGACCCGGCCCTCGCCGTCGTACTTACCGGGCTTGGCGTCAACACGCTGTCCATGACCGCGCGGTCCCTGGCCGCCGTGGCCGCGGTGCTGAAGACCGTTACGCTGGCCGAGGCGCAGCAGCTGGCCAAGCTGGCGCTGTCCGCGCCCAGCGCCACCGAAGCCAAGGCCTGGGTACGGGAAAAACTGCCCGTCCTTGAGGAACTCGGCCTCTGACCGGCCGGTTCGTACCAACCGCCCGCCTTCGACCCACCGCCCGCCGCCAGCCACAAAGAAGCACCCACCAGGAGGAACAATGCCCGAACGCATCGCCACCATCGCCAGCCGCTCCGGCCTGCACGCGCGCCCCGCCGCGCTGTTTGCGGAAGCCGCCGGAGGCGTGGGAGTTGAGGTCACCATTGCCATGCAGGGCGACCCGGAGGACGACGCACTGGACGCATCCAGCATCCTGTCGCTGATGACCCTGGGCGCCGCCAAGGGCGATGTTGTGGTGCTCCGGGCTGAAGGTGACGGCGCCGACGCGGCATTGGATTCGCTGGTCAAGCTCCTGGAAACGGACCTCGACGCCGAATAGGGGCCCAGCTGGTGATCGCGGCGGCCGCTGGTCCCGGGGCGGTGTGCTGGAAAACGTGGCCATGGCCGGAGATTTCCGTCATGCTGCCCTGGGGGGCCTGGGAAGCCAGCCGACGGCACCAGTCGGGCCCGGCCACCGGGTCCCTGCTGCCCCGCAACACCAGCAGCGGCTGGCTGATTCCGCGGATCCTGGCCTCAAGGGGATACTGCATCATCACCGGCAGCTCGGTGAGGTACCAGCGTGGGCCGGCCCGGAAATAGTCCGCGAAGACGATGGCATTCGCCGACGGGCTCTCGCTGAACATGGCGTCGCGGGTCAACGCCAGCGCCTGCCGCGCAACCGACCTGCGGCGGGGGTCCACCACGGGACCCATCAGCACCACGGCGTCCACGAGCTCCGGCTCCTGCAGGGCGAGTTCAACGGCATGCTGGGTCCCCATGGAATGCCCGATCACCACGCAGGACGTCACGCCGGCGGCGGCAAGCGCTGCCCGCACGAAAGCCACATACTCACCCACCGGCACCTGGCGCCGGGGCTTGGGCGCGTCGCCAAACCCTGGGAGGTCAAAGGAGTAGACGTCGGCTGCGAGGGCCAGCTCCCGGTGCAGCCGAGCGAAGTAGCGGTGGGAAACGCCGATGCCGTGGAGCAGGACATACGTCGGTCGCTGCACATCGCCTGCTGGCGCCACGGAGCGGTACAGCCTGCCCGCTAGCCCGCCGGATTCAATGTCCTCGCCATCACTGAGCTTCATTCCGCGAGCTTACCGCCGCCGCCCGGAGGTACAGGGTTAGGCTTCTGGCATGGCACTGATAGCTCCACGCGTCACGGCTGGCCTGCCCGCCGACGACGCCCTGAACCTCGCCCGTTCCCTCCGGGACAGCAACGACATCACCGTGTTCGTGGACGGCACGGTCCACCGGCTGACGCCCCAGGCGAGGGACGCGGTCGTGGACCTGCTCGCTCGGCTGGGCCGCGGCGAAGCGGTGACCGTCAGCAGCGTGGAGGAAATGCTCACCACCTCCCAGGCGGCCGAACTCGCCGGGATTTCCCACACGTACCTGCGCAACATGACCGATCGCGGCGAGATCCCCGTGGAATACCGCGGCACGCACCGCCGGATCAGGCTGGCCGCCGTCATGGCCTGGCTGGACCGGCAGAAGAAGCCAGAGCAGCCAGAGCAGGCCTAGCCCCGTCGTGAGCTGGCTCAGGGGTGGGCGGGTCCCGGGTGTTGAGTCCCGGCGCGCGAGCTAGATCCGCGGGCGCGCCGCCCAGCGCCGCATCTTCAGTGCGGCGTGGAGTTCCAGCCGGGGCATTCCCTTCAGCGGGTCCACGCCCAGGAGCTGCCGGATGCGGCTCAGCCGGTTGTAGATGCTGCTGCGGTGCAGGTGGAGTTTGGTGGCCACGTCCTGGACGGAGCCGTCGTTGTCGTAGATGAGCTCAAGTACGGGAAGGAGCTCGTCGTTGCGGTCGTGGTCCTCCAGCATCCGCACATAGACGGACCCGGAGTCAGCCCAGGCGCCAGCTCCCCCGCCCGCCGATGCCAGCAGCTGGTACACCCCGGTGGCACGGCAGTCCACCAACTCGCCGAGCTGGGGGTCCACAGCCGCCGCCTGCGCCGCCAGCCGGGACTGCCGGTAGGCCTCGGCAAGCTCGCGCGGCTTGGCAAAACCCTCACTGATGCCCAGGATGATGCGGTGCACCGGCCGGCCCGAGCGTTTGGCCAGCTCCAGCTGGTAGTGGACCAGCACCTGGGCATGGTTGGCCCGGCCCACAGACTCACGGAACAGCACCACCGAATGGGTTTCCGTGCCGGCGCTGAACAGCGCCACGTCCACCCCCACCGTGGCCTGAAGGGCGGCTGAGCGGTGGATCAGCGTGGAAGCGATGGGATCCGGGCCGCCGGCCCAGCCGTCGGCGTCGAGCACCGTGACCATCTGCCACGGCCCCTTGCCCTGGATTTCCTTCCAGCCCGCCACGGCGGCCACCGCGTTGGCCTCGCCGGAACAGGCGGCCAGGAACTCGCGTTCGCGGCCCCGCCGGAACTCGGATTCGGCGGTGTTGGAGTCCAGCAGCAGGCCGGAAAGCAGCTCGATCTCCGGGGTCACGTCCGGCAACTGGGAGAGGATCGCCGTCGGACTTTCCTCTGCCGAGTCCTGCTGCACCCAGAGGTAGCCGACGCGGAAACCGCGCACCATCAAGGGGACGCACACCCGGCCCAGCATCCCCAGCTCCTGGTTTGCGGGAATCGCTACCGGGCGGACCGCCGTGGCGATGCCATGGGAAAGCTGCCAGGCGCTGACATCGGCCGGGACCCGCTTGCTCAACAAAAAGTTCACCCGGACCCGGTCCGCGTGGGACTGGTTGGAGCTGTAAGCGAGCAGCAGGCCGTCCAGGTCCTCCAGCGACAGTCCCCGGCCAAGCTTCTGCGCCACCTGCTCCACCAGTTGTTCCACGTCCTGCTGCATGGGGTAACCCTACTGCTCCGGCAGGCATCCGGGCGAACGAACAGCAGGCGACACCTGACGCCCTGACGCTGAACATTTGTCGACCCATGAAAGCAGAAATTCCCGGAATCACGGGGAGCTTACGCGCCCCGAACCCTGCTTTCCTGTCAGTTGGGTCACAACCGGATTTATTCTGGAATCACAACTTCCCCCGCAATTTCGGGCCTACCCGGCCCGAGAATATGGAGCCACAAATGATCATCGGTGTCCCCAAAGAGATCAAGAACAACGAATTCCGCGTCGCCATCACCGCTGCTGGCGTTCACGAGTTCCGCACCCACGGCCACACGGTCCTGGTAGAGCGCGGCGCAGGCTTGGGCTCAGGGATCACGGACGAGGAATACGCGATCGCCGGCGCCGAAATCGTTGCCGAAGCCGACGACGTCTGGGGCCGGGCCGACATGGTCATGAAGGTCAAGGAACCCATCAAGGCCGAGTACCACCGCTTCCGCAAGGGCATGATCCTCTTCACGTACCTCCACCTCGCCGCCGAACCGGAGCTCACGCAAGCGCTCATCAACTCCGGCGTCACCGCCATCGCCTACGAGACCGTGCAGGAAGGCCGCACGCTGCCGCTGCTGGCCCCCATGTCCGAGGTTGCCGGCCGTTTGTCCGTGCAGGTCGGGGCCACCTCCCTGATGGCACCCGCCGGCGGCAAGGGCGTGTTGCTCGGCGGCGTACCGGGCGTCCGCCCGGCCAAGGTGGTTGTCCTGGGCGCCGGTGTTGCCGGCACCAATGCCGCCGCGATGGCCCTGGGCCTGGGCGCCGACGTCACCATCCTGGACATCAACATCAACCGCCTCCGCGAGCTCGACGCCCAGTACCAGGGCCGACTCAAGACAGTTGCCTCCAACTCCTACGAGATCGAGAAGTCCGTCGTCGACGCCGACCTCGTCATCGGCTCCGTCCTGATCCCCGGCGCCAAGGCCCCCAAGCTGGTCAGCAACGAACTCGTGTCCCGCATGAAGCCCGGCTCCGTGCTCGTGGACATTGCCGTGGACCAGGGCGGCTGCTTCGAGGACACGCACCCCACCACACACCAGGAACCAACGTACAAGGTCCACAACACGATCTTCTACTGCGTTGCCAACATGCCGGGCGCCGTCCCGAACACCTCCACCTACGCGCTGACCAACGTCACCCTGCGCTACGCCGTGGCCCTGGCCAACCTGGGCGTCAAGGCCGCATTCGACCGCGACCCGTCCCTCGCCGCCGGCCTGAACATCGCCGGTGGCAAGGTTGCTCACCGCTCGGTCTCCGAGGCGCACAACCTGCCCCTCGTTTCGGACTGGCACGAACTGGTTTCCGCGTAACTCTCCCCATGGTGCGAGAACGACCGCTGGTGCGAGAACGACCGCGGGAATCGCTGCGCACTTATCGCCGGAATGGCAGCCATCCAGTAAGCGTGCGTCAAAGCGACGAAGGAGCAGCACGCGTTGGATGACTGCCATTCCGGCGGACTTCGACAGGGTTAGCCGCCGATCGCGCGGAGAGCGTTCACCTGGCCGTGGCCGTTGAAGCCGTTGTAGCCGGAACCGCCCTGGCACACCTGGGGTGCGTTGTTGTCCGTTGCAGGGAACGGGGCGTACACACTCATGTCAGCCGGGCAGTCCATCTTGTCGGCGGTGGTGTTGATCCGCGATGCCACGGTGCCCGGGTTGCTGACTCCGGTGCTGACCACCAGCGCCGCGACACCGGCCACGTGCGGGGCAGCCATGGAGGTACCCTGCAGGTAGCAGTAGCGGGCGGCTCCGTCCGTCACAGTCAACACCTCGGGACAGGATGCGGCGGCGGCTGAAGGCCAGGTCGACAGGACCCGGCCGTTTTCGGCGGCCGCCGTCCGCTGCAGGATCGAGTCTCCACCAGGCGCGATCACGCTGACGGCGCCCACACCGTAGCTGGAGTAGAACGACTTGATCAGCTTGTTGCCGTTGGCGCTCACGCCGATCACTCCGGGTACTTCTACGGGCACCACGGCGCAGGCGTTGCTGATCTCGCGCGTGACAGGTGTGGTGTTATCCGGGCTGGTCTGATCCTGTGTGGGATGGGCGAGGTCATCGGACTGGTTGCCCTCCGCCGCCACAATTGTGGTGCCGTTTTGCTGGGCAAACTTGATGGCCCGGCGCTCGGCTTCCCAGATGGCCCGTTGGGTGGGGTCATTCTTGCAGTTGAAGAGCCAGGGATCGGCGAAGTAGCTGTTGTTGGTCACCTGGATCCCGTTGGTGCCTGCCCACATGAAGGCGCAGACCACTGCCTCGGGGAAGAAGAAGCCGTCATCGTTGCCGGCCTTGATTCCGGCGATCTTGACGTTAGGGGCAACGCCCACCATCCCGATGCCGTTCTTGGCGGCGGCGATGGTGCCGGCCGTGTGGGTGCCGTGGCCGTTGTTGTCCATCCACGCCGCCGGATCCGTGTTCGGGACGCCGCCAACGCAGGAAACGCTCCTGGAGAAATCAACGTTCGGGGCAAGGTCCGGGTGGGTGTAGTCCAGTCCGGTGTCGATGTCGCCCACCACCACCGAGGCGCTGCCGCCGTTGATGGCGCGCGCCGCCGGGGCCTGGATCTGGTCCATATCCCATTGGAGCGCGGCCAGGTTGTCGTCACCCGGCGCGGGCGTTCCGGGGTCGATAGCCGCTGCAGCCGCACCGGAGTTGTCGTCTTCGACAGCCACGGCGAAGCCCGCTGTGGACGCGGCCCCCTGTACGGAAGAGTCTGCGGCGCGCAGGGCCGCATCGAAGCCGCCTCGGTCTGACTTCACGATAGCCACACCGATCTGCGGATAGGCCTGCACCACGGTGCCGCCAGCGTCCCGCACAGCCGCAAGCGACCTGCCGGAAACCCCGTTGGCCTTGTACAGGACGATGTAGGTTTGGGTTCCCGCTTGGGCATTTGCCTGCATTCCGGTTTTGGCAGGCTGCCCATTGGCCGACAACGCCGCAGGAGCCGCGGCGGTCGAAAGGCCTATGGCGAGGGCTAGTGCCCCGATTGGCGCCACAAGCTTGGTGAATCTTTGCATGGTGTTGCTCCAATTCTGCCGGCGGGCACCACGCGATCGCAGGTGCCGCTGGCAACAGTCAATCGATCACGATCCTGACGGCTGTTTGCCTCGGATCCTTCCGGGCTACACCTGCCCAACAATTCGGTATCACCCGCAACAAGTGACATTAGTGACTCACCTCACGCAATTTCAATAGCCGGCGGTTTCGTAAGAACGGGCTGATTCGATAATCTTCAGCACCTCGACGGCGTCTGCCGGATCTACCGGGAGGGACAGCGCGGAGGCGGTTCCGCCGTCGTCGATCTTGGCTGCCAGGAGCCGGTAGAACTCGGGGTAGGCACCTCGTTCCGTGGGCAGCGGATCGAGGTGGCCGTCGCGGCCCAGGGATCCTGCCCATTCCGGTGCCTCAACGCCGTATTCAGTGTCCAGCGGGCTGCCGCCGGCAACGATGTACGGTTCCTGCGGGTCGATCCCGTGCTTGGTGAACGCGCCGGTGGATCCGAGAATGCGGAAGCGCGGGCCCTGCTGGGCGCAAAGCATGTTCATGCTGAGGTGGCTGGTCACCCCGGACTCGTGGCTGAGCACCAGGAAAACGTCATCGTCCACCTTCTCGTGCGGACGCCGCGCCTGCAGTTCCGCGTGGGCCACGGCGGCTGGACCGAAAAGCAAAAGCGCCTGGTCGATAAGGTGCGTGCCCAGGTCGAACAGCACGCCGCCGCCGTCCGCCGCCGTGGCGCTGGCTTTCCACGCCTTGGAGATGTCCGGGGACCAGCGCTCGAAGCTGGACTCAAAGCGGGTCACGCTGCCCAGTGCTTCGCCGGCCAGCAATTTCCGGACCGTGAGGAAATCGCCGTCCCAACGCCGGTTCTGGAAGACCGTGAGCACCCGCCCCAGCCGCTCCGCGAGGGCGATCAGCTCCTGTCCCTCGGCAGATCGGACCGCGAATGGCTTGTCCACCACGACATCCAGCCCGGCCTCCAGGGCGGCCTTCGCCAGCGGGAAGTGAGTGGCCGGCGGGGTCCCCAGCACCACAAGATCAAGGTCACTGGCGAGCGCAAGGACCGCATCGCCGTCGGGCACTGTTTTGGTGCCGGCGTACCGCTGCGTCGCGGCAGCCTGCCGGCCGGCGTCGGACGTCGCGATGACGTCCAACGCGTAGCGGGGATCCGCCGCGATGAGCGGCGCGTGGAAAACGCTCCCTGAGAGTCCATAGCCGACGACGGCGGTGCGGATACGGCGTTCGGGTTCAGTCCATGTCATAGGGGAAACGGTACCCGCACGCTCTCGCAGTTAACGTGCATTAAAGCCAAACACTCTCTCACCTCCCGCGGATGACTGGCCGGAAGTGAGAGAGCGTTGGCGAAAACCCTGCGTTAAGTGAGAGAGCGTTGCAGGGAGGGTGTTACTTCTTGATCCAGCCCAGGGTGGACCAGTCCGGAACCTGGGAGAGGCTCTGGAACAGGGATGGGCCGTAGTTGGCCAGGCCGGTGCGGACGAAGGAGATCTGCGGGCCGTTCATCACAACACCCATGGAGAAGTACTTGGCCATGTGCTCCTTTTCAACTTCCATGGCTGCCTTGTTGCGCTCGGCGTTGTCCTCGATGGAGGCGAGATCGGCGATCTTCTTGTCCAGCTCGGCATCGCCAAGACCGTTTTCGTTGACCTTGGAGTCGTAGTACTGCTTGACAGCATCGGTGGAATCCGGGCCAACGGTGTAGCCGGAGACGCTCATGTCGAAGTCGCGGCCGCCGATGACCTTGCCGAAGTCGGCGGAGGCACGCTGGTCAATACCGACATCCATGCCGCCGGCCTGGAGCTGCTTCTGCAGGGTCTGGGTGAAGGCGAGGGTGGTGGGGTCGTCACCGAAGTTGCTGATCTTGAAGGCGGCGGGCTTGCCGTCCTTCTCCATGATTCCGGCGGCGTTCGGCGCGTAGCCAGCGTCGGTCAGGACCTTCTTGGCAACGTCCGCGCCGGTTTCCTTCACCGGGTAGTTGTCCTGGTAGTAGTCCGAGAACGGCAGGACCATCATGGAACCGGAGCTGGGCTCTTCCCAGTTCAGGCCATTGAAGCGGACCTTGCGGAGGGCTTCGCGGTCAACAGCGGCGAAGATGGCCTCGCGAACGGCGACGTCGGTGATCTTCTGGGCGTTGATGTTCATGCCACCGGCGAAGAGGCGCTGGCCACGGCGGACCTCGGAGTCCTTGGTGCCCTCAAGCTGCTTGTACAGGGCGATGGTGTTGGCGGACATGGCATCGATCTCGCCATTCTTGAAAGCAGCGATCTGTGCGCTGGTTTCCAGCTGGCGGAAGACGACGCTTTCCAGCACCGGCTTGGTGCCCCACCACTTGTCGTTGGGAACCATGGTGACGGTCTTGGCTGCGGCGTCGTACTGGTCCACCTTGAAGGGGCCGGCCATCCATTCCGGGTGCATTTCGCCGTTGAAGCCCTCGTTAAAGATCTCCGGCGTGTTCACGGCCGGGTGGATCAGGCCGAAGAAGAGCGCATCCAGCGGGTAGACCGGCTGGGTGGTCTTGACGATGACTTCTTTGTCGCTGCTGCCGGCCTCAACCGACTCAACGAACTCGTAGGCGCCAGAGGTCACGATGTCGTAGCCGGCATCCGGGCTCTTGAGGGTGTTCCAGGTGTTCTGGAAGGCCTTGACGTCGATCGGCGTGCCGTCGTTGTACGTGGCCTTTTCGTTGACCTTGATGGTGACGGTCTGTTTGCCGTCCACCACTTTGCTGTCCACGGACTCGCAGAAGTCCTTGTTCGGCGTTGCCTTGCCGACGAAGTCAACCTTCCAGCAACCGCCGATGCCGCCGCTGGTCACGGCCACCGGGTTGATCGGGGCCATCATCGCGGAGTTGTCAGAGCTGTTGCCGTTGTTGGAGAACCCGTTGAAATCCGGCCCGATGCTGCCCAGCGGCAGGGTGACCTTGCCACCAGGCTCAAGATCAGCGGCTGGCTTCTCGTTGATGCTGATGAGCTTGGCCAGGTCACTGCCCGTTCCCTGCCCCTTGGCGGATTCCGGTCCGGTGGGTGTTCCGCCACCGCCGCAGGCCGTCAGCGCCAGGGCTGCGGCAATGGCCGCTGCGCCGCCGATCTTGGTCAGATTCCTCATGGTTTTCCCTTCATAGGTGCGGGTGGTGCTTGTGATGGGTCGAAAAAATCTAGGGTGCATGGGGTTCCGCCGTTTCGTGGACCACCAGCATGTGCTCGTCCAGTTCACCATCCGGGAAGAAGCAGGCGAACTGCTGATCCGGTGTAGGCGCCGGGCCGGCCTCCAAAATCTCCACGGCAGCGGAAGGCTGCACGGCCTCGAGCGGGGGCTCCAGGGTCAGGCAATGCTCCTGTTTCGCAGCGGGAAGCGCCGCGAAGACGGGGCAGCGGGTGGCGAAGTTGCAGCCCTTCGGGGCATCCAACGGAGAAGGCAGGTCGCCTTGAAGGATGATCCGCTCCCGAGTGCGCTCGAACTGCGGGTCCGGGACAGGGATCGCGGACAGCAGCGCGCGGGTATACGGGTGGCGTGGGTTGTCGAAAACCCGGTCCACCTCCCCGATCTCCACAATCTTGCCCAGGTACATCACCGCCACCCGGTTGGAGATGTGGCGGACCACGGACAGATCGTGGGCCACCATCAGGTAGCTCAGGCCCAGCTCCGCGCGGAGCTTGTCCAGGAGGTTGATGACGCCGGCCTGGACCGAGACATCCAGCGCGGACACGGGCTCGTCCAGGACCACCAATTTGGGGTTCACGGCCAGTGCCCGGGCGATGCCCACGCGCTGCCGCTGGCCGCCGGAGAACTGGTTGGGGAACCGGTTGACGTGGTCCGGCTGCAGGCCCACCAGATTCATCAGTTCCATGATGCGTTTTTTGATGGCCCGCTTATCCATGCCGGCGTTCTGGAGCGGCTCGGCCAGGACCTCGTAGACGGTGAAGCGGGGGTCCAGGGCGCCGGTGGGATCCTGGAAAACCATCTGCATTTCCCGGCGCATGGCGCTTTTGGTCTTGGCGTCGGCGGCCTGCTTGTTGCTGATGCCGCCGATGATCACCTCGCCGTCCTGGTCCTTGTGGAACTCCATGATTTCCAGCAGGGTGGTGGTTTTGCCCGACCCGGACTCCCCCACAATGGAGAAGCACTCACCTTCGCGGATGTCGAAGCTCAGGCCGTCCACGGCCTTCACGGTGCCGATGCGCCGCTTGAGCAGGGCACCCTTGGTCAGCGCAAAGTGTTTGCGGACATCCCTGAGTTCCAGCACGGTTGAGCGTTCCCCCCGGGGGATGAGGTCAAAGCGCGAGACCGGGACCGGCGGGGCGGAAAAGATCTCGTGGACATCCACGTCCCCGCCGAGGGAACCGGATTTGATGCAGGCCGCCTGGTGGTAACCAGTTCCCGGAACCGGGCTCAAAGAGGGCTCGCCGTCCAGGCAGGCATCGGTCACCAGCGGGCACCGCGGCGCGAAGGAGCAGCCGGTGGGGGTGTGCAGGAGGTTCGGCGGGATGCCGTCGATGGGGACCAGCGAGGATTTCTCCGCGACGTCCACGCGTGGCACCGCCCCGAGCAGGCCCATCGTGTAGGGCATCCGGGGATCGTAGTAGATGTCATCCACGCTGCCGGTTTCCACCGGCTTGCCGGCGTACATCACCATGATGTCGTCGGCGATGCCCGCCACCACGCCCAGATCGTGCGTGATCATCACGACGGCGGCGCCCGTTTCCTCCTGCGCCGTATGCAGCACCTCAAGCACCTGGGCCTGGATGGTGACGTCCAGGGCCGTCGTCGGCTCATCCGCGATCAGCACGCGCGGGTTGTTGGCGATGGCGATGGCGATCATCACGCGCTGGCGCATGCCGCCGGAGAACTCGTGCGGAAAAGCCCTGAGCCTGTTCCGGGGGCTGGGAATGCCCACCATTGCCAGGAGTTCGACGGCGCGGGTTTCCTTCGCCGCCTTGCTCATGCCGGGGTTGTGGATGGTGAGGGCCTCGGTGATCTGGGTTCCCACGGTGTACACCGGCGTGAGGGAGGACAGCGGGTCCTGGAACACCATGGCGATGTCGTTGCCACGGTACGCACACATGGCTTTGTCGCTGAGGCCCAGCAGTTCCTTGCCCTTGAGCCTGACCGAGCCGGAGATCTCGGCCGTGGCGGGCAGCAGGCCCATGATCGCCAGCGATGTTACCGATTTGCCGGACCCGGACTCCCCCACGATTCCCAGCGTTTTGCCGGGCATCAGGTCGAAGTTGACGCCCCGGACGGCATGCACGGCCCCGTTTTCGGAGTTGAAGCTGACGTTCAGGTCCCGGACGGACAGGACAGCGTCCGACGGCGAGTGGAGACCGGCGATGTGGAGCCGCTCGGCTGCTGTGGGGGCCGGGTCAGCCGGCTCAAGGAAGGTGCTCATTTGCTCTTCTTCTCTGCACTGTTCTTTTTGGCCCGGCCAACCGAACTGGAGCTCGGGTCGAAGGCGTCACGCAGGCCATCGTTCATCATGGCCAGGGACCCCGTAAGCAGGAACATCACAGTGAGCGGGACCCAGAACATCCACGGGAAGGTCTGGACCTGGGACGTGGCGCCGCCAATCAGCACGCCGAGGCTAACATCCGGCACCTTAATGCCGATGCCGATGAAGGAGAACGCCACTTCGGCCAGGATGGCCCCGGTGACGCCGCGGGTGATGTCCAGGACCAGCAGCGACCCGATGTTGGGGACCAGGTGCCGCCACACGATGCGCCGGGGCGGGACGCCCATGTACTGGGCCGCCTTGACGAAGTCCCGCTGCATCAGCGACATGGACATCGAGCGGATAAGCCGCGCGGTCCCCATCCAGCTGAACACCAGGAGCACGATGATCAGCAGGAGCCAGCTGGGGAGGTTCTTCTTCAGGCCGTCCCCTCCGCCGCTGGTGGCCACTGCCACCACCAGCAGGGCGGGCATCATGATGAGGGCCTCCAGGACGAAGAGCATCACCTTGTCCACTTTTCCGCCGAAATAGGCCATGGTGCAGCCATATACCGCGGCGACCAGGACGGACACGAGGCCCACGATCAGACCGATCAGGATCGAGATCCTGGTGCCTTCGACAGTCATGGCGTAGAGGTCGATGCCGGCCTGCGACGTGCCGAGGAAGTGGTCGCCGGAAGGCGGCATGCCGATATTGAACGGGTCGATGGTCTCCTTGTCCCAAGGAGTGAGGTACCCGCCGACGAAGGAGAAGATGGTGAGGCTCAGGAAAACCGCAAGCCCGGCGACGGCAGTCTTGTTCCGCATGAAGCGGCGGAAAATGATGGTGGACTTGGCGATCACCACATCGGCGCTTTCGAGGTGCGCGTCCTGCGCCACGGCTGCCGGATCAACGGCGTTGAGGTTGGTCATGGCTACTGCACCCTCACTCTCGGGTCAACAAGCGTGGTGGCGAAGTCGGCGAGGATGGCGCCCAGGGCGAAGATGACCGAGCCGTAGGCGAGGGTGGCCGTGGCCGCATTCACATCCTGCAGCGAGATGGCGTCAATGCTCCAGGACCCCACTCCTGGCCAGGCGAAGATCTTCTCGGCGAAGAAGCCGCCGGCGAAGATGGCCGGGATAGTGAAGGCGATGCTTTGGGCGACCGGGATGAAGGAAACCCGGAGGGCGTGCCGGGTGATGGCCTGGTTCCGGGTGAGCCCCTTGGCCCGTGCCGTCCGGACGAAGTCCGCATTGACGTTGTCCAGCAGATACTGGCGCTGCGCGATCTGGTACGAACCCCACCCGACGAGCGTGATGGCGATGGTAGGAACTGCGTAGTGGGCCACCATGTCCACAAACTGCGCCCACCCGGGTTGCATGCCGGGCGTGGAGATGCCTGTCACGAAGAAGATGCGCTCCCCGACGGTTTCGTTGATGTTGATGGCACCGAGCTGAACCAGGAAGTAGGCAATGGGGGCGGGCACGATGTACGCGAGGTAGCTATAGGACGTGATCACGCGGTCCTGGAACTTGTACTGCCGGGCCGCCGAGTACACCCCAAGCGCGACGCCGATGACCAGGGTCAGGACGATGGATGCAAGGAAGAGCCGGGTGGAGATCCACACACGGTCCCCGAATTCAGCGTTGATGAAGGCGCCGTTGGGGCTGCGTCCCCAGTCCCAGCGGGTCACGATCCCGGTGAGCCACTCAACGTAGCGCTCCCATGGGCCCAGGTCCGGATCCAGACCCTTCAGACGCATGGAATTGGCGACCTGCTCGGGGGTGGGACGGGGAATCCGTTCCTGTTCGAGGAGGGCTGGCTTGAGGGAGCTGACCGCCAGGAAATAGCCGGCTGACGTGGTCAGGAAAATCATGAAGACGTAGGTGATGCCGCGCTTGGCGAGGTACCTGATCATGTGGCAGCTACTTCAGGTTCGCTGCCGCCGGGATTCTGGAAGAACACTCCAAGGGATGCCCCTCGGCCGGCAACGGACTTCCTGCCTTCACTACATCCACGTTCCAGATCCTTCCGATTTCCCCGCCAGCAACGGGTCTCGCCGCCACCGGGTCTCCACCAGCGTGTGGCCGGCCTCCCGCGACCAGCGCAGAGTAAGTCCGGGTGGACTATGTTGCGGGTCACATTCCAGAGGAAACTACCACAGAGTAGCGTCGGAAATGCGGGCACCTGAGCGGAATCCGTGCGCTCCGTATCAGATTGTTATGAATAATTCAGTGGAATTGATATGACTGGACGAGCCACTGGATTCAGGCGTACCCTACCGCCCGCGGACCACCCGCGTAACAAGTTCCCGCCAGGAGTCCGTCAGCCGCTCGGGCGCCAGGCCGTGGACGCGGACGGCGTGCAGGAGCCGGTCCGGATCCAGTGTTGCGGTCAGGGACATGGCCATCAGCAGCGGATCCGCATCCATGCCCTCCTCCCGGAGGAGGAGCTCGATGTGGCGCTGCCACAGCTTGGCTGCCGGGACCTCGTACCGGCTGCGGGCCGAAGCCTCGGCGGCCCTCGCAAGGTCCCCATGCTCCATCACATACGCGATCCGCTCCGCACCGAAGGCGATCAGCCGCTCCAGGCCCGGGGCGCCCGGCCCCAAGGGCGGCGGGCCGAACATAAAGCGGGCCTGGAAGGCGGCCTCGGAATCGCTCAGCAACGTCATCATCAGCCCGGCGCGGCTGCCGAATCGGCGGAAGACGGTGCCCTTGCCCACGCCGGCCCGCTCGGCCAGCCTGTCCATGGTCAGGGCGTCCGGGCCACACTCGGCAATCAGTTCCCGCGCCGCGCCCAACAGCCGCTCACGGTTCCGGGCAGCATCACTGCGCTCAGCGGGCGGGCCGGAGAGCGAACCGGGCAGCAGCGGGATAAAGCTCACAGTCCATATCCTAGACCCGGGAATAATAATCGGACTACGGTCCGTTTAGTCCATGAAGGCACCAAGCCTCCACCCTTCCACCGGCCAGCGGTCCCGCCGCGGCCCACTAAAGGAGTCCGTATGTCGAAGAAGAGCACCGTCCTTACCCTTGTTGGCAGCCTCCGCGCCGAATCCACCAACCAGAAGCTCGCCGAAGCCATCCAGCTGAACGCTCCCGAGCAGGTTGACGTGGTCATCCACGAAAGCCTGGGCAACATCCCGTTCTATAACGAGGACATCGACGTCGAGGGCCAGGTTCCCGCCGCTGCCGCCGCCCTCCGCGCAGCAGCCAACGACGCCGACACCATTCTCCTCGTGACCCCGGAGCACAACGGCACCGTGCCGGCATCGCTGAAGAACGCCATCGACTGGCTGTCCCGCCCCTTCGGTGCCGGCGCCCTCTCCGGCAAGCCCACCGCCGTCGTCGGTACCGCATTTGGCCAGTTCGGTGGCGTGTGGGCACAGGACGAAGCCCGCAAGGCAGTGGGCATTGCCGGCGCCCAGGTGCTCAAGGACGTCAAGCTCGCCGTCCCGGGCTCCATGGTCCGCTTTGCCGAGCTGCACCCGAAGGACGATGCCGAGGTAGTGGAGCAGATCAAGGGCGTCTTCGACGCACTCGCCGTCGCCCAGCCGGCAGCGTAAGGCAGCCGCACGCAGCAGCGCCAAGCAACCAAAAGCCCCGGGCACCGCAAGGTGGCCGGGGCATTTGTTATCGCACCGTGAGCGGACCGGCGCTCACGCCCGTACGTGTGACCAAGTCTTGTTCCAACCGGTACCTCGCGGGCATTTTCAGGGCTGAGGGACCGCCGTAACGTTTAATGCACGGAAAGCATTCGGGGATGGAACGCGGTGCGGACATGGCAGGCAGGCGGAGCGCCGGAAAGCTGATGGCGACGGCGGCAGCACTTACGCTTCCGCTGTGGCTGGGATGCTGCGCCCCCAACCCCAACCCGTCTGCCGGGAGCAGCGTCGCGCCCGGCGCAACCACCATTGAACACTCTGACCGCGCCCACCCGCCCTTGGTTCCAATTCCCCAGCCGCAGGCACCTCCGCCGGTCACCGCTGCGCCCGCCGAAACCACCGGCCCGTCCGCCGCTTCACCCCCCGAACCCTCGGGCCACGCCTCAGGCGGGACACTCGGAACACCCGAGCAGAGCTCCGTCACCACTCCCTCGTCCGGAACGGCTTCGCCCGGAGGCGGTGCGGCTCCCGGTTCAACTACGCCCATGGGAGCAAGCCCCTCGCCGGCCCCCGAGCCTTCGGCGCCGCCCCCGGCCCAGCCGGCCCCTGGCCAGTCCGGCGGATCCCAGACGGTGACTGTCTACTACGTGCTGCTCGACGACGGTGGGGCCGGAGGTGTGCGCTTTGGCTGCAACGACAGCCTGGCCGGCGACCGCCGCACCGTGGCCGGCTCCACGGAGCCGTTGGCCAATGCCATGCGCGCCCTGCTGGACAGCGCCGCAGAACCTGCCCCCGGCCTGTACAACTCCCTGTCCGACTCAACCCTCACGTTCCTGTCCGGCACCTTCGACGGCACGGCCGTAACGGTCTACCTGTCCGGCTCGATCCGTCCGGCGGGGGTGTGCGACATCCCGCGCATCGAGGCCCAACTCACGCAGACTGCCGTCGCCTCGGTGGGCGCCATCCGCGCCGAGGTCTACGTCAACGGCGTGATGCTCGCCGACGCACTACGCCTCAAGTAGCGCAATTGATCAACAGATGTTGCCTTATCGGCAACTGCCGGCTGTATCCTGAGGATGTGAGCCACGAAACACTTGATGCCGGCGAAGTGCAGTTACCGGCCGAAGCCATTGATGCCATCGAGCGCGCGGCCACGTCCGCCCACCGCGCCGCCCATCCCCACGAGGCGCTGTTTTCGGAGCGCGCAGCCAACATTAAGCAGTCAGCAGTGCGGGACGTTTTCGACATCTCGATGCGCCCCGGACTGGTGTCCCTTGCCGGGGGCAGTCCGTACCTGCAATCCCTTCCGCTTGAGCGGCTGGCCGCCACGGCGGCAAGCATCATCGCCAACGAAGGGCTCACGGCCCTGCAGTACGGCGGCGGGCAGGGCACGGAAGAACTGCGCACCCAGATCTGCGAGGTGATGGCGGCAGAAGGAATCCTGGACGCGGTCCCGCAGAATGTTGTGATCACCGCAGGCTCCCAGTCGGCCCAGGATGTGGCCACCAAGGTCTTCTGCAACCCGGGCGACGTGGTGCTGGTCGAGAACCCCACCTACGTGGGCGCCCTCAATACGTTTGAGGCGTACCAGGTGGAGGTGGCCACCGTGGAGATGGACGACCACGGCCTGGTGCCTGAGCTGTTGGAGGCCCGGATCGCCGCCCTCCAGACAGCCGGGAAGAACATTAAGTTCCTCTACACCATCCCCAACTTCAACAACCCCTCAGGAATCACCCTGGCAGGGGAACGCCGCCAGCGGGTTGTTGATATATGCCGGAACGCGAATATTCTCGTGCTGGAAGACAACCCGTATGGGCTCCTCCGGTACAACGGGACACCGCTGGAACCGCTCCGCGCGGCCAACCCCGCCGATGTCATCTACATGGGATCGTTCTCCAAGATCTTCGCCCCTGGTCTTCGCATCGGCTGGGCATTGGTCCCGGAGCACCTCCAGCGGCGCTACTACCTGGCATCCGAATCTGTCACGCTGTGCCCTCCGACGCTGAACCAGATGCTGGTGTCCGCCTACCTCAGCGACTATGACTGGAAGGGCCAGATCGAGACCTACCGCGGACTCTACGCCGAACGATGCACGGCGATGCTGGCCGCCCTGGACGAACACATGCCAGCCGGCACCAGCTGGACCAGCCCGGAAGGCGGCTTCTTCGTCTGGGTCACGCTGCCGGCAGGCGTGGATACCTATCCCCTGCTGCAGAAGGCGATCGACGCCGGCGTGGTCTTTATCCCCGGGGCTGCCTTCACACCGTCCGATTCGCCGTCGAATAAGCTGCGGCTGGCGTTCAGCGCGGTGCCGCCCGACGCCATCAAGGAAGGTGTCCGCCGTTTGGCCCCGGTACTGCGCGAAGCCCTTGGAGCGCTGTAACGTTGGCCGGACTGAGTGTGGCCAAGAGTGAAACTGAAAGAGGAGTACAAAGCATGAGCGGAATTATTGTTGTTGGCGTTGACGGCAGCGGCACCGCCAAGAAGGCCGCCGAATCGGCCCGGGATCTCGCCGCCGCCGTGGGCGCCTCGCTGCACGTCGTCTCAGCCTTCGACAGCGACCGTACCGAGGTCTTCGGCTCTGGCAGCGACCAGTGGATCGTTTCCGACGCCGACGGTGCCGAGCATGTTGCCAAGACAGTGGCCGAGGCCCTGGCCGGTTCCATCAAGGTGACCTACTCCGCCGCCCGCGGCAAGCCTGCCGAAGCGCTCATCAAGGAAGCCGAGCGCCTGGACGCCAAGATGATCGTGGTGGGCAACCGGCGGATGCGCGGCATTGGCCGGGTCCTGGGAAGCGTGGCCAACAGCGTGGCCCACAACGCCACCTGCGACGTCTATATCGCCAACACCTACGACGCCGACTAACTGGCAACGGCACACCATGCACCAGCCGCACCGCAGCGGTGCATGGTGTCCGTTCTCACCCCTTTTAGGCCGTTCCGGCACCCGGCAGGCAGGCAATAAAATGGAAGTGCCCTCAACGGAGCGGACAACCACTCTCCACTCCAGCCAAAGGGGCCCCCTTGCTTACTCTTCAGCGCCGCCAGCGCCCCCAACCTCATCGCGCCGGGGCTGCTTCTGCCGGAGACCCTGGAGAGCGTGCTGCGCGGCGACTGGAAATTCTTCGCGGCCCTCTCAGGCATTGCCCTGGTTCTGGGCGGCCTGATGTTCGCCACATTGCCTGCCTTGGCTGGCGCCATGGCGGGTAATCCCGAGATGGTCGAGATGATGACGGCCTACTCCGCCTACGGCTACTGACGCCAGGCTTCCGCTAGAGGAACCAGCCGCGCAGAAGCCACCACAGGCCCGCCATCACCAGGCCGCCAAACAGCGAACCGGCCACCACCTGCGCCAGGGTGTGTGCGCGGAGCACCACCCGGGACCAGCCGACGGCGGGAACCAGCAGGAGTAACGGCAGCCAGGCCGGACCAAGCATCAGGACGGAAATAACTGCCGCCGACGACACCGCCGCCGCGTGGCCGCTGATCTTCCAGAAGGGGCTCACGGCGGCCAGCACGACGATGCCGCCGACGATGGCCAGCACCATCACCATCACGCTTCGCGGTGCACCGGCGGCTTGCAGCACCGTCAGGCCGGCGGCCACGGAGGCCAGCGCCATGAGGAGTACGGGTGCCCGCTGTTTGCGGTTGCTGACGTGGTGGTCCGTGACCTTGCCCCGCCTTACGAGCCCCAGGAGCACAACGAGCGGCAGTACGCACACAAACAGCGCAGCCAAGGCTCCATAGCCGATGGTGCCTGGGAATCCGGCCTCGACCACGGGGCTGATCAGCAGCTGAAGCGTGACCACCACCGGTGGTTGGAACACCTCGGTCAGCCATCTGGCTGCCCGGTTCCTGGACTGAATGGCGGTTTGGTTCACGGTGTTGATGTTCTGAGTCCCGGCGTCCTAGTCCAGCAGGAGCGCTGGCTCCTCAAGGATCGCGGCGACGTCGGCCATAAAGCGGGCGGACAGGTCCCCGTCCACCACCCGGTGGTCAAAGGAGCCGCCGAGGGTGGTGATCCAGCGCGGGATGACCTCTCCATCCAGGACCCAGGGCTTCTGTTTGATGGTTCCGAAGGCAACAATGGCCACTTCACCCGGGTTGATGATCGGCGTTCCGGTATCAATGCCAAGCGCACCGATGTTGGTGATGGTGAGCGTTCCGCCCTGCATTTCGGCTGGCTGGGTCTTGCCCGCCCGGGCTGTGGTGGCCAGGTTGTTCAGGGCAAGCGCCAGCTCCTTGAGCGACAGGTCCTGCGCATCCTTGATGTTCGGCACCATTAGTCCCCGCGGGGTGGCTGCGGCGATGCCGAGGTTCATGTAGTGCTTGACCTGGATCTCGGCGGCGTCGGTCCCGTCCACGTTGTCCACCCATGTGGCGTTGACGCTGGGGTTCCGGGCGGCGGCCCAGATGACGGCCTTGGCGAGGATCAGCAGCGGGGAGACTTTGATTCCCTCAAAGTCGCGTGAAGCCTTCAGCCGCTTGACGAATTCCATGGTGCGGCTGGCATCAACATCAACAAAGATGCTCACGTGCGGCGCGGAGAAAGCCGACTCCACCATCGCCTTGGCCGTCGCCTTGCGGACGCCCTTGACCGGAATCCGTTCAATCCGCTGGTCCTGGGGCTTGCCTGCCTTGCCCCAGAAGCCCTCGGCCTGGTCCAGCTCTGCATCGCGCTGGGACTGGTAGCTGACCAGGTCTTCGCGCGTGACTTCGCCGCGGGAGCCGGTGGCCACCACATCGGCGAGATCGATCCCCAGATCCCGGGCGATCTTGCGGACGGGAGGCTTGGCCAGGACGCGGTTCACGAGGCCTGTGATGGTTCCGCCGAGGGTGGGCCGGTTATCGACTATTCCGCTGGTTGAGCTCGTCTGGGTCTCGACAGGCTCGACCACCGGGTTTTCGGTGATTGACCTTGTCGAAATCGCTGGGACCGGGGCTGACCCGGCCTGGGCGGCAGGTGCCGCCTTCCGGGGACGGCGCTTGACGGCGTCGGCCTTGGGGCCCGATCCCACCAGCGGACCGCCGGCCAAGGCACTGCCTGAAGTGCCGCCGTCGTCCGCGGGAAGCTTGCCATAGAGGGGCTGGACGGGAGTGGCAGGGGCCGGGACATCGGCCGGCGTCGGGTCACCGGAGACAGCGTCAGAGACGCTGATGATGGCGGTTCCGACGTCGATGGTCACGCCCTCGGGGACCAGCAGTTCGGTGACGGTGCCGGCGAAGGGGGACGGCAGCTCAACGAGCGACTTGGCGGTCTCGATCTCGCACAGGACGTCGTTGATGGCAACGGTGTCCCCCGGCTTGACCTTCCAGGCGACGATTTCCGCCTCGGTAAGGCCTTCGCCCACGTCGGGCAGGTTGAACTTGTTCAGAGTCATGGTGTCCTCTTTCGCGGCAAGCGTGAGCGGGAAGCGTGAGCGGGGAAGGTGCCTGCGCCTAGTAGGCCAGGGCGCGATCCAGCGCCTCGAGGATCCGGTCGATGTCGGGGAGGTAGTCTTCCTCGACCTTGGCCACCGGGTAAGGCATGTGGAAGCCGCCCACACGGATCACGGGAGCCTCCAATGAGAGGAATGCCCGTTCGCTGATCCGGGCAGCAATCTCGCCGCCGATGCCGCCGAACGTCGGTGCCTCATGCGCCACCACGAGTCGGCCTGTCTTCTTGGCGGACGCCGTGACGGTGTCGAAGTCGATCGGCGAAATGGAGCGCAGGTCGATGACCTCGATGCTGTGGCCGTCCTCGGCGGCGGCGTCGGCAGCGGCAAGGGCCACCGGCACGAGCGGGCCGTAGGCCACCACTGTGGCGTCCGTGCCCTCGCGAAGCACATGCGCTTTGAAGGGATCGGCCGACGCGCCCGGGTTCTGGGTGTCGACCTCGCCCTTGAGCCAGTAGCGGCGCTTCGGTTCGAAGACGATCACGGGGTCCTGGCACTCCACGGCCTGCCGGATCATCCAGTAGGCGTCGTGGGCGTTGGACGGCGTGATGATGCGCAGGCCTGCGGTATGGGCGAACAGCGCCTCCGGTGATTCCGAATGGTGTTCTATGGAGCCGATGCCGCCGCCGTAAGGGATCCGCACAACGACGGGAACGGTGAGGTTGCCGTTGCTGCGGGCGTGCATCTTGGCCAGCTGGGTGGTGATCTGGTTGAAGCCCGGGAACACAAACCCGTCGAACTGGATCTCGCAGACGGGCAGGTAGCCGCGCAGGGCCAGGCCGATGGCCGTGCCGATGATGCCGGACTCGGCGAGCGGCGTGTCCACCACGCGGTCCGCACCGAACTCCGCGAGGAGTCCGTCCGTGACGCGGTAGACGCCGCCCAGGGCCCCGATGTCCTCGCCCATGAGCAAGGTCCGCGGGTTGTTGTCCAAGGTGGCGCGCAGGCCCTCATTAATGGCCTTGGCTATGGTCATGGTGGTCATCAGCGGGCCACTCCTGTCGCTGCGTCATCCGGGTCCGGGCTGCCGGGTTCAGCGCTGTTGTGCACCGGCGTTTCGGCGAAGCCTGCGCTGTACTCCTCAAACCAGGCGAGTTCCTCGGCCACCAGGGGGTGGGCCTCGACATAGGTGTTGGCGAAGGCGGTCCGGATGTCCGGGGTCTCGAGGTCGTAGGTGGTCTTGCGGACGTAGGCGGCGAGTTCGTCGCCGTCGGCCTTGACCTGGTCAAAGAACGCGTCATCGGCCAGCCCCTGGGCACGGAGGTACTTTTCCAGACGGTCAAGCGGATCCTTGGCCCGCCAGAGGGTTTCCTCGGCGGATTCCCGGTACTTCGTGGGGTCATCAGCCGTGGTGTGCGCACCGACGCGGTAGGTGAACGCCTCGATCAGCACCGGCCCCTTGCCCTCGCGGGCATGTTCGAGCGCCCACTCGGTCACGGCGTGGACGGCGATCGCATCGTTGCCGTCCACCCGGATTCCCGGGAAACCGTAACCCTTGGCACGGTTGGACAGCGGAATGCGGGTCTGCACCGAGCTGGGAACGGAGATGGCCCAGTGGTTGTTCTGGCAGAAGAACACCACAGGCGCGTTGTAGGAGGCAGCGAACACCATGGATTCGTGGACATCGCCCTCGGAACTGGCCCCGTCACCGAAGTAGACCATCACCGCGGCCTTGGGCTCGGCCGGCCGGTCCGGCGCCCCATCCGCGGCGACTGCGGCGGCCGCCTTCTGGTCCCGCTGGATCCCCATTGCGTAGCCGACGGCATGCGGCGTCTGCGCGGCGAGGACCAGGGTGTAGAGATGGAAGTTGGTGTCCTTCGGGTTCCAGCCGCCGTTCGAAACCCCGCGGAACTGGCGTAGGAGCTCCGCCAGGTCCACATTGCGGGTCAGCGCCACGCCGTGCTCGCGGTAGGTGGGGAAGATGTAGTCCTGCGGCTGGCTGGCCCGCCCGGAGCCGATCTGCGCGGCCTCCTGGCCGGTCAGTGGGACCCACAGGGCCAGCTGGCCTTGGCGCTGGAGTGCGGTTGCCTCCACATCAAAGCGGCGGATCTTGGCCATGTCAGCGTAGAAGCCACGCAGCTTTTCACCGTCCAGCCGATCCGCATACGCGGAGAAGACCGGATCCGTCCCCAGGGTCCCGTCAGGCGCCAGCAGCTGCACCATAGGCTCGGCCGGACTGCCCAGTTGGGCCTCGGCCTCGGCCTCGAGTTGGTCGTCTGCCGCTGTCTCATCGAACTCGGTGGAGGGCAGATGTGTGGCGCCCATACCGTCTCCTTGCTTGCCGCATGCGGATGCATTGCAATGTCGCTGGGATATATGCCACTAGAGGAATGCATTCCCGTGCTGGCATATATATTGGCTTACTGGTCCTTACTTTATCTTCAGTAGGTGCCGCTCCTGATGCATGTTAAGCGCTAGGAACGTCGTGGCGCCTTTGTATAGTTTGCACAGAGATCGAGGAACCGGCTATTGGCCTCTGCCTCGCCGATGCTGACCCGCACGCCATCGCCGCCGAAGGCGCGCACCGAAAGCGCCTGCGTGCCCGCCAGTTCGGCAAATTCCGAGCTGTTTTCGCCCAGGTTCAACCAGACGAAGTTGCCCTGCGCCTCGGGTACGAACCAGCCGAGTTCACGCAGTCCGGAGGTTACGCGGGTTCGTTCGTCCACGATGCTTTGTACCCTTTCTACAACCAGGGGGTAATTCTGCAGCGACACAATGGCTGCATTTTCAGCGATCTGTGACACGGCGAAGGGTGTGGCCGCCACGCGCAGGTACTGGGTCAGCACAGGGTTCGAGACGCTGTAGCCCACCCGCAGGCCCGCCAGTCCGTGTGCCTTGGAGAACGTCCGGAGCACCACAACGTTCGGGTATTTGCGGTACATCGCGATGCCGTCCACAGCATCGCCGGCGCGGACGAACTCTTGGTAGGCCTCATCAATCACCACCACGATGTCGGACGGGACCGCCTGGATGAACCGCTCCGTTTCGGCAATGGTCAGGATGGGGCCGGTGGGGTTGTTCGGGGTGCAGAGCAGGATGACTTTGGTGCGGACCGTTACGGCTGCAGCCATGGCATCCAGGTCGTGGCGTCCCTCGGCCGTCAGCGGAATGCGGACGCTCTCCGCACCCACAAGGCCCACGCTGATGGGATACGCCTCGAAGGACCGCCACGCATAGATCACCTCGTCAGCTTTACCGTCGTCGTTCTGGCCGGCGAACGTGGACAGCAACTGGTTGAGGGCGCCGAGGCTTCCGGCGCCGGTGACCACGTCTTCGGCCGGCACCGCCAGGAACTCGGCGAGCGCCGCACGAAGCTTGCTGCTGAGGGGATCGGGGTAGCGGTTGAAGTCCGTCTGGTTGGAAATTGCCTCCAGCACTGCCGGAAGAGGGGGCAGGGGGTTCTCGTTGGAGGACAGCTTGTAGCTGGCCAGCCCATCCACGGCGACGGGAGGCTTTCCTGCGGCGTACCGGGGTAGCCGGCTAACCACGGGGCGCGGCCGGATTTCGCCAGGCAGGATCTCCGATGAAGTCATGCAAACTAGCCTACTTCGCCTGACCGGCACGGGCTGGGTGGGCGCTCAGGCGGGGCCCAGGGGCGGTGTGACAGCATGGGCCTATGCGCTCTTTTATTGTTCGAGTCCTTATCAACGGGCTGGCCCTCTGGATTGCCAGCTGGATACTGCCGGGCCTGGATATCTCAACTTCCGCCACTACCGAGGCCGTGGCCACCACGGGCGTCACGCAGGGCACGGAGACCATCGGCGTCGTTCTCGCGTACCTGTTTATCGGGCTGATCTTCGGCGTGGTGAACGCGTTTGTCCGCCCCCTGGTCAGCTTCCTGTCCTTGCCCATCACCATCCTCACGCTGGGACTGTTCACCATCGTCATCAACGCCGCCATGCTGTATCTGACGTCCTGGCTCAGCAGTTACACGCCGGTGAACTTCACCATCGATTCGTTCTTCTGGACGGCCGTCCTCGCGGCCATCATCATCACACTCATTTCGCTGGTTGCCGGGCGGCTGACCGGCGCCGGCAGGCGCTGACCGGCGAGCCAGATCTGCTCGGCCGGATTGCCTAGCACCATCATTTAGCGCTGTGTCGGCTGCGGCGACGGCACCGGACTATCATGTCGCACCGGCTGGGGTGAGGACGGTTGCGCTGAGGGTTGCGGCGGCTGAGGTGGCGCCTGCGCCATGGGCGTTGGCACCGCCCCAGGGGCCATCGCAGTCTCGGGAGGCTTCGAACGGGACAGCGCGAAGCGGGTGGCCGTTGCCGTGCCGCCTGCCCCCAGGACGCCGCCAAGAACCGCGGTTGACGCCACCAGAGAGGGATCGTCGCTTGCTGCGACGAGCCGCGCGGCTCCCTGGTAGTTGTTGAGATTGTGGCCCGGCCCAATACCGAATTCGCCACCTTCGGGCGTGGTTACTGGGCTGTTGAGGGTCACCGTAACCCGGTTTCGGGCGTCCGGGTTCGGTGTACCGTCAGTGCCGGGCACCCAATCCTGCCTGTGCTCCAGGTGAAGAGCAGTGACGTCGGAGTCCGGAACAATGCCGCCCACGGGAGACCCGGCGGTGAGGACATATTTCATGTCGTACTCGTTTAGGAATTGATTGTTGGCCGCCAGATTCATTGCATGGATTCCACCTTGGCTGTAACCCACGGCCACTACGGGTGCCCCCTTTTCCGCGCCGGCGGCCTGCAGGGCCTGAAACACCGCTGCGTTGACTTCTGCGGAGTTGTGGCCCAGCCCTTCAACGATGCCGGCTTCGTCGAACGGATTAACGCCGCCAATTTCACCTCCGGCCTGCGTTCCTGGAATGACCACCACGTAGGCCTTCGTTCCGCCGTTATCCACCTCGATGACTTCGATGTAGCCTTCACCGCGTTCATCGATGATCCGTGCCCGTTCCAACAACGCAGCCGGAGAACCGTCGAATTCAATGGGCAGCGACTCCTTCTTTTCCAACGTGACCGAACGCGGCTGAAGGATTCGGTTTGAACGCCCGGACACACCGGCGAGCAAAGGTACCGCCGCCGCAATATGCCTGCCCGCCGCCTTGTCTGCCGCGAGCGCTACCCGAAAGCGCTCCGGGGAGACTGCCAGCAAGGCAGCCATGGCAATAGGTCCCACGGCGAGTTCCGTGACTTCCCTGTTAGGAACCGGACCCAAGCCGAGGTCTACCGCCAGCCTGCCAAGGGTTTCGGGGCTCGTCAGTCCGCCGCCACTTCCGCGCGAGAATCCCGCCCACGCTTCCGCCGTTTCGTAGTCCCTTTTGCAGTCCCGCACCTGGCTGCTGATTCCCTGCAGCTCCGCACGGACGGCCTGGACGCTCCACTGCGCCTCTCCGACGCCAGTCAGGGCCGCCGTTCCGGTGGGACGCGCTTCATGCTGGTACCGGCACAGGTCTTCCCAGATGCGGCGAACCTCCACTTCCACGGCAGCCAGTTCCCCCGCAGCAGCGTCGAGCTTCTCCGCGCCGCCTACGAGCTCCTCCAACTGAAAACTGATCCCTCCGATGCCGCCCCTGATTTCCATGCCACCGTCCACGGCAGGCCCTGTCAGCTGGATAGGGCCGCCGCTGCCGGATGGCGTCACCTCGGCCATCAGTACCGCCCCGCCGGGTTGCCGGCGGACGTTCCCACCGCCTGCGCGTGGCGTTTCACCGAAGCCAGCGCATCCTCGAGCCCTACCCTCGCCCTCCCTAGAGCCACCTCCTGAAGAGCCACCGAGTTCCTGTACGCCCTCCCGGCAGGTGACTGCCAGTCCAAAAGCTGGATCTCGCGAAAGCCGCCGAGGACCTTTTCCACCCTCCCCAAGCAGAGGTCAACCCGGGCCGCCAACTGCTGAACCTCATAACCTCGGGACATGCATGCCGCCATGTCGGCTGCCGTCACGTCACTGCCCATGCCCGTTCCCCCTCCCGGATACCCGCCCGAACTTCTCGTCCGTCAAGGCCAACTCCTGAACCCCGACGCTACGGAATGCCGCCCACTCGACGAAAGCACCGCCGTCGGCTATGTGGACAAGTCACGCCGCTGTTCACATGCGACGGAACGCTTAAGCGGCAGTGAGTAGTTCATGAAAGAATCAGCACATGCCTGAAACTGCCGCCACAGCTGATACCCGCACGCCCTCCGGACGCCTGACCCTCGCCGCGTCACCGGACCAGATCGCCCTGGGTCCGTTGGACGGCCGTTACCAGTCCGCCGTTGCGCCCCTCGTTGACTACCTGTCCGAGGCAGCCCTGAACCGTGACCGCGTGGCCGTGGAAGTCGAGTGGCTCATCCACCTGACCAGCAACAATGTCCTTCCCGGCGCAGGCCAGCTCACCGCGGAACAGCAGGAAAAGCTCCGCGCGATCATCACCGAATTCAACTCCGCCTCGGTGTCCGAGCTCGCCGAAATCGAAGCCGTTACGGTCCATGACGTGAAGGCTGTGGAGTACTACATCGGCCGCCGGCTGCCCGCCATCGGCATCGAGAACCTGACCGCCATGGTCCACTTCGGCTGCACGTCCGAGGACATCAACAACCTCTCCTACGCCCTGGGCGTCAAGGGTGCTGTGGAGGACGTGTGGCTGCCCGCCGCACGCGCCCTCGTTGCCCAGATCAGCAAGATGGCCGAGGACAACCGCGCGGTCCCCATGCTGTCCCGCACGCACGGCCAGCCGGCCACGCCCACCACCCTGGGCAAGGAACTGGCAGTCATTGCGCACCGCCTGACCCGCCAGCTGGACCGGATCGCGGAGACCGAATACCTGGGCAAAATCAACGGCGCCACGGGCACCTATGCAGCCCACGTGGCCTCTGTCCCCGGCGCTGACTGGCAGCAGGTGGCCAAGTCCTTCGTCGAGGGCCTGGGCCTGACCTGGAACCCGCTGACCACCCAGATCGAAAGCCACGACTGGCAGGCCGAGCTCTACGCCGACGTCGCGCGGTTCAACCGGATCCTGCACAACGTCTGCACGGACATGTGGAGCTATATCTCCATCGGCTACTTCGCCCAGATCCCCGTGGCCGGCGCCACCGGATCCTCCACCATGCCGCACAAGGTCAACCCCATCCGTTTCGAGAACGCCGAAGCGAACCTGGAAATTTCCTCCGGCCTCCTGGACGTGCTGGGCTCCACGTTGGTGACCTCCCGCTGGCAGCGCGACCTCACGGACTCCTCCAGCCAGCGCAACATCGGTGTGGCGTTCGGCCACTCCCTCCTGGCGATCTCCAACGTGGCCAAGGGCCTTGACCGCCTCGATGTTGCCGAAGACGTGCTCGCCGGGGACCTGGACACCAACTGGGAAGTTCTGGGCGAGGCCATCCAGATGGTCATGCGCGCCGAGGCGATTGCCGGCGTCGAAGGCATGGAAAACCCGTACGAGCGGCTCAAGGACCTCACCCGCGGCCAGCGTGTGGATGCCGCCCGGATGCAGGAATTCGTGCAGAGCCTGGGCCTCTCCCCCGAGGCCGAGGCGCGGCTGCTCGCCCTCACGCCGGGCAAGTACACCGGCATCGCGGACCAGCTGGTGGACCACCTCAAGTAAGCACGCCCGCGGGCACAAGAAGTACGACGGCGGCGCCGGGTCCTTGGAGGGCCCGGCGCCTTTCGGTGGTTGAGCTTGCCGAAACCGGTTGCGGTGGGCGCGCCCGACGTCGGCCCGGCAGGCAGACGCCGGATCTCGCTGCCGGATGCGAAACTGGAGTCATGAAGCTGCTCCTCATCCGCCACGGACAGACCCCCGGCAACGTACTCGGCCAGCTGGACACCGCCCACCCGGGGCCGGGGCTGACCGAGCTGGGAGAACGCCAGGCCGAGGCCATGGCACGGTCCCTGGCCAACGAGCAGATAGGCGCAGTGTACGCATCAACACTTCTGCGGACCCAGATCACGGCCGCCCCGCTGTCCCGGCTCCACGGGCTTGAGGTTGAGGTCCTGGATGGGCTGCACGAGATCGAAGCAGGGGCGCTGGAGAAACTGACCGACCACGAGTCGCACATGCGCTACATGGGGACAGTGTTTGCATGGGCAGCCGGTGACCTGGACCGCCGGATGCCAGCGGGCCCGGACGGCCACGAATTCTTTGAGCGGTTCGATGCCGCGATCAACCGGATTGCCGAGCGCGCGGCCAGCAATGGTGGCTCCGCCGTCGCGGCCGTGGTGAGTCACGGCGCGGCCATCCGCACCTGGACTGGGCTCCGCGCCGCCGGCGCCGACCATGAGTTCGCAGCCCGACACGTCCTGTCCAACACGGGCATCGTGGCCCTGGAAGGGGACCCCGGCGCCGGTTGGAAGCTGATCCACTGGGACGGGAGCCCGGTGGGCGGCCTCGCTCTCGCGGATCCGACCGCTGAGGACCCTACGGGCGGCGCCGCGTAGCCGATGCGAAACACTGGACGCCATGTAGCGGGGCGTCCATGATGAAGTCAGGCATGAGGCTTCCCCAGGGGACCACGGCCAGTGGTGCCAGCCCTTGCCGTGGAGGCGCAGTGGAATGTCACGCGAAACCGCACCGGCTGCCCAGGGAGGGGCTGCCGGTCCGTTCGAGGCCAACGATTCCTTCTTCGCGGACTACTACGAGCACGTCGCGGCGGAGGACCTCCTGGACTACAGTCCGGAGACCCTGGGCCGGCGGGCTCGGTACCACGCGGAATTAGCGGGCATCCGCGCTCCCGGACAGTCCGTCGTCGGGGTCCTGAATGAAACCGATGCGAGCATCGTGATGGTGGTCGCCAATGACATGCCCCATCTGGTTCACTCGGTGACAGCCGAGCTGACCAGGGAGAGTGCGTCGATCCGGCTGCTCGTGCACCCGACGTTCCGGGTGCGGCGGGACCCGGAAACGCATGCGTTGCTGGACGTCGCTCATGGGCCGTCGCGCGCAGGTTTGCTGGCCGGGAACGCCGGTCACGCGGAGGTCCCGGACGTCCGCCCGGACGAGTTGGACGGCGTCCAGGATGGGACCACAGAGACCTGGGTGGCCGTGGAAATCGGCAGGCTGCCTGGGGACTCGGGCGCCGCGGAAGTCATCGCGAACCTCCACGGAGTGCTGGCCGATGTGCAGGCAGTCGCCGAAGACCTCCCAGCCATCCATGCCCAGGTGATGGCCGCCGTCGGCTCCGTTGATGGATTTCCCAGCGGCACGGTCCCGGCCCCGGATCAGCTCCGGGAACTGCTGCTCTGGCTGGACAGCGGAAACTTCGTGTTCCTCGGGTACAGCGAATATGAACGCACGACGGCGGGCGGCCTGGATGCCTTGCGGGTGCGGGCGGGCGCAGGGCTGGGGCTGCTCCGGGAGGACCGGCCGGAAGGCGGCACCGGTCCGGCGTCCGGCGCACCTCACACAGAGGAGGCCGGGGACACAAGCCTCCACGGCCCGCGGGCACTCACGCTCGCCACCTCGGATGTGCGTTCCTCGGTCCCCCGGCCCGCCTACCTGGACGAGGTCCGCCTGCGGATCTTCGACGATGGCGGAGCCGTGGCCGGAGAGCGGCGCTTTGTGGGCCTGCTCGCCCCGGGCGCCACAGGCCAGTCGGTGCGCCGCATTCCGGTGGTCCGGGACAAGGTCCTGGCCGTGCAGGAGCGCCTTGGCTTCAAGACTGCCTCGCACCAGGGCAAGGAACTGCTGGCGGTGCTGGAGTCGTTTCCCCTCGACGAGCTGTTCCATATGGAACAGCTCGATCTGGCCCAGCTGGCCACGGAGATCCTGCGCCTGCAGCAGCGCCGCCAGACGCGGCTTTTCCTGCGGCCGGACAGCATCGGCCGCTTCATGTCGGTCCTGGTTTTCCTTCCCCGGCGCCGCTACAACACTGCGGTCCGGCTCAGGATCGAGCAGGAACTCAGGCACGCCTTCAAATCCCCGTCCATCGAGTTCGAGGTCCGGCTGGGCGACTCCCCGATGGCCCGGGTGTTCTTCCGGATCCTGCTGGGCCCCGACACGCCTGCCCCCGACGTCGACCCCCTGGAGCTGGAGCGGCGTGTTGTGGCGGCAAGCCGGTCGTGGACGGAGGGCCTGGACGAGTCCCTCCGGGACCGATTCCCCGCAGAGGAGGCGGCGCGGCTCTGGGCACTGTGGTCGGGCTCGTTTCCGCCCGGCTACCGTGCGGACCACGACGCAGAGTCCGCGGTCCGGGACATCGCCACGTTCGAGGAATTCGATCTCGACGGGACGGGCGGGCGGGCGCTGGACGACCCTCTGTTGACTGTCTATGTCCGGCCAGAAGCCACGCGGCCGCAGGCAGAGGACGCACGGATGCGCCTCTACCTGACCAGCGCCCAGAGCCTCACCCGGTTCCTGCCATTCCTCCACAACCTCGGGCTTGAGGTGCTGGACCAGCGTCCCTTTGAGCTTCGGCGCGCCAGCGGCCAGGATCTCTTCCTCTACGACCTCGGGCTGAAGTATCCGCCCGGCATCGATCCCTTGGAAACCAGCATGCTGCTGGCGGATTCGTTCTGCGCGGCAATGCGCGGAGACATCGAGTCCGACGGCTTCGATGCCCTGGTGATCAGGGAGGGGGTCAGCTGGCGCCAGGCCGTGGTCCTCCGCAGCTACGCCAAATACCTGCAGCAGCTGGGCACCCTGAATTCCTATGGCTTCATGGCGGACACCCTGCTGTCCAACACCCGGGCCACGCACGCACTGCTTGCGCTGTTCCACGCCAAATTCGTTCCCGGCGTTGACTGGACCCGGCGCCTCCGCGACACGGCCGCCGCCAGGAAGGAATTGATGGCCGCGATCGAGGAAATCCCCAGCCTCGACGCCGACCGGCTGCTCCGCACGTTCATGAACCTGATCGAGGCCACAGTTAGAACCAACTACTTCCTGGACAGGCCCCATGTGAGCTTCAAGCTCAGCCCGGCCGCCATCCCCAACGCACCGTTTCCGCGGCCCAAGTTCGAAATCTGGGTCTACTCGCCACGCGTGGAAGGGGTTCACCTGCGCTTCGGCATGCTGGCCCGCGGCGGCCTGCGCTGGTCGAACCGCAGCGAGGACTTCCGCACCGAAGTCCTGGGGCTGGTCAAGGCCCAGAACGTCAAGAACTCGGTCATTGTGCCCACCGGGGCCAAGGGCGGCTTCTACCCCAAACGGCTTCCGGATCCTGCGATTGACCGGGCCGCATGGATGGCCGAGGGACAGGAGAGCTACCGGATTTTCATCCGGGGAATGCTCGATCTCACGGACAACCTGCTCAGTTCCGGAACCGGCAGCACCGTAGTGGCCCCCAAGGACGTGGTCCGGCACGACGGCGACGACTACTACCTGGTGGTGGCCGCGGACAAGGGGACCGCGGCATTTTCCGACACCGCCAACGAGGTGGCCCACCTATATGGTTTCTGGCTCGACGACGCCTTCGCCTCCGGCGGATCCGTGGGATACGACCACAAGCAGATGGGAATCACTGCCCGCGGGGCGTGGGAATCCGTGAAGCACCATTTCCGCGAGCTTGGCGTGGATCCGCAGCGCGAGGACTTCACTGTGGTGGGCATCGGCGACATGAGCGGCGATGTCTTCGGGAACGGGATGCTGCTTTCGCCCCACATCCGGCTGGTGGCGGCGTTCGACCATCGGCACATCTTCCTCGACCCGGCCCCGGATGCCACGGCATCCTTCGAGGAACGCCGGCGTCTCTTCGACCTCCCCCGCTCGTCCTGGGCCGACTATGATCCCTCGCTGATCAGCGAGGGCGGCGGCGTCCATTCCCGCAGGGCCAAGACCATCGCGATCACGGAGCAGGTCCGGATGTCTCTCGGCCTGGAACCGGGAACGGCAACGCTTCCGCCCCATGCCCTCCTTCAGGCCATCATCCGGGCACCCGTGGACCTGGTCTACAACGGCGGCATCGGAACCTACGTCAAGGCCTCCACGGAGAGCCATCCAATGGTGGGCGACAAGGCTAACGACGCCATCCGGGTCAACGGCAACGAACTGCGGACCAGGATCGTTGTCGAGGGCGGCAACCTGGGCATTACCCAGCGCGGACGGATCGAAGCGGCCCTGAACGGCGTCCTGCTCAACACCGATGCGATCGATAACTCGGCCGGCGTGGATTGTTCGGACCACGAGGTCAACATCAAGATTTTCGTTGACAGGATGATCGCGGCGGGGAAGATGCCCGCGTCGGAACGCGCCGGTTTCCTGCACTCCCTCACCGATGAGGTAGCCCGCCTTGTCCTGGCAAACAACGCGGACCAGAACGTCCTCCTGCTCAACGACCGGCACCTGGTGCTGGAGTGGAGCCCCGGGTTTGAGCGGATCATGGACTGGCTGGAGAACGCCACGGACCTGGACCGCGGCCTGGAGGGCCTGCCGAGCACGGAGGAGCTCCAGGACCGGCTGCGGTCCGGCCATGGACTCACGGCTCCCGAACTCGCCGTGCTCGCCGCCTACGCGAAGATCGAACTGGCAAGGGAGCTCAGCGCCAGCGACCTTGCCGATGACCCCTGGTTCAAGCGGGTTCTCCGCGGCTATTTCCCGCGCCAGCTGTCCGAGCGCTTCGACGCCGAGCTGGACGCCCACCCCCTGCGCCGTCAGATCGTGTGCACGGTGGTGGCCAACGACATGATCAACCAGGGCGGAATCACCTTCGCCTTCCGTGCCATCGAAGAAACCACCGCAACTGCCGCGGCCGTCGCGAGGGCCTTTGTTGTGGTACGGGAGGCATACGACCTGCCATGGATAGTGGACCGGGTTGCCGGGCTTCCCCCCGGGTTTCCCAGCGAACACGCCGCCCAGGTGGCCCTGCACATGCGCAGGCTTTTGGACCGTGCCACCCGCTGGTACGTGACGCATGACCACCGGGACCAGCCCGTCGCCGAGGCCCTGGACCGGGTCATGCCCACTTTGGACCTGCTGCGGACCAGGGCCGTGGACTTTCTGCGCGGCTCCGATCGCTACATCGTCGATGACCGGCTGGCGCATTTCGACGACGTCGGCCTGCCGCGCGATTTGGGGCGGCGCGTCTCAGATCTGCTCGAAAGTTTCGCGCTACTGGACATTTCGCTGGTGTCGGAGCAGGTAAAGGAACCCATCACCACGATCGCCGATCTCTATTGGGCGGTTCTTCAGCGGATCGGTGCGGTGAGCCTGCTGCTGCGCATCACTGACCTTCCCCGGCACAGCCGCTGGGAGGCTCTCGCCCGGGCGGCCCTGCGTGATGACGTCTACTCCGCCGTGGCGGACATGACGTTGTACGTCTTGCAGACCACCCAAGGCGGTGACTTCGCGGCCGCCGACAGCATGGAACGCATTGTGGCGTGGGAGCGCGGACACCAGGAGCAGCTGGCACGGATCAAGGACACGTTTGCGGAGGTCACCAAGCCGGGGCAAGTGGACATCGCCTCGATCTCCGTGGCATTGAAGCTGCTGCGCACCCTGGTCCGCCCGTAGCCCGAAGTTCTCCGGACGCTTACGCCAAGGAAACACCACGGTAACCGCGGCTTCGTAGGCTTGATCTGCATCACCCTTCCGGCGAAACGAGGCAGCGATGCAGACCAACCCACGGCTCAACATCAGGCAGGTCACCTGGGCCAACCCTGTGGGTGCCGATCTGCGCAGGGCCCAGCAGGCGGAACTGGACGCCCGCTTCGGTACCCCTGACCACGAACCGGGGACCCCGCCGTCGGGCGCTGACTGTGCCGTGTTCCTGGTGGCATACGACAAAGGCTCGGGACAGCCCGTGGGCTGCGGCGGACTCAGGCTCCTGGACCGCGCCACGGCCGAAATCAAGCGGCTCTACGTGCTCCCGTATACGCGCGGCTCTGGCGTGGCCAGCTCCATCCTGGCTGCCCTCGAAGCGGAGGCGCACAAGCAGGGCATCACACGCATCAAGGCCGAAGCAGGCTCGGCGCAGCCGGACGGCCGGAACTTCTACGAGAACTCCGGCTTCGAATCCGTCCCCAACTTTGGCGCTTACGTGGGCGTGGAGCACTCGTACTGCTACGCCAAGTCGATTGACTCGCACAGCGCCGCCCACACTGCCATGGCCTGAGCCAAATCCGGGCGGCGGCCCGTTACACAACAACTGCCACCACGTAACCTGCGCCGCGGCACGCTAACCTCGCCATATGGAATCCACCGACATCACCTTCCGCACCCGCAAATGGATCCGGCCGGAGGACCTGAACGCCAACGGGACCCTATTCGGCGGAAGCCTGCTGAAATGGATCGACGAGGAAGCCGCAATCTACGCCATCCTCCAGCTTGGCAACGGCCGTGCGGTCACGAAGTACATCTCGGAGATCAACTTCGTGAGCTCCGCAGTGCAGGGAGACCTGGTGGAAATGGGCCTGACGGCGACGCGCTTCGGACGGACGTCCTTGACTATGCGCGCCGAAGTCCGCAACATGATCACGCGCCAAAGCATCCTCACCATCGAAAAGATCGTCTTTGTGAACCTCAGCCCGGCCGGCAAGCCCGAGCCCCACGGCTACACCGAAATCACCTATGAGCGGGACCGGATTCCCACGCATCACCTGACGGAAACCCTCATTCAGGACTGACGACGGCGGGACGTGTCCCCGTGGCCCGGCCCGCCTTCCATGCAACGTTCACCGCGCGTTTACGCACTGTGCCCTGAGTGTTCCGGCGATGGGACCAGACTCGACAGCCTGGCTGTTTATCGAATCGATAGATTCAATAGCCCGCAACCGTCGAGTCCAGCTATAGGCTTGCCGGACCATGCTCCGAGTCAAGTCCAGAAACGAGTCCTGATCGTGCGTAAATTCCAGACTTTGATGGCAGCCGCCGTCGCCGCCAGCCTGTTGGCCGGCTGCGGCGCCGGCACCGCAACCCCGGCGGCGTCCGAGGCTCCCTCCTCCACGTCAACCGTTCCTTCCGGCGAAACCCTGGTGGTCTACACGAACTCCAATGGTGAAGGTCGCGGCGATTGGTTGACCGCAGAGGCCACCAAAGCCGGCTTCAAGATCGAAGTAGTGGGAGCCGGCGGCGCGGACGCTACGAACAAGCTCATCGCGGAAAAGAACAACCCCATTGCTGATGTGGCCTTCGGACTGAACAACATGTACTTCGCCCAGATCAAGGCAGCCGATGCCATCGAGGCCTTCGAGCCGGCGTGGGCCGGCGAAGTGGACACCGCCGTGGGAGACGCCGGAGACGGCAAGGCGTACTGGCCGCTCGTGAAGCAGGCCATCCTCCTCGGCTACAACTCGGACAAGTTCAGCGCCGATGCCGCGCCCAAGGACTGGACGGACCTCTGGACCAAGGACGAGTTCAAGTCCCGCTACGAGCGGGTCACCGGGCTCGGAACCGCAACAGCGCAACTGGTGTTCGCCGGAATCCTCTCCCGCTACAAAGACGATTCCGGGGACCTTGGCATCTCCGACGAGGGCTGGAAGCAGGTGGAGCAGTACTTCCAGAACGGCAGCCCGGCTGTTGCCAAGACCGACCTTTTCGCACGGATAGCTTCGGGCGAAGTGGACATGGGCCAGATGCCGTCCTCGATCATTGCCGAGCGTGAAAAGTCGTTCAAGGTCAACGCCGAAACGGTGGTTCCCTCCGTCGGTGTTCCGCTCGCTGTTGAGCAGATTGCCTTGGTGAAGGGAACAGACAAGAAGGCAGAGGCACTGAAGTTCATCGACTGGTTCGGCAGCGCGGACGTACAGGCTGCCTTCGCCAAGCAGTTCAACTCGATGCCGGTCAACAAGGTCGCGGCAGAGCAGGCCAACCCTGACGTGCTGGAGTTCTTCTCGAGCGTGAAGCAGCAGGACATCGACTGGGAATTCGTCCAGGAGAACATGGGCTCGTGGGTGGAGAAAATCGAACTGGAGTACATGCAGTAGGCCTCACCTACCGCCTCGTCCCCGCACCGCAGCCGGGCCAGCCGGCTTCCCCCAGATAGGTACCCATGATCCGCCTAGACAACATCGAAGTTACCTTCGGCGATTTCGTAGCCATCCCGAACCTTGACCTGCACGTTAAACCTGGCGAGTTCTTCACCCTGCTTGGCCCTTCAGGGTGCGGTAAGACGACGGCGTTGCGCACGTTGGCGGGGTTCATCGAACCTTCTGCGGGCACGGTCCATGTGGACGGGAAGAACGTCACCAGGCTTCCGAGCGACAAGCGCCAAGTGGGCATGGTGTTCCAGAACTATGCCCTGTTCCCCAGCATGAACGTGTGGGAAAACATCGCGTTCGGCCTCCGGGTCCGAAAGGAGAAATCAGCCGAAAGCGACCGTCTTGTGCGTGACATCGCGCACCGCGTGGAGCTCAGCGATGAACAGCTGCACAAGAACGTGGCCGAGCTTTCGGGCGGCCAGCAGCAACGCGTGGCAGTTGCCCGCGCCCTGGTGCTCAAGCCCAAGATCCTGCTCCTGGACGAGCCGCTGTCCAATCTGGACGCGAAGCTCAGGCACCAGTTGCGCCAGCAGCTCAAGGACCTGCAGAGCGAGTTCGGGATCACCACGGTCTACGTGACACACGACCAGGATGAGGCCCTGGCCATGAGCGACCGGGTGGCCGTCTTCAACAAGGGCGTGGTGGAGCAGGTGGGCACACCCCAGAGCATCTACGACCAGGCAGCCACGGAATTTGTCTGCAACTTCATCGGCGACAGTTCCGCCCTCACTCCCGAGTTCATCGCTAAGCTCAACAGGCTCTCCGGCGCGGGCCTCAGCCCCACCGCCAACTCCTACCTTCGTGTGGAAAAGGCGTCCCTGACGCAGCCCGCCGACGGAGGCACCGCCGTCGGGCTTTCCGGGCAGGTAATCTCGCGCACGTATCACGGGCTCCACAGCCGCTACATTGTGCGGAGCCACGGCGCGGACCTCCGCCTGCTGGTTAAGGAAGACGGCGCCGCCCACCCGGAGGCAGGAGCGGAAACCACTGTGTACGTCCAGCCGGGGCACGTGCTGCAGTACCAACCGGACAGCGGCAAGGCACTCGACAGACTGGACCAGGCAGTGTCCCTGCCATGAGCGCGGCGTCACTCAAGGGCATGGTCCGCTCCCCGTTCATCCTGATCGTGGGCGTGATCCTGACCTGGTTCATTGCGGCGTTCCTGGTGTGGCCCAACCTCAACGTCCTGATTGCCACGTTCTTTCCGGACGGCAGCTTCTCCGGCCGCGCCGCCGAAAAGCTGTTCTCCTCGCAGCGGGCCATGAAGTCCCTGGGCAACAGCTTCCTGCTGGCCGTTGCACTGTCTGTCACAGTCAATGTCGTGGGGATTTTCATTGTGCTGGTCACGCAATACTTCAGGATCCGCGGATCACGAATCCTGTTCCTGGGCTACGCGTCCACGTTCATCTACGGCGGGATCGTGCTGGCGGCAGGCTACAAGTTCATCTACGGGGACAAGGGCATCGTCACGTCCCTGCTGCTGCAAGTGTTTCCCACCATGGATCCGGCGTGGTTCTCCGGCTTCTTTGCAGTCCTGGTGGTCATGACCTTCGCCACCACCACCAACCACATGCTGTTTGTGGCCAACGCGCTTAAGGGTGTGGATTTCCAGACCATCGAGGCCGCCAAGAACCTCGGCGCGTCCGACTGGACCATTCTGCGCCGTGTTGTCCTTCCGATGCTCAAGCCCACGCTGTTCGCCGTCACCATTCTGTCCTTCCTCACCGGCCTGGGTGCCCTCAGCGCCCCCCAGGTGCTCGGAGGCAGGGATTTCCAGACCATCACTCCCATGATCCTGACCTTCACCAACAGCCCCACATCGCGGGACCTGGCAGCCCTGCTGGCCGTCATCCTGGGTGTGGCCACCATCCTGATGCTGGCCGTGATGACCCGGATGGAGAAGGGCGGCACCTACTTTTCGGTGTCCAAGGTTTCGTCCGCCCTGCAGAAACAGCAGATCACCAACCCGTTGGCCAACGCCGTCGTCCACACCGTCGCCTACCTGCTGTTCGCCGTGTACACCTTGCCGGTACTGCTGATTGTGCTCTATTCCTTCGCCGATGGCGCCGCCATCCAAACCGGGCAGCTCTCGCTGGGCAGCCTGACACTGGACAACTACATCCGCGTCCTGACCCAGGAATCCGGCCTGCGGCCGTTCATCGTCAGCGTCATCTACAGCGCCCTCGCCGCCATCATCGCGGTGGGTGGACTGCTGTTTGTGGCCCGGCTGCTGCAAAAGTACAAGAACTGGGCCACCACGGTTTTCGAGTACTTGCTCCACATCCCTTGGATCCTGCCGTCGGCGCTCCTCGCACTGGGCCTGATCATCAGCTACGACCACCCGAATCCGTTGGTGGGCGGGGCGGTGCTCACGGGCACCACTGTGATCCTGCTGATCGCGTTCGTGACCGTCAAGATCCCGTTCACGCTCCGCATGCTTAAGGCCTCATTCGCCTCGGTGAACTCGTCACTGGAGGAAGCGGCGGCCATTATGGGCGCCAAGACCCTCTACGTGTTCCGCCGCATCCTGCTGCCCCTGGTGCTCCCCGCCGCCGCAGCGATCGCAGCCCTGAACTTCAACAGCCTGCTGGATGACTACGACACCGCGATCTTCCTGGCTCACCCGCTGGTCCAGCCGCTGGGCCTGGTCATCAAGGCCAACACCGATGGCGCTGAAGGCGTGGCCGGCGTGGCCAATACGTTCGTGTACACAGTGCTGCTGATGGTCATCACCGGCTTGACGATGTACTTGGTCTACGGCCGGACCAGCAGACGCCGCACCACGCAGAAGCACCGCGGGATCCCGGGGACGGCCCCGGTTCCGGGTTCGTCGTCGGTGGACGTTTCTGGCGACAAGGAGCCAGCCGCACCCATGCGCTGACCGGCTGGCGGAACATGCCCGACGACGGCGGGCAAGGTCCGCAGGACGGGCTGCAGCCGTGTCCCTGGGGCGTACGGCATAAGATCGATAGCCGGACCCATTGAAAGGACCCCCTTGGCCAAGCTCTACTTCCGCTACGGCGCCATGAACTCGGGAAAGTCCACCGGGCTCTTGCAGGCCGCCTTCAACTACGAGGAGCGGGGCCAGCGTGTCCTGCTCGCCAAGCCCGATGTGGATACCAAAGGCGATACCGACATTGTGTCCCGGCTGGGCATGACCCGGTCCGTGGACTTCCTGATCTCCGCCACCACGCCTGTGCGTGCGGTCTTCGCCGCCCATGCTGCCGGCGATGACCCCGATGCTTTGCTTGAGCACGTGGACCAGAAGCCGGTGGCCTGCCTGCTGGTGGACGAGGCCCAGTTCCTCACCCCGGACCAGGTGGATGACCTGTTCCGCGTCGCCGTCCTGGACAACGTGCCGGTACTTGCCTACGGCATCAGGACAGACTTCCTAACCCGCGCCTTCCCGGGATCACGCCGGCTTATGGAGGTCGCCCACACGTTGGAGGAGCTCAAGACCATTTGCCGGTGCGGGCGCAAGGCCATCTTCAACACCCGTCGCGTTGGCAACGAGGTGGTGTTCGACGGCGACCAGGTGGCCATTGACGGCCAGGACGTCTGGTACGAGTCCTTGTGTGGCTCCTGCTATCTCGAGGAGTCCGGCGGCCGCCTGGGCTCCTGAGTTTGCCCCCGCGGCACCCGCCGCACCCGCCGCCAAAGGACAGGCGCCAGCACCACCACAATGCCGACGGCGGCGCCGATCACCGTCTCAACGATCCGGTCGCGCAGCAGGCTGGTTGGCGAGGCCGGCGCCACCAGCAGCGTGGAGATCAGGGCCAGCGGCGTCACGAAGACCTGCGCCAGCAAGTACTGGCGGGCAATGAACAACTCCGCGCCGAACTGGCACAGGGCCATAACCAGCACGGTCTGCCACGGTTCCAGGCCCAGCAGCAGGATCCCGGCCAGCACCACGAGCCCAAGGATCGTGCCGATAATCCTCTGCACGCCGCGGCGGACCCGGTGCACCGTGGTGTGCCCCACCAGCGGCACCACCGCAGCCACCATTGCCCAGTAGTTGTGGCCAAAACCCAGCCTTTGGCCGGCCAGGGTGGCCAACCAACCGGCCAGCCCGGCTGCCACGAAATAGCCCAGGCCCTCCAGCCAGGCCGTCCGCCGCTCATCCGGAGTGCGGCGGAGCGGACGCGGCCAGACCCAAGGGGTGCGGTGGCTGGGAAGCACCCGCGACGAGAAGCCGATCAGCAGGCAGAGCGCGGTGGTGAGGCCGGCCACCAGCATGCCTTCCCACAGCGGCGGCTGGTTGGGGATCGAGGCAATGGCCGCGAAAGCGAAGATGTGGAACAGTGACCCGGCAGGCCGCAGCCGAAGCCAGGAGATGGCGACGGAACAGCCGCCGGCCACCACGGTAGTTGCCAGGACCAGGAGCCACGTGGTGCTGGCCCCGTCCAGTCCCCAGGCCCCGCCGGCGCGGGCCGCGAGCGAGGCCAGGAGAATGACCAACAGCATCAGCAGGCCGGCGCGGAGCTGAAGGGAGAAGCGCGAACCGTGGGGCTCGCCGCGGCCGTAGATCCCGGTGAATGCGCCGAACGAGGCGAAGATCGCGAGGTCCAGCCGGCCCAGCAGCACCAGCGTCAGAAGCGGGACGAACACTCCGACCGCACAGCGGAGGGCCGGGTGGTGGTCCTTGTTGGCGGGAGCGATGCTGAACATCTCAGCGAGGATCTTCACGTGCTGATGGCGCCTTCCTGCAGTACAACCGGTACATCACTGGCGGGCGGCCGCGCTGACGTCCCCATCGATCCTACGCCGCCGCCTGTTCCCACAATCGGAACGGCAGGGCAACGCCGCCGAAACACCCCGCTGTGATCCTTGAGGCATGAAGCCCACTGCAACGAACCCTGCCGCGGCTGATTTGAGCTGTGAAGTCTGCGGCCTGATGCCGGAACCCACCAAGACCCGCCTGACCTTGGCCAACGTGGCCGTTATGCTCCCGATCGAACTGCTGGTCCACGCCCTCGTGGTGGGAACGCACCTGCCGTATCTTGCCAAGGTGCTGGTCCTCACGCTCACGGCCACCGTGCTGGTGATCTGGGTGGCGGAGCCCTCCGCCGCCCGGATGCTCCGCGGCTGGCTGCACGCGCCGGCGCTCCGGCACCACAGGAAGCTGGGCAGCGCACCGGCGTTGTGGCGGGCGCGCACGGTGCTCCAGGACCACCCGGGTTCGCTGCAGAAAATCACCCGGGCGCTGGCCCGACTGGACACCAACATCCTCAGCATCCACGTCCACCCCGTTGCCGGCGGTGTGCTGGACGAGTTTGTGCTCTCGGCGCCGGGGAACCTCAGTGAACGGCACCTGCTGGAGGCACTGCACGACGGCGGCGGCTCAAGTTCGCGGGTCTGGCCCACCACCGCGCTGGCCATGGCGGACGGCCAGACGAAGGCGCTGAGCCTGGCGGCGCGGATCGCCGACGCCCCGGACGAACTGCCGTTGGCAGTAGCCGAACTGCTTGGCGCCCGCATTCTCACCCCCGCAGAAGCCACCCTGGAAGCGGACGACGCCGGCACCCGACTGAAGATCCCCACCGCCTGGGACGGCCCCATCACCTTCGCCCGTCCCGGCGAACCGTTCACACCCGCCGAGTCAGCCCGCGCGCACCGGCTGGCCGAGCTCGCCGAAATCCTGTCCCACCACCGCCCTGCGTCCCAAGTGACTGGCATTTAACGTCGTCATTCCCGCGTTTGACGACGTTAAATGCGAGTCAGTTGGGTTACATCCGGATGGTCAGCGCGCCGGGCTCAATGGTCATCAGGACGTGCTTGCCGTCGCCCTCGTGGTCGCCGTCGAGCTGGTAGTCGTCGTTGTGTTCGAGGGTGATCTCCACGGACTTGCCCTGGTAGTACTCCACGGATGTGTCCTTGCCCTTCCCCTTGCCGATCATGCCGGCTACCACGGAGAACCACCCGAATTTCCCCCTCGGTGCCAGCACGGCCACGTCCAGCAGGCCGTCATCCATCTTGGCGTCCGGGAAGATCTCCAGTCCGCCCTGGACCTTGCCGCAGTTGCCCACCATCACGCTGCGGACCCCGCGGTGCACTACTGTTTTGCCGTCGAGGACGATGGTTGCCTTCACCGGTTTGCCGGGCAGGTTCCGGATGCCGGCGTCCACGTAGGCCAGCCAGCCCACCTTGTCCTTGAGGTCCTCGTTGGTGTCGGCCATGATGGTGGCGTCGTAGCCCACTCCGGCCATGACCAGGAAGACCTGCTCCTTGTCCGGATCATTGCGGGCGGCCCGGACCACGTCGATCTTCCGCTCCGTGCCCGCCAGGGCCCCGGCCATGGCGCCGTCAAAGTCCGTGACGTCCATGCCCAGATTCCGGGCCAGGAGGTTTCCCGTGCCGAACGGAAGCAACCCCATGGGCACGTCCCCGCCGGAAAGGACCTCGGCCACACACCGCACGGTGCCGTCGCCGCCGGCGGCAATAACAACGTCGGCCCCTTGCTTGAGTGCCTCCTTCGCCTGGCCGACGCCGGGGTCCTCCTTGGTGGTCTCCAGCCAGATGGGATCTCCCCAGCCGTTCTCCGAGCAGTGCTTGGCCGCCAGGGCACGCACGTCGATGTCCACCGGCTTGGCAGGATTGATGATGATGGCCGGGCGCTTGAGGGCAGTGGGGCTGTTGGCTGTCATGGTTTCCTTCGCTGACATGGGAATTGGGCCTTGGGGACAGCGTACTTCGCTAGAGCGCCTTCACCGCGCCCAGCACCTTGGCCAGGGAATCCTTGGCGTCGCCAAAGAGCAGCGAGGTCTGCGGCTCGTACAGGAGCTCGTTCTCGATGCCTGCGAATCCTGGCCGCATGGAGCGCTTCAGGAAGATCACCTGGCGGGCGTCGGCCACTTCCAGGATGGGCATGCCGTAGATCGGCGAGCCGGAGGACGTCTTCGCGGCCGGGTTCACGACGTCGTTGGCGCCCACCACCAAAGCGACGTCGGCCATCCGGAACTCGGAGTTGATCTCGCCCATCTCCTTAAGCGATTCGTACGGCACATTGGCTTCGGCCAGGAGCACGTTCATGTGCCCGGGCATGCGGCCCGCCACGGGATGGATGGCGAAGTCCACCTCGATGCCGCGGGCTTCGAGGGCCAGGGCCAGCTCGGCCGCGGTGTGCTGGCCCTGCGCCACAGCCAGGCCGTAGCCGGGCACGATGATCACCCGCTGCGCATAGCCCAGGAGCACGGCCACGTCCTCCGCGCTGGAGGACCTGACGGGACGTTCGCTCACGGCGGTGGATCCCGCCGTCGAACCTCCCTTGAAGGCGCCGAACAGGATGCCGGCCACGCTGCGGCCCATCGCGGCGGCCATGGCCCGTGTGAGGATGGTACCGGAGGCGCCCACCAGCGTGCCGGCCACCACCAGCAGCACGTTGCCCAGCACCACGCCCGACGCCGCCACGGCCAGGCCTGTGAACGCGTTCAGGAGCGAGATGACGATGGGCACGTCCGCGCCGCCCACCGGCAGCACCAGCAGGACGCCGGCGGCTAAACCCAGCACCATCAGCAGCACCGCGAGCGCCAGGGAACCGGTCAGGACGACGGCGATGGCGGTGCCCACCGCGGCCAGCAGCACCGCGGCCATCACCACGGGAAGGCCCGGAAAAACGATGGGCCGGGTGGTCATAAGCTCCTGGAGTTTGGCGAAGGTGACCCCGGAGCCCGCGAAGGACACGGCCCCCACCAGGAGGGTGAACACGATGGCGACGCGGACCCAGGGGTCGGCGGTGTGGCTGAGTTCCAGCAGCGCCACCAGGGCTGCGGCGCCGCCGCCCACGCCGTTGAACAGTGCCACGAGCTGCGGCATCTGGGTCATCTGCACGCGCCGGGCCACCGGTGCGGCCACGGCGGACCCCACCGCGATGGCACCGATGATCCAGGGGATGTTGTCCAGCCGGGCGGATAGGAAGACCGTGACGACGGCGAGGAGCGCACCGAAGGCACCGATCAGGTTGCCGCGGCGGGCAGTCCGGGGCGAGCTGAGGCCGCGAAGGGCAAGAATGAAGAACACCGCGGCGGCGAGGTAAAGGAGCGAGGTCCAGACCGGGTCGAGGAGGGTCACTTTGCGTCCTCCCTGCCGGTGGCGTCCTTAGCCGAGGCTCCCTGGCGGACCACGTCTTTCCGGGCACGGAACATATGCAGCATCCGGTCCGTCACCACAAAGCCGCCCACCAGGTTGGCGGTGGCCAGCACCACGGCGAGCAGCGCCACGGCCAGGATCCCCGGGTCCGCGGCCTGGCCGGCCACGATGATGGCGCCCACCAGGATGATGCCGTGGATGGCGTTGGCGCCGGACATCAGCGGCGTGTGCAGGGTGCTGGAGACCTTGGAAACCACTTCGAAGCCCACAAACACCGCCAGCACGGTGACCGTCAGCAGGCTCATGCCGTCCATCAGATTCCCCCCTCGTTCTGGACCCTGTCGTGCTGGAGCCCCTCGATCCGGATCCCGTCGTTCCGGACCTGATCGTCCTGGACCCGGGGCGGATGGTTGGGCAGGGCGGGGACAAGTGCCGCCAGGGCCTCGGCCGTGGGCAGGTGCCGCACCGCGCCGTCGTGCGTGAGGCACGCGCAGGCGATCACGTCGTCGTCGAAATCGGGGGCAACGGTGCCGTCCCGGACCATCAGGGCGAGCAGGTTGGCCACGTTCTTGGCATACAGGCGGGACGCGTCCTGCGCCATCGCGGACGGTGCGTCCTTCAGCCCCACCAGCGTGACGTGGCCCTGCCCGTCGGCGGTCGGAACCAGGATGTCCTCGCCGGGAACAGCGCCCTCGACGTTACCGCCGGACTCCGCAGCGAGGTCGACGACGACGGAGCCGGGGCGCATGCCCTGCACCATTTGGCGGCTCACGAGGAGCGGTGCGCGCCTGCCCGGGACGGCCGCCGTCGTAATCAGCACATCCGCCACGGCGACGTGCGGGGCGAGGAGTTCACGCTGGAGCGCGCCGCGGTCGGCGCTGAGTTCACGGGCGTAGCCGCCGGAAGCCTCCGCCGTTTCCAGATCCAGTTTGATGAACGTGCCGCCCATCGACGCGACCTCGTCAGCGGAGGCGGGCCGGATGTCGTTGGCAGAGACGCGGGCGCCGAGCCGTTTCGCCGTGCCGATGGCCTGCAGGCCGGCAACCCCGGCGCCGAGCACCAGCACGCGGGCAGGCGGGACGGTGCCGGCGGCGGTCATGTACAGCGGGAAAAAGCGCGGCAGCCGGATGGCGGCTTCGAGCACGCAGCGGTAGCCGGCCACCAGGGCCTGGGAGCTGAGCGCATCCATGGACTGGGCGCGCGAGATGCGCGGCACCAGTTCCAGGGCGAAGGCGGTGACGCCGGCCTCCACGAGCGCCTGCACGGTGGCGAGTTCGGACGACGGCGAGGCCAGGCCAACGGTGACGGCGCCCCTCTTCAGGGCTGCCGCCGTCGGGGGTTCCAGCGGGCGGACGTGGACCAGGACGTTCAGTTCGCCGGGATCCAGGTCCTGGACGATGCGGGCGCCGGCGTCGGCGTAATCGTGGTCTGAGTGGCCGGCGGCGGCCCCTGCACCTGCCTCGATCAGGACGTCCAGGCCAAGCCCCGCCAGCTGCTTGACCGTTTCCGGCGTGGCGGCCACACGCCGCTCACCCTCATGACGTTCCCGCGGTATGCCCAGTTTCAAACCGCCAACTCCCTTACGGACGTAGTTGGCTCGAGTCTATGACCCCTTGCGCGAACTGGCAGCTAATTCCCTCAGATTCGCGTTTTGGGGGCATTTGCTGCCTGTTCGCGCGGCTGCCTGCCGCGGCCAGCACCGGGCGTTTAGCGCCGTGCGGTCAGGTCCGCCGAGACGAGCTTCGCGGTAGCCACGATTTCGCGGGCCACGGCGGCCAGATACGCTTCCGGGTCCGGCTGGGCCGCCACCGATTGGGCCTGGAGGGACACGTTCACCGCGGCCACCACTTTGGTTGGCCCGTCGTACACGGGAGCGGCAACGGACATCAGCCCGATCTCAAGCTCCTGGTCCAGCAGGCACCAGCCCTGGGCGCGGACGGTGTCCAGCACCGCCAGCAGCTCGGGAACAGTGCCCAGCCCGCGCGGCGTCAGCGGTTTGATGTCCGCCGCCGCCAGGTAATCCTTGAGCCCGGCGGGCGGCAGGGCCGCGAGCAGCACCCTGCCCATGGACGTGGCGTAGGCCGGGAAGCGCGTGCCCACAGTGATGCCGACGTTCATGATGCGGCGCGTGGTCACCCTTGCGATGTAGGCGATGTCCGTACCGTCCAGCACCGCCGCCGACGTGGACTCGCCCAGCTTGAGGGACAGTTCCTCCAGGTGGGGCTGGGCCAGCTGCGGCAGGGACAGACCGCTGAGGTAGGCGTAGCCGAGCTGCAGGACCTTGGCCGTCAGCGCAAACGTCTTGCCGTCGGTCCGTACATAGTCCAGCTCCACGAGGGTGTGCAGGAAGCGCCGGGCTGTGGCTCTTGTCAGGTCCGTCCGGGCCGCCACCTCGGTGAGGGTCATGACCGGGTGGTCGGTATCGAAGGCGCGGATCACGGCCAGCCCGCGCGCCAGCGACTGCACGTAGTGGTCACTCGCCTGCGGGGCGGCCCGTGAGTCTGCAGGTGCGTTGGTCATGGTTACCAATCCTATTCGGCGCGAAAGGACAGTTGCGGCCCTGGAAACGCCGGTCCTCGGGGACTTAAGTGTCCGTTCGCGCCGGGGGTTAGGTTACTGACAGGCTCAACCCACGACGGCGGCGGCTGACTTGAGCGGGACGGGCACCAGGTCCTGGAGTTCCTCGAAGGTGCAGCCGAACGTCTCACGGACAGTGACGCCGTCGGGCCCGGTGAGGAAGACGGCCTTGTCCGTGTACACGCGCGTCACGCAGCCGACGCCGGTGAGCGGATACGTGCACGCCTCCACGATCTTCGACGCGCCCTCGCGGGTCAGGAGCGTCATCATCACAAACACGTCCTTGGCGCCGGTGGCGAGGTCCATCGCGCCGCCCACAGCGGGGATGGCGTCAGGGGCGCCGGTGTGCCAGTTGGCGAGGTCACCGGTTGCCGAGACCTGGAACGCGCCGAGCACGCAGATGTCGAGGTGGCCGCCGCGCATGATCGCGAACGAGTCCGCGTGGTGGAAGTAGGACGCCCCCGGCAGCTCCGTGACCGGGATCTTGCCGGCGTTGATGAGGTCGCCGTCGATGTCGTCCCCTTCAGCCGCCGGACCCATGCCCAGCATGCCGTTCTCCGTGTGGAGCGTGATGTTCTGCTCCGGCTTGAGGTAGTTGGAGACCAATGTGGGCTGGCCGATGCCGAGGTTCACGAACGAGCCGGGCGCGATGTCGCGGGCCACGAGTTCGGCGAGCTGGTCGCGGCCCAGGGGCATGTCGGACGTCTGAATACTGGCCTGGCTGTTGGTCTGTGCGCTCATGTTCAGGCCACCTTCACGATGCTGTTGACGTAGATGCCGGGGGTCACGACGTTTTCGGGGTCAAGCCCGCCGGTGGGCACGATCTCGGACACCTGGACCACCGTGTGCTTCGCGGCAGCAGCCATGATGGGGCCGAAGTTCCGCGCGGTCTTGCGGTACACAAGGTTCCCCACGCCGTCGGCCTTCAGGGCCTTGATCAGCGCCACGTCGGCGTGGATGGGGGTTTCAAACACCTGGCCGCGGCCGTCGATGATGCGGGTTTCCTTGCCCTCGGCCAGCATGGTGCCGTAGCCGGTGGGCGTGAAGAACCCGCCGATGCCGGCACCGGCGGCGCGGATCCGCTCGGCCAGGTTGCCCTGCGGCACGAGCTCCAGCTCGATCTCGCCGGCGTGGTATTTGGCGTCGAAGTGCCAGGAATCGGACTGCCGCGGGAAGGAGCAGATCATCTTCTTCACCCGGCCTTCCTTGATCAGCAGCGCGAGGCCCTGGTCGCCCTGTCCGGCGTTGTTGTTCACCACGGTCAGGTCCCTGGCGCCGCAGTCCATCAGCGCGTCGATGAGTTCGAACGGCTGGCCGGCGTTGCCGAACCCGCCGATCATCACGGTGGAGCCGTCCCTGATGCCGGACACGGCCTCGTTTACGGAATCAACAAATGTCAGCATCGCTTATGCCTTTCCTGCAGTTACGTTTTCGAGCACAACGGCGAGGCCCTGGCCGACGCCGATGCAGATCGCGGCGACGCCCCAGCGCTCACCGGAGGCCTGCAGGGACCGGGCAAGGGTGCCCAGGATCCGGGTGCCGGACGCGCCCAGGGGGTGTCCCATGGCGAGCGCGCCGCCGTGGCGGTTCACGATCGAAGGATCGATGCCCCAGGCGTTGATGCACGCCAGGGACTGCGCGGCAAACGCTTCGTTAAGTTCGACGGCGCCCACCTGGTCCCAGCCGATGCCCGCCTTCGCGATGGCCTTGTTCGCCGCTTCCACCGGGGCGTAGCCGAAGAACTGCGGGTCGTTGCCGTGCGCGCCGCGGCCGGCGATGCGGGCCAGCGGGTCCAGCCCGAGCAGCCCGGCGGCAGCTTCGGAGCCGATCCAGGCCGCGGAGGCGCCGTCGGACAGCGGGGACGCGTTCCCGGCGGTGACGGTGCCGTTCTCGGCCCGGAACACGGTCTTCAGCCCGGCGAGTTTCTCGGCCGAGGAACCGGCGCGGATGCCTTCGTCGCGGACCAGGTCGGTGCCCGGCACCGGGGCCACCAGGTTGTCGTAGAAGCCCTCGTCCCAGGCAGCGGCGGAGAGATTGTGCGAGTTCGCGGCGAACTCGTCCTGCTGCTCGCGGGTCACGCCGTACTTCTCGCGGAGCCGCTCGGTGGCCTCACCCAGGGAAATGGTCCACTCCTTCGGCATGGCCGTGTTCACCAGGCGCCAGCCCAGCGTGGTGGAGGCCAGGGTCATGTCCCCGGCCGGGTAGGGCTTCTCCGTCTTGGGCAGGACCCAGGGGGCGCGGGACATCGACTCGGCCCCGCCCACCAGCATGAGGTCGGCGTCGCCGGCGTTGATCTGGCGCGAGGCGATGATGGCAGCATCGAGCGAAGAGCCGCAGAGCCGGTTCACAGTGGTGCCGGGGATCGAGACCGGCAGGCCGGCGAGTAGGGTGCCCATCCGGGCGATGTTCCGGTTCTCCTCGCCGGCGCCGTTGGCGTTGCCGAACACCACCTCATCGATCCGCTCGGGGTCCAGACCAGGGGCACGCTTCACGGATTCCTTGATCACGTGCGCGGCAAGGTCATCCGGGCGGACACCGGCAAGGCCTGAGCCGAACTTGCCAAAAGGCGTGCGAACGGCGTCGTACACAAAAGCCTGATTCATGAGTTGTTGTCCATTTCCTTAAAAACCTGCTGGGCGGTCTTGAAAGCCGTGTTGGCGGACGGAACCCCGCAGTAGATGGCGGTCTGGAGCAGGATTTCCTTGATCTCATCCCTGCTCAGGCCGTTGGTGAGGGCCGCGCGGATGTGCATGGCCAGCTCCTCCCAGTGCCCGTGCGCCACCATCGCGGTGATGGTCACCGCCGAGCGCATCTGCCGTGAGATACCCGGCCGGGTCCAGATGCCACCCCACGCGATCCGCGTGATCATGTCCTGGAAATCCTCGGTGAACCCGTCCTTGGTGGCGTTGGCCCGGTCCACATGCGCGGCGCCCAGCACCTCGCGCCGGACCGCCATGCCGCCGTCGTAAATCTCCTGGCTGGTGGCATCGGGCTGGACGACGCCGTTCCGTTCAGCCCCGTTCAGGGCAGCGCCGCTCACTTGGCTGCCCTGCGCGATTCGCTCCAGGTGATGAGGGTCCGCAGCAGTTCGGCGACGTGGGCGGGGGCCTCGGCGGGGGCCAGGTGCGCCACTCCCTCGAGCGTCACAGCATTCGCCGTGCCGCCGCCGGCGGTAATCCCGTCAACGGTTTCCTGGGCCATCGACGGCGGCGCAACAGTGTCCGCCGCGCCGGCCACCGCCTGGGTGGGGACGCTGATGCTGCCGAGTTCGGCACGGACGTCGAAGCCTGCCAGGGCTTCGCAGCAGAAGGCGTAGCTGAAGCGGTCGGTGTCGCGAAGGGCGTGCAGGAGCCGGCTGCTCCGCTCGGGCTCACGGTCCATAAAGCCCGGCGCGAACCAGCGCTGTGCGGAACCCTGGATCATCACGGGAGTGCCCTGGGTGCGCACGGTTTCGGCGCGTTCCAACCAGGCTTCGGGGGTGCCGATCTTGGCGCCGGTGCACTGGATGGACAGGCTCTTGAGGCGATCGCCGTGCTTGATGCCCAGCTGGAGGCCGGTGGCGCCGCCGAGCGAAACCCCGGCGTAGTGGAAGGCTTCGCCCGGCGCGATCGAGTCCACCAGCTCCACCACTGAATCCGCCAGGGCGGCGACGTCGAACGTCTCCGTGGCGGCGGGTGAGACGCCGTGGCCGGGCAGGTCCCAGGCCACCACATCGTAATCGTTGCCGAGCAGGGTGGCCGTGTCGGACCACAGGACGGAGGACGTACCCAGGGAGGGTCCAACCACCAGCAGGGGACGATCGCCGAAAGCCCGTTCGGGTGAAAGCAGCACTGCCTTCAGGGTCGGTTTAGCCACGGTTGGCTCCGTTCTGGGTAGGTGTTGAAAAGTCGGAGTAGGCGGCCAGGATGCGGCGCGAGATTTCGGCTGCCTGGCCCAGGTAGCTGGCCGGTTCCAGGAGTTCGGCGAGCCGCAGATCGGTGAGCACGCCCGCCGGAACGGCCTCGCGGAGCAGCCGCCGGTAGGTGGCGCCTTGTTCGGCGGTGGGCGTCTGGAGCGTCCGGTCCACCACGGACCGCAGCTGCTCTTTGCCGCTGCGGCCATCCTGTTCGGTCAGCAGCGGGGCCACTGCGGCGCCCACGCCTTCGGCCAGGAGCAGCGGACCGGCAAGGTCCAGATTGCGGCGCATGGCGCCGGGGTAAACGTGCAGGCCCTCGACAAGTTCCCGGAGGTGTCCGGCAGCGCCGAGTGCCAGGCGGAGAAGCTGGCGCAGGGCCGGCCATTCCGTGTGCCAGGCGGCGTCGGGGCGTTCGTCGTTGAAATTGGCTGCGGCCAGGTGCAGCTGGGCCACCAGCTGGGGCGCCTGGAGGGCGGCGCCGCGGATGAGGACCGACAACACCGGGTTCTGCTTCTGCGGCATGGCCGAGGAGACGCCGCGGCCGGCGGCGCGCGGTTCGGCGAGTTCGGCCACCTCGGGCCGGCTCAGGAACAGGACGTCCGTGGCGATTTTGCCGGCTGCGTCCAGCACCGAGGCCAGCGAATTGCCGAGCGCCGTGACGGCCAACCGGTTCGTGTGCCATGGTGCCGGGGCTCCGGCCAGGCCCAGTTGCCGGGCCAGCGAGTCGGCCAGGCCAAAGGGGTTGATGGAGGAGCCTGCGGTCAGCACGGTTCCGGCGGCCAACGTACCGGCCGCCCCGCCGAACTGCACCGGGAACTGCACGGTGCCCAGCTGACGGCCGGCGGCGGCGAGCCCCTGGAACCACTGCGCTGCCCGCAGCCCAAACGTAAAGGGTAGAGAATGCTGGGTCAGGCTCCTGCCCACGCCCAGCGTGTCCGCATGCTGGTCCGACAAGATGGCGAGCGCCGCCGTCGTGCATTTCAGGTCCGCCAGCACCGCCTCAACTGTGTTGCGCGCGAGCAGCATCAGGGCCGTGTCCAGCACGTCCTGGCTGGTCAGCGTGGTGTGGACCGCCTTCAAGGCACCCACACGGCCGGCATCGAGCGCGGTGACATGCTTGCGCAGGTCTGCCAGCAGCGGGATGACGGGGTTGCCGCCGCCCTGGGCCCGGAGCGCGATGTCTGCTGCGTCGAAGCGTCCCGCCTCGGCGGCGGAGGCCACGACGGCGGCGGAACCGGCAGGCGCCAGGCCCGCCTTCTCCAGCACGGCGGCCCAGCCCGCCTCGACAGCGAGGATCGCCGCCAGCACGGCGCGGTCACCGGTCAGCGCCGTCACCAGGGGCGACGCCGAGACAGGACTCAGCAGGCCGACGTCACCGTCGGCCGCGCTTCCGGAGTGGCCGGTACCGTCCATGCCGGCGGCGTCCGTCACTGGAAGTCCAGGAAGACTGTTTCGCCCTCGCCCTGCAGGCGGATGTCCCAGGTGAGTCCGCCGTCGGGATCGCGGCGGGCAATGAGCGTCTTGCGGCGCTCCGGGTCCAGGGAGCTCAGCAGCGGGTCCTTGGCGAGGGCTTCCCCGTTCTCCGGCAGGTATACGCGGGTGAACAGGCGGTTCATCAGGCCGCGGGCAAACACGGCCACGGAGATGAAGGGTGCGGCACCGGATTCGGTGGGGCCGGGGTTCACGGTGGTGAAGGTGTACACGCCGGAGTGGCCCACGGAAGCGCGGCCCCAGCCGGTGAAGGTGTAGCCGTCGCGGACCAGGGAACCGGTCTGCTGCACGATCCTGCCGTCGGCGTCGGGCTGCCAGATCTCCAGGATGGCGTCCGGGATGGTCTCCCCCGCGCCGTCATACACTGTGCCCTGGAGACGGATGGAGCCGGGCGAGCCGGGTGCCAGGAGTTCGTTGTCCTTCCCGAACGGCAGGGCGTAGCCGTAGAACGGGCCGACGGTCTGGCCGGGGGTGGGAACAAGCTTGGTGGTTGTGCTCACGTTATTCCTCGTCTCCTGCTGCGCCGAGCGCCTCGTTTTCGGTCCAGGTCCGCTTGGAGCCGGTCAGCACGATGTCCCAGTTGTAGCCAAGGGCCCATTCGGGCTCGGTCAGGTTGTGGTCGTAGTTGGCCACGAGCCGGTCGCGGGCGTCCTGGTCCACGATGGACTGGTAGATGGGGTCCAGCGGGAAGAGCTGGTCGCCGGGGAAGTACATCTGCGTGACGATCCGCTGGGTGAACTCCGTGCCGAACATGGAGAAGTGGATGTGGGCCGGCCGCCAGGCGTTGACGTGGTTCTTCCACGGGTAGGCGCCGGGCTTGATGGTGGTGAACCGGTACGAGCCGTCGGGGCCGGTGATGCAGCGGCCCACGCCGGTGAAGTTGGGGTCCAGCGGCGCCGGGTGCTGGTCACGCTTGTGGATGTAGCGGCCGGACGCGTTGGCCTGCCAGATCTCCACGAGCTGCCCGGCCACCGGGCGGCCGTCGCCGTCCAGGACCTTACCGGCCACGATGATCCGCTCGCCCTGGGGTTCGCCGTTGTGCTGGATGGTCAGGTCCGCTTCCAGCGCGTGCACGTCCTGGTGGCCGAACGCCGGCGAGTAGAGCTCGATGGTTTCCGGGTCCGCGTGGTGCAGGCTTTTGGTGGGGTGCCGCAGGATGCTGCTGCGGTAGGGCGCGTAGTCCAGCCGGGGCTGCGTTTCGGCCGGGGCGCCGTCCTTGAGCGCCCGCGCGTAGGCATCGCCCAGGGCGTCGATCTCTGCACTGAGATCCTGCTGTGTCTCCACTGCGGCCTCCTTTTCTCTGGTTGTTGCTGCTAGGTGGTTGTTGCTGGTCTACCTGTGCTGCAGGTGGTCGTACTGGACTGCGTGCCGCACGGGGGCATTGGGAGCGCCGTAGCCGTCGTAGGCGCCGCGGCGTTCCACCATTTCGAAGAACACGCTGCCCACGGTGGCCGTGTAGAAGTGGAGGAATTCGCCGTCGGCGTCCCGGTCGTACAGCAGGTTCAGCTCCTGCAGTGTGGCCAGGAAGTCCGGTGCCAGCCCGAAGCGTGCGTCCAGGTCCTCGTAGTAGTTCGCCGGGATCTGCAGGAACTCCAGGCCGCGGGCCCTGCAGTCCCTGGCGGTGGCCACCAGGTCATCCACCGCGAAGGCGATGTGCTCCTGGTAGGTCTTGCGCTGCTGGTTCAGCGGCGCCAGGTTCAGCACCAGCCGCACGGCGCGGTCCCCGGTGGCCATGACCTGCGAACGGACCAGGCCGGTGGGGCTGGGCACCTCAGCGAACGGCTGGGGCTCCAACGCCAGGGCGCTCGTGTAGAAGAGGACGGCCTCGTCGAAATGCTGCCACGGCTGCGCCAGGTTGACGTGGTCGATCACAGCGGTGGGGCCAGCGGTGGGATTTTCCAGCCCCTCTCCGAATTCACTGGTCCACGCTGCGGTGCCGTCGGAAGTGCCCTGGCACAGGAAGATCTCGGTGGAGTCCGGGGCAGCGAAGCCCTGGAACACCTCCTCGTTGGCCTGGCTCTTGCGCGGGACCGCGGGGGCCTTCAGCTGCTGGGCGCGGGCGGCGGCAATCACCGGGGAGGCGACGTCGAACCCCAGTGCGGCGATGGCGGGCGACGCATCCCCCGCTGCGCCGTCCCCGTCTGCCGGTGCGGCCTCGTTGATGATCACCCGGGCGTGACCCATGCTCCAGAGCTGCACGTCCTTGGTGCGGTGCCGGCCGTTGAACTCGAAGCCCAGCTGGCCCAGGACCGTTTCCAGCCCCTGGGTGTCCGCGGCCCTGACCTCGGCGAAGTTGTAGCCCGCCGGTTCGGCCACCTGCGGGAGCGTGGCCAGTTCCATGGGATAACGACGGCGGCCGGGGGCCTGGGTGCCAGCAGCACCAGTGCCCGTCCCGGCGTCGGAAGCAGCGTCCAGCCATTTGGCGCTCTGTTCCTCCAGCCAGATGAGCGAGCGCATGGCGTCGACGGCGGTGCGTTCCACGTCCGACTGGCGGAAGACGTCGTTGAAGATCTCCAGCGACACCGGGCCGCTGTACCCGGCCCGGACCACGTGGCCCATGAACTTGGCGAGCTCAAACTGGCCCTCGCCCGGGAAGACCCGGTAGTGCCGGCTCCAGGAGAGGACATCCATGGAGAGCTTGGGGGCGTCCGCCACCTGGACGAAGAAGATCTTGTCCGGGTTGAAGGCCTCGAGGGGGGCGGTGTCCCAGTTGCGGGACAGGATGTGGAAGGAATCCAGGCAGGTGCCCAGGTTGGGGTGGTCCACGGCTTCCACCAGCTTGTGGGCGTGCTCGTAGTCGCTGACGTACTTGCCCCAGGCCAGGGCCTCGTAGGCAACCCTGACGCCGTGGTCCCCCGCCAGCGCGGCCAGTTGGCCGAGCTGTTCCACCCGGAGGTCGTCGCTGTCGATGCTGGCGGTGGCCACGTTGGAGCAGACCAGGATGGTGTCCATGCCCAGCCGCGCCATAAGTTTGAACTTGGCTTCGGCGCGCCGCAGGTTGGCGGCCAGGAGGTCGCCGGACACGCTGTCGAAGTCGCGGAACGGCTGGTAAAGATCCAGCGTGAGGCCAAGGTCGGCCGCCATCTTGCGGACGTCCTCGGGCGTAAGCGGCGACGTGACCAGATCCGGCTCGAAGATTTCAATGCCGTCAAAGCCCGCGATGGCGCAGGCCTGCATCTTTTCCTTCAGGGTGCCGGAGAGGCATACCGTGGCGATTCCGGTGCGCATCAGGCCGCCACCCCTTCCTTGGCCACGAGCGCCAGGAAATGGCTGCGCATGCGGTCCGCGTTGGCTTCCAGTCCCGTGAAAATCCGGAACGAGTCAGCCGCCTGGCCCACGGCCATGCGGCCGCCATCCAGGACCTCGCAGCCCTTGGCGCGGGCACCCAGGACCAGTTCCGTTTCGATGGGCCGGTAGACGATGTCCGCCACCCAGTGCCGGGATTCCAGCAGGTCCAGGTCCAGCGGGACGCCCGGGTGGGCGGCCATGCCGACGGGCGTGCAGTGCACCAGACCGTCGGCCAGGGGCATCAGCTGCGGCAGCTCCGCCGTCGTACGCGCTGTAACGGTGCTGCCCGGGAAGAAGCCGGCCAGCTCTGCGGCGCGTGCCGCGCAACGGGCGGGGTCCACGTCCACCAGGTCCAGCGCCTTCACGCCGGCGGTGAGCAGGGCGTAGGCGACGGCGGAGCCGGCCCCTCCTGCGCCCAGCTGGACTACGCGGTTTAGCCGCGCGCCCGGGAGTCCGGAGGCGAGGGCGGCGGCGAAGCCAGAAAAGTCGGTGTTGTGGCCGATGAACCGGCCGTTCTCGATGACCACGGTGTTGACGGCGCCGAGCCTGAGGGCATCCGGCGAGACCTCGTCCAGGTGCGCCAGGACAAGCTGCTTGCACGGATGGGTGATGTTCAGGCCGTTGAAGCCCAGGCTGCGGGCACTCTTGAGCAGGTCCCCCACGGCTTCGCCGGAGAGTCCGAGCTCCAGCAGGTCAATGGGGCGGTAGAGGTAGCGCAGGCCCTGCACATCGCCTTCGCGTTCGTGCATGGGGGGAGTGAGGGACGGCATGACGCCGTCGCCGACCAGTCCCACGAGGTAGGACTCAGTTCGATTGCTCATCCGGGCAGCTCCTTTGATACGGCACCCGGCGGGCGGCGGCGCTTGGGGCGTCCGCGGCGGGCCGGGTGATTGGGATTACAGTACAACACTTGTTCACTTATCGCACGCTTGTTCTACATACGAACTTTCAGGGCTTTTTTAGCGTTGCGGCAAGCGCGCAGCCAGCTCTGCCGCGGCTTCCTGCAGCAGGGGCACATGGGCCAGCAGGGCTTCCATGCTGAGGCGGAACACGGGAACGGCGGTGGCCAGGGAGGCGAACGCGTGGCCCTGTGAATTAATCAGCGGCACAGCCACGGCGCGCATGCCGTTCTCGTTCTCCTCGTCCATCACGGCATATCCCTGCCGGTGCACCTTCTCGATCTCCACACGGAACGCGGCACGGTCTGTGATGGTGTGTTCAGTGAGGGGTTCCAGCTCGAGCTCTTCAAGCAGCGCCGCACGCTCCGAATCCTCGGCAAAAGCCACCAGCGCCTTGCCCACGGCCGTCGCGTGCAGGGCGCCCAGATGCCCGGGATCGCTGGTGACGCGGAAGGTCTGCGGGCCGTCCACCTTGTTGACCGTGAGGTGGTGGTGGCCGTCGCGAACACTGAGGATGGTAGCCTCCCCCGTCCGCTCGGTCACGCGGCGCAGGACCGGCAGCGCCGTGCCGGCAAATCCGTGATGGTTGGAGACGCGCTGGCCGAGCTGGAAGATTCGAAGGCCCAGGTGGTAGCGGCGGCCGTCAGGCTCATAGTCCACAAACCCGTCCCGCGTCAGGGATCCCAGCAGGCGGTAGGTGGTGCTGAAGGGGAGGTCGGCGCGCCGCGAGATCTCCGCGGCGCTGGCGCCGCGCGGCTCGTCGCCCAGGAGGACCAGCAGGCCCAGGGCCTTGCCCACCATGTCCGTACGGTCAGCTTTGGGCGCCCTAGGCTCAGCGGCGAGGTCGTCGGACACTGTGGTTTGATTCACACTCATACGTCGATGTTGCCACATCGTGGGAACTATTTCTAGATGGTGATTATTTTCTTGACAAGTGACTACGCTCACAGCCATCATTGCTGTATCGCACAAGTAGCTCCCACCATGTGGCTACTAGTCCGGGTCTTTCAACGGACTCCAGCCGCACCGCACCAGGCCTCCACACAGGCAGCTGCGGCTGCGACCCCCCAGATCCATCCGCGACAACGTCGTCACACCTAAGGAACTCCATGAGCCAGACACTTCCGTCCGCGGGGCCGGGCACCGTTGCCCCGGCCGGGACGCCAAAGAAGGCAGCCCTCGCCAGCTTCCTGGGCAGCGCCGTCGAATACTACGACTTCTTCATCTTCGGTTCCGCCGCCGCCCTGATCTTCCCCACGGTGTTCTTCCCGGACGCCGGCGCCAACGCGGCCGTGATGTCCTTCGCCACCTTCGGCTTCGCCTACGTGGCACGGCCGGTGGGCGCCGTTATCCTGGGCCACTTCGGTGACCGGGTGGGCCGGCGAAAGGTCCTGATGTTCACACTGCTGCTGATGGGCGCCTCAACGTTCCTGATCGGCTGCCTGCCCGACTTCAACACCGTGGGCTGGTGGGCTCCGGCCCTGCTGGTGCTGGCGCGGCTTTGCCAGGGCCTCTCCGCAGCGGGCGAGCAGGCCGGCGCCTCCTCCATGACGCTGGAACACGCACCGGACAACCGCCGCTCCTTCTTCACCTCCTGGACCCTCACCGGCACCCAGGGCGGCCAGATCCTCGCCGCACTGGTCTTCATCCCCGTCCTGGCCCTTCCGGACGAGATCAAGTACGGCATCGGCTGGCGCGTCCCGTTCTGGCTCAGCGCCGTCGTCGTCCTCGTTGCGTTCTTTATCCGCCGCACCCTGCACGAGCCCCCGGCGTTCGAGGAAGCCCAGAAGACCGCCCAGATCTCCAAGCTTCCGGTCGCCGACCTCCTCAAGGACCACTGGCGCGACGTACTCCGCGTGGTCTGCTGTGCCTTCATCGCCGCCGTCTCCACCGTGTTCGGCACGCTCGCCATCAGCTACGCCAAGACCGTGGCCGGTGTTGACGGCACCACCACGCTGTGGCTCGTGGTCGGCGCCAACCTGGTCGCTTTGGGCACCCAGCCGCTGTTCGGCAAGCTCGCCGACAAGATCGGCCGCAAACCGGTCTTCATCTACGGTGCCGTGGCCAGCGCCATCCTGACTCCGGTGTTCCTGCTCAGCCTGGAATCCGGCAGCATCCCGCTGATGTTCCTCGCGGCCATCGGCTTCTTCTCCTGCGGCTACGCGGCCTCCAACGCGGTCTGGCCGTCCTTCTACGCCGAGATGTTCAGTACCAAGGTCCGCTTCTCCGGCCTGGCGATCGGCACCCAGCTGGGCTTCCTGATGGCAGGGTTCGCCCCGGCCATTGTGGCAGCGATGGGCGGCATCAAGCCCGGCGGCTGGGTCCAGATCAGCATCTTCACCGCCGTCATCTGCGGCATCTCGGCCATCTCCGCCCTGACGGCCAAGGAGACCTTCAACGTCCCCACCAAGCAGCTCGGCCTGAAGTAACGCACTAGCCCAATTTTGAGACCGGAAAGCCCGCCATCCCCCCAAATGGCGGGCTTTCCCCGTTGAAAAGTGGGCTACTCCGCCAGCAAAAAGTACGACGGCGGGTGGCCGGGGCTGCTACGCCCGGCCGGTCTCCAGCACCGACGCCAGGTCAAAGTTCACCGGTTCCTCCAGCTGGGCGTAAGTGCAGGATTCGGGATCCCGGTCCGGCCGCCAGCGCGAGAACTGGGCGGTATGCCGGAAGCGCTCACCTTCCATGTGGTCGTACCTGACCTCCACCACCAGTTCAGGCCGGAGCGGCACAAAAGTCAGATCTTTGCCCGCGCTCCACCGGCTGCCTTCCGCGTTGCGCGGGGTCCGTTCACCGTCCGCCTGCTTGGCCCAGGCCCAGGGGTGTCCGTCGAAGTCCGTGACCAGCGTCTGGAGTTCCTCGAACAGCTCCTGCCGGCGCTTCATGGGGAAGGCGCCGATCACGCCCACGCTGGCCAGGCCGCCGTCGTCCTTGTACAGGCCCAGCAGCAGCGAGCCGATCACGTCCGGTCCGCTCTTGTGCACGCGGTAGCCGGCCACCACACAATCGGCCGTACGTTCGTGCTTGACCTTGAACATCACGCGTTTGTCCGGCTGGTAGCTCCCCTCCAGCGGCTTGGCCACAATTCCGTCCAGGCCTGCACCTTCGAACTGCTGGAACCATTGCTCGGCGGTGGCCTTGTCCTGGGTCGCCGCCGTGAGATGGACGGGAGCCTTGCTGCCCGCGAGCGCCTTTTCCAGCGCTGCCCGCCGCTCGGCGAAGGGCCGGCCGGTGTAGTCGTCGTCGCCCAGGGCCAGCAGGTCAAAGGCCACAAACTTGGCGGGGGTCTGTTCGGCGAGGAGCTTGACGCGGCTGGCGGCAGGATGGATGCGCTGCTGCAGGGCATCGAAATCCAGCCGGTCACCGGATTCCCCCACCAGAACAATCTCGCCGTCCAGCACACAGCGGGGCGGCAGGTTTTCCTTCAGGGCTTCCACGAGCTCAGGAAAATACCTGGTCATGGGCTTTTCGTTGCGGCTGCCGATCTCCAGCTCATCGCCGTCGCGGAAAATGATGGACCGGAACCCGTCCCACTTGGGCTCATAGCTGAGGGCCCCGTCGGGCATTCCGCTGACGGCCTTGGCGAGCATGGGGGGGACGGGAGGCATCACGGGAAGTTGCATAGTGCCCATTCTTGCCCGGGAGGCCCGCCGGCGATAGGCCTGAACTGGCACGATGCCCAACTGAAGGTCCGGGCGTGCTTTGACGCGTGGCGTTCGCCGCAGCCCGTGGTCCCGGCGGAAACGTATCGATCGCGGAGAACTAACCGGCTCCTAACGTTGAGGAAACCAGGGCGCAACATTGCCCAGCCACACTGGAAGTGCCGGCAAGCGCAGGCACCAGCTCCAGCCAGGAGGCCCCCATGTTGAAGGAAGCCAAAGCCCATGTAACAAGAGTCCGCGCCCTGGACCAGCTCCACCGCGGCGATGAAATCGAGGCCCGCCTCTCCGTAGGCCCCAGCTACGACGACGTGGTCATCCGCCGTGGCCGGGTCCAGGAGACAGCACCGGGAATCGGCGTTGTCTGGATCATGGACCATCACACCGGCTCGCGGAAAGCGATCAATACGGACGAATGCAGCGTCTGGCGGATTGCCTGACCGCGTGTTGGGCCGCTGGCGCAGCACCACTTGCGGAATCTTGCACCCTTGAATCTTGTACTCCGGAGTCTTGCACGACGACGACGGGCGCAGTCAGTCAGGACTGCCCGCCGGACCGCCCGAGAGATACTTCGGCCCTAACCTCCGGCCACCGACTGGATAACCAGTACCTCCTGGCCGGGCGACACCTCGGTTTCCAGGCCCTGGAGCCGGCGCACCTCGTCACCGGCAACGTAAATATTCACGTACCGGCGAAGCGCCCCGGTTTCGTCCCGCAGCCGCCTGGCCAGCACCGGGTAATCCCCGGTCACCGAATCCAGCAGGCTTCCCACCGTCACCGTCCCGTCGGCGGGCGCAGTCAGGATGGACTGGCCGCCGGCCAGCGGCTGAAGGATGCTGGGTAGTACCACGCTGATGTCAGGCACCGCGGGCCGCTGCCGTTTCCGGAACCGGCAGTCCAGCCGTAGAGACTACGGCGGCGCGGACACACAGGACGTCGGGGAGATGGCTGACAACCTCAGCAAACGTCTCCCCTTCATCCGCGCTGGCGTACACGGTGCCGCCGCGCGTTCCGAAGTAGACGCCGGCCGGCTCGGATGAATCCACGCCCGCGGCGTCGCGGAGGACGCTGTTGTACTCCCCCTTGGGCAGGCCCGTATCCAGGCGCTTCCAGGTGGCCCCGGCATCGTCCGTTCGGTGCACGGCAAGCTTCCCTTCGGGCGGGATCCGCTCGCCGTCGGCCTTGAGCGGCACAACCCAGGCGGTTCCTTCCCGGCGCGGGTGCGTCAGCATCACAAAACCGAAGTCGGCCGGAAGCCCCTCGGCGATGGAGTTCCAGTTTTCGCCGTTGTCATCCGTGCGGTAGACGCCGTGATGGTTCTGCGCGTATAGCCGTCCTTCCACGGCAGCATCCGCCGCGATCTTGTGGACGCACTGGCCGAACTCAGGATTGGGGTCCGGCATGAAGTAGGCCGAAATACCCTTGTTGCGGGGCTCCCAGGACTCACCGCCGTCGAGCGAGCGGTACACACCGCCGGTGCTCATGGCGACGTGGACGTTGTCCCCGGCCGGATTCACCACGATGGAGTGGGCGGCGGCGCCGCCGTAGCCCGCACCCCAGTCGCTGCGGTGAGGGTGGTCCCATAGCCCGCGGTTGAGTTCGAAATGCTCGCCGCCATCGGTGGATTTCCAGACCGAAATCGGTTCGGCACCTGCCCATACCACCCCTGGCCGCGACTCTGCGTCCGGGTAGATCTGCCAGATGCGCTCCACAGCCGCGCCGGTGGCTTCGGGAAACGTGATGGCGCCCTGTTCAGGTTCGGTCCAGGTGGCGCCGAGGTCATCGGAATGGGCCACAGTGGGGCCCCAGTGCTCGGACCTGACGCCCACCATGATCCGGGTACGGCCGTCCCGTGTGTCGATCCCGATGCTCGGGATTTCGCTCATCAGGAAATGCGGGCCGGAGAAGGACCATTGCTTCCGGTCCTGGCTGGTGGCCAGCCAGAGGCCTTTTTTGGTCCCGATCGCTAAGACAAAGTTCTCTGCGGTTGCCATGCACCCATGCAACCACCCCGGCCGGAGGGCCGCAACGCTTTTCTCCGCTATGTGGACTGGTCCGAGGGGACTGCTCCGGGTGTACTGGTCCGGCGTGGCCGTGCCGGCGGCGCCAGAGGCGTCCGGTCAGTCGACGAATTCGGACTGCGTCTCGATGAAATCCCAGTCGGCTTCGGTGAGGACAGCCACCGGGGTACCCGGATGCGGCCCGCCGGCTTCGGCGATGCCCTGCAGCACCGGCAGCGGCAGTTCCGTCGCACGGAGGTTTTCCCTCAGCCATTCCTTGGTTTGCAGGTTCAGATCCAGCCACCACATGTAGATTTCCATGCCGGTCACGCACCTTTCGTATGCTCCAACGTTAGGCGCCGCCCTGTCCACGTTCAAGGGTGGCAACACTTCAGTAGTGGGCTCCCGTTTCCGCGTAGAGGCAGGTATCGCCGCAGGTCAATGGGGCAAAAAGACGAGTACCCGCTACTGGCGACGGCGCCCGTGCGGCGCCCCTAGCCTGAAGCCACAAGCAAAACTGATCATGCTGCTGGGGGCATTCAGAACCGCCGCTTCTCCCCCGCCGCCATGGTCCTTTCGGAAAAATCTGGGGAGACGAAAACCATGAAACGAACATTCGCAACTTTGGGAGTGGTGGGGCTGGCAATGCTCAGCGTCACGGCCCCGGCCAGCGCGGCAGACAACTTCACTCTTTGCCACAACGGACACACCATCAGCATAGACCTTAGCGGGGTGAACGGCCTGGGTGCCCATAGCGGTCACTCAAGGGACATCATCCCGCCCAATGAGCTGCTGCCTAGCGGATTGAACTGGGACGAACAAGGGATGGCGGACTTTGACAATGACTGCAAGGCCGCGACGTTGCCGCCGGTTGTTGTTCCGCCGGTTGTGGTGGTCCCACCGGTTGTTGTGCCGCCGGTTGTTGTTCCGTCCGTCGTCGTGGACCCACCGGTTGTTGTTCCGCCGGTTGTTGTTCCGCCCGTCGTCGTGGACCCACCGGCAGTGGTGGCTGGGGCCGCCGGCGCGGTCACACCGGCTGCGCAGACACCCGCACCGAAGGCAGCTGCTGCCAAGGCGCCCGCCGCAGCAGCAGCCGCTGTCAGCCAGGGCACCAACCAGGGCTTCAACGCGCAAACCGCCATCGGCGGATCAGATGAAAGTACTACCTGGCTGGCCGGTCTGGGCGTCCTGCTAGGTGCGGGCGCTGTGGTTGCAGTGCGCCGCAAGTCCCGGACGGAATCGCCGACGGCGGGCTGACGCCCGCCAGAGCCTCCGGGGTCTGTTACCGAGGGCGTCCCGCCAAAACCCGGCGGGACGCCCTCGGCGCAATTTCAAAGCGGGCGCACCCTCCACCTGCTGAACGCAAGGCGTCTGAACGCAAAGGAACATCATGTCCAAGCACTCCAGCACTCGCGTCGTCCGCCGTGGCGTTCTGCGTGTCCTGGAAGTCCTGCGCGTCCGTGGATGGAACCGTGGAGATCTGGCAATCCTGCTGTGCGGAGTCCTGGGTTTCCTGTCCCTCACCTTCGGTGCACCCCTGCTCAAGCACGGGGAAGCCGCCGTCCCCACAGCGGAACTGTCGGCACCATTCCGGGCCACGCCGTCGTCCGCTCCTTGGCCGCTGTCCGGGACGGGCGAAGCTCCGGGGACAGCCCCGGCCGCAGACGCCACCACCCCCGGCCCGGCCTTGCCGGAAGCCTCCGCACCCGTGCGTATCCTCTATCCCGCTGCGGCAATCGACACGGCAGTCCATCCCCTTGAACCGGACACCTCGGCCGTCGCCACCCGTACAGTGGAGCCGCCCACCACCATGGACGGGTATTGGCTGACACCGTTCGGGACTCCCGGCAACGGGTCGGGCAACACCACGTACATCATCGGACACAGCTGGGAGGGCCGGGACGCCCCGTTCAACCACCTCAGCTCCGCTGCCGTCGTCGGCGACACCTTCGCCGTCGTCACCGCGACCGGCACCATCCCTTACCGGGTGGACAGCGTCACCACGTACCTCAAGGACAGCCTCAAGGACAGCCCCATCTGGGACATGGTGCCCAGCCGTGTGGTTCTGATCAGCTGCTACACGGAAGACCCGTGGGGCAAGAACGTGGTTGTCTCGGCGTCCCCCGCTGCCGCCTGACACGTCCACGCGTCGTCGGCCCTGTTCAAGTGGCTCCGCGCAGGCACAGAATGGTCCTATGAGTCCCGAACGATTCAGTGGTCCGCCTCCGTTGCTCGTGGGCGTGTTGCCCCATCAGCACCCGGAAGTGCTGAAGACCGCCACCTCCCTGGCGGCCAAACTGGCCGTGCCGTTGCTGTGTGCCTATGTTGACGAGGCCAGCTACCTGGTGGAATGGGATCCCACCAGATCCGCACACCGGCTGTCGCTGCACCCGGACAAGGACGACGACGACATCCGCTCGGTCACCACGGAACTCAGGGGGGTGATCGCGGAAGCCGTGGCCGACGCCGCGGCGCCGGCCACGCCTGTGGACTGGACGCTGCGGACCCTGGCGGGGGATCCGGGCCGCGCCCTCGCCCGGCTCGCCGCGGAAAGCAACTCCCCCATGATCATCGTGGGAACGTCGGAACGGGGCCTGACCCACCGGATCTCCGAGATGCTCAACGGATCAGTGGGACTCTGGCTGACGCACCATCAAAGCCGGCCGGTGCTGGTGGTTCCCTACCGGAGGCCGGCGCATCAGGACAATGCCGGAGCCGTTAGCTGAGCCGTTACCTGAGCCGGCTGCCTCGCCCCACTCGGGCGGTTTTCGGGTGACCGAAATAATAAAGCGAAAGTAGTTATTCGAGGTGGTAGCGGACGGCTGTACTGGCAAGTAAGCTAATTCAAGCAGAAGGATCCGGCCGCAGTGGCCGGGTGAATCTGCCCAAATGCTGCTCCGGAGTGCGTATCCCCCAATAACGCACTCCGGAGCTTTTTTGCGCCCGCCCAGAGCCGCACCCACCCAACCTCGTGGCGCTCATCTCCGAATTGGATACCCCCAGGGGGTACTTGCCGTATACCCCTGTGGGGTATATGTTGGCTGTATGGAACCTTCGCAGGAAACTTTGACCACACACGCCGGCGCTGACCCGGCGCCTCCGCATGGCTACACCGCCAACAAGGAGGCATACCTGCGCAGGCTCAAGCGCATCGAGGGCCAGGTCCGCGGGATCGCCCGGATGGTAGATGAGGACAAATACTGCATCGACATCCTGACCCAGGTCGCCGCGGCCACCAAGGCCCTGCACGCCGTGAGCCTGGGACTTGTGGAAGAGCACATCGGCCACTGCGTGGTGGGCGCCGCCGGGGAACCCGATCCGGCCCTTCGCACTGAGGCCATAGACGCCAAAGTCCGGGAAGCCACAGCGGCCATCGGCCGCCTCCTGCGCTGACCAACCACCGCTAACCACCTGCCACCCATTCACGGCCGGCCACCGCCGGCCCCTTTGAAGGAGCCAGCCATGAGCACCACCTCCACCACCGTCAACGTGTCCGGCATGACCTGCGGCCACTGCGTTTCGTCCGTCAGCGAGGAGCTTGAATCGCTCGCCGGGGTTGAAACGGTCGACGTCGAACTCAACGCCGGCGGCATTTCCACCGTCACCATCACCTCAAGCCAGGAACTGTCGCCGTCCGAGATCGGCGAGGCAGTAGCCGAAGCCGGCTACCTGGTTGTTGCCAACGACGCGTAACGCTGTCCGATCGGGGGATCCCACATGAGTACAGACCATCTCCAGCACCAGCCCCAAAGCCGGGTGGTTGAACTGGATATTGAGGGCATGACCTGCGCCTCCTGCGTGAACCGCGTGGAAAAGAAGCTGGGCAAGCTCGACGGCGTCGAAGCCTCCGTCAACCTGCCGCTGGAATCCGCCCACGTCACGGTCCCGGCCGGCATCACGGACCAGCAGATAGTGGACACAGTCAACGCCACCGGCTACAAGGCCCACCTCCGCGTAAGCACCACGCCCACCCACAGTCACCACGCCACCGATCACGACCAGAGCCAACACGGCGGCACGGAAGACGGGTACAGCGCCGACTCCGGCGGCATGCGGAAGCGTGCGTCTAAGGGAGGAACGACCGAGCACGCGGAGCATGGCGCCGAAGGCGGCGCGCAAGGTGACCACATGTCCCACGGCCCGGCCGCCGCCAAGCTGCGCCCTCGCCTGATCGTGGCCGCGGTGCTCACTGTCCAAGTCCTCGCGATTTCGATGGTTCCGGCCGTGCAGTTTCCCAACTGGGGCTGGGTAGCCGGGGCCTTGGCGCTTCCGGTGGTCAGCTGGGCGGCCTGGCCTTTCCACCGCGCGGCGGCCATCAATGCGCGCCACCTGGCGTCCACCATGGACACGCTCGTCTCCCTCGGCGTCGCCGCTGCCTACGTCTTCAGTCTCTGGCAACTGGTCCTGGATCCCCGCATGACGGAACACCCGGCCATGGAGGGGATGGAATCGGGTGGCCTGTACTTCGAAGTGGCCGCCGTAGTCACCACGTTCCTGCTCCTGGGCCGGTTCCTTGAGGCCAACGCCAAGCAGAAGGCCGGCGATGCCCTCAAGGCGTTGCTGAACCTCGGCGCCAAGGACGCCACCATCCTGCATCACGGATCCGAACATAAAGTCCCCGCCGATCAGCTCCGCGTGGGAGACGTCGTGGTGGTCCGCCCGGGCGAAAAAATCGCCACGGACGGAGAGGTGATCGACGGCATGTCAGCTGTGGACGCCTCCCTGCTGACCGGCGAATCCGTCCCGGTGGAGGTGGAGCCCGGGAGCAAAGTCACCGGCGCCACCATCAACACTTCCGGCCGGCTGCTGGTCCGGGCAACCCGCGTGGGCGCCGAGACCACGCTGGCCCAGATGGCCCGGCTGGTCTCGCAGGCGCAGACCGGCAAAGCCCCCATCGCCCGCCTCGCCGACCGGATCAGCGCGGTGTTTGTCCCGATTGTGCTGGCCATCGCTGTAGTCACGTTTGGGCTGTGGCTCGCGTTCAGCGGCCCGGTGATTGAACCTGCCGAGCTCAGGGCCGCCTTTACCGCCGCGGTCACCGTCCTGGTCATCGCGTGCCCGTGCGCCCTGGGCCTCGCCACTCCGGTGGGACTGCTCACCGGAACCGGCCGGGGCGCCCAGCTGGGCATCCTGATCAAGGGCCCGCAGGTCCTCGAAGACACCCGCACGGTGGACACCATCCTGCTCGACAAGACCGGCACCGTCACCACCGGAAAGCTTGCCGTGGGCAATACTCTCGCGTTTGAGGGTTTCCCAGGCACCGACTTGCTGCGGTTCGCCGGCGCCGTGGAGGCGGCATCGGAGCACCCGATCGCCCACGCCATCGCGGCCGCGGCGGTTGAAGCGCAAACCGGGGACGACGACGGCGGGCGGCTTCCCGCCGTCGAACACTTCCGTTCGGCACCCGGCGGCGGAGTGGTGGGAACCGTTGAAGGACGCGTGATTCTGGCGGGCCGGACCGGCTGGCTCACGGAGAACGGCGTCCGCCCTTCCGGCACGCAGCTGGAGGCGCTGGCCGCCGCGGAAGCCACCGGGGCCACGGCCATCTGGGTGACGGTGGACGGCACCCCTGCCGGCATCATCAGCCTCCGTGACACCGTAAAGCCGGGATCTGCGGAAGCTGTGGCAAAGCTGAAGAGGCTCGGGCTGCGCCCCATCCTGCTGACCGGGGACAACGCCGCGGTAGCCGCGCAGGTCGCTGCCGCCGTCGGCATTTCCCCTGACGATGTTTATGCAGGTGTCCTGCCTGCCGGGAAGGTGGACGCCGTCCGTCGGCTCCAGGCGGGAGGGTCCATTGTGGCGATGGCCGGCGACGGCGTGAATGACGCCGCCGCGCTGGCGCAGGCTGACCTGGGCATCGCCATGGGATCCGGTACGGATGTGGCCATCGAGGCGGCGGACCTCACCGTCATGGGAAACGACCTGGGACAGGTGGCACAGGCCATCGAATTGTCCCGGCGGACGCTGGCCACTATTAAGACCAACCTGTTCTGGGCGTTCTTCTATAACGCCGTCGGCATTCCCGTGGCCGCCCTGGGCCTCTTGAACCCGATGATTGCCGGTGCCGCGATGGCGGCGAGTTCCGTCCTGGTGGTGGCAAACTCGCTCCGGCTGCGCAGCTTCGGCAAGTAGGCAGCGCCCACCCAACTAGGTCGCGCTAACTGTCGTTATGGACGCTCAAAACGACTGTTGGCGCTACTCAGTTTGAGGGGACGCGCGGCTCAGGCGGTGCCGAAGCGCACCGCCGCGCGGGCCCTCGCCTTGGCGGCCTCTTCGTCCCGGTGTTTGGCGGGAGCGTGGGTGACCAGCGCATCCAGCAGGTGTTGGGTGATGTGGGCGATCTCGTGCACCGCCGCTTCGAAGGCGTCCTCGTTGGCCTTGGACGGCTTGGTGCTGCCGCTGACCTTGCGCACATACTGCAGCGCGGCGGCATGCACTTCCTCAGAGGTGGCATGGGGTTCGAAATTGTGGAGGGTTCGGATATTCCGGCACATATGCCCATGCTAGGCTCTGGAACGCCTCAGATCGACCCCCCGGGCCCCCAGCCCACCGGTGATCGAGCTTGTCGAGATTCAACCACCGGGAGCTGTGGCCCATGGTGAGTGGTGCATGGGCAGCGGTGCCCATCGACAGTGTTTTGCGGCCGGGATAGGGTCTAGGCAATGGATCTTCCGGACTAGCCGGGGGCCGCTGGGGATGCCGATCTGGATCGGATCCAAGACTAACGAGGAGAAAACTGATGGCTATTTGGGGCGCAGATGTAGAGCAGCTCAGGACTCTTGGCAGCAAGCTGCAGGCCGGTGCCAGCGAGATTGAGCAGCAGCGATCCAACCTGTCCCGCGTACTGGACAGCACCAATTGGGAAGGCCCGGACGCCACCCACTTCCGCGGCGAATGGTCAGGCACGCACACCGCGGCGCTGAACCAGGTCATCCAGGCGCTTAAGGATGCCGGCCAGAAGGCCACCAAGAACGCCAACGAGCAGGACCAGGCTTCACGCTAACCGCAGAAGCTCTGACGCGGGGGCCCGGACACTGCACAGTGTCCGGGCCCTCGCGGCATTTAACGGCGGGTGCTCAACGAATGGGAGGCACAACGGCGGGGCGACGGCGGTGCCCCGGCCTGTGGCACCTGTCCTTCGGGGCAGGTCCTTCAGGGCAAGGCAGCCGGCACTCAGGGCACAGGTTCGACGTCGTTCGCGTGGTCCAGTGGGGCTGGCGCACCGACAGTTGCAGCGGCCGTGCCGGAGCGCAGCTCGTCCAGCCGGACCAGAACCACCCCGCCGACAATGAGGACGCCGCCCAGGAGTTGGATGGCGCCGGGCAGCTCACTCAGAAGCAGCCAGGCCCAGGTCACGGCGAACAGCACTTCGGTCAGCGAGACGAAGGATGCAACCTTGGAGCCAAGGGCGCGGGCAGCGACAATGCCGGAAACGTACGCCAGGACTGTTGCCAGGATGACCAGGCCACCGAGGGAGACCCACCAGGGTGTGATCCAGGGGCCGAGCCTGGTATCCGCGGTGCTGAAGGCCATGGGAAGCAGTCCCGTGGCGGCCGCCAGCCACATAACGGCTGCCCCCACCAGCAGCCCGGCGGACGCCAGGACGATGGGCGGCAGGGAATCATTCTCCTTGGCCGTGATGAAGAAGTAGATGGCAAGACATACGGCAGCGGCCACCCCCCACAGGACCCCGATGATGTCGATCTTGACCGTTCCGGTGAGGTCCAGGACGAGGACCAGGCCGCCGAGCGACAGCACTGTTCCGCCGAAGGTCAGCGCCCGTGGCCGCTTCCTGCTGGCTCCCCATAGCCAAAGGACGATGAGGACGGGAGCCAGGTATTCAAGCAACAGCGCTACACCCACGGACAGGCGGGCTACCGCGTTGAAGTAGAACAGCTGGCACGCGGCCACGCCGATCAGGCCGAAAAGACCGATGGTGACCCAGTTGTCGCGCAGCTGGTACCACCGTCCGCGCAAAGCCAGAACGGCAGGAACGGCGAGAATCAGCGCGGCACCGGTCAGGCGGGCCGTTACGGCAGCGCCCGGGGACCAGCCGGTTTCCAGAAGCGCCTTGGCGAAGGAGCCGGAGAGCCCGAAGACGGCAGAAGAGAACAATGCGATTCCAAGGCCGGAGCCAAGGAATCCGCCCGCGGCTGCGGGGTTAGGGGCGGCAGTCACCGACGCCTCCTGTCAGGAGTAAAGTGGGGTAATGGTCCTGACATTACGCCCGACCTCAGTAAGGAGTCAAGATGGTCTTTGCCCCTGACACCGAAATAGCCCTGCGCGCCGTCGTCAACCTGATCAACACCGCCGCCAACGGACGCGAATCGCTCGCCACGGTGGCGGACCTCGACGACTTTCTTCAGTCCGAGGGGTTCAGTGGAGCCCGCGCCGGCGATGCGGCGGAGCTGTCGAGTGTCCACGAACTGCGCGGGCGGCTTGCCGCCCTCTGGACTGCAGACGAAGACTCTGCTGTGGCGGGCGTCAACCGCCTGTTGCGCGAGGCCAACGCACTGCCCCAGCTGATGAAGCACGATGAGTGGGACTGGCATCTGCACGCCACTGCCAGGGACGCGCCGCTGGCAGAGCGCATGGGCACCGAAGCCGCCATGGCCCTGGCGGACGTCATCCGGAGCAAGGAGATGGACCGCATGCTCGTGTGCGAGGCCGAGGACTGCGACGCCGTGGTCCTGGACCTCAGCCGCAACCGGTCGAAACGGTATTGCGATACCGGGAACTGCGCCAACCGCGCGCACGTGGCAGCGTACCGCGCGCGGCAGGCTACCGTTCGCTAGGAGTGGCTGGAGCCGGTACCGTCAGCGTCCGGAGTCTCAGGGGCGCCGCCGGCCTGGCTGGGGCCGTGTCCCCCGAATCCGTGCGACGGCTTCCGGGCTGAACTCAGGTTGACGCCGGATCCCTTGCCCAGGTGTTCGGAGTTCTCCTTGTGGCTCATGGCCAGCATGGCCGCGATCACCAGCGTGACGATGAACGCGATGCCGGCGCCCGTGAAGGCGAGGTCGAACCGCGGGGTCTTCGAGCTGCCGCCGGAGGCGAAGATCAGCACAGTAACGAAGGCGAGGACGGCCCAGAACGCAGAGAACATCAGCGGCCCCTTCACCGAGGTCCGCAGCTTGCGCGGTTTTCCTGGTTTCTGGTCTGCCAAGGTAGTTCCTCTCCTACAGCCATGCCGAAGGGCGTGCTGGTTCGAATGTGTGTGGGGTTGTTCCGGGCGCGTTTTCTACGCCGGGTAGAACCTTTCGCTTCTAGTTTACGGCTTCGCGGAGGCGGGCCGGGAATCGTGCCTTAGAGTCAGCCCCGACAGGACCCAGAGCACACCGGAGATGATGGCTCCGCCGCCGGCGACGCCCAGCAGGGCATGGGCTCCGAGGCTGATGAAGAAGGGCAGGATCGCCGCGGTACCAAGCCCGATGATGCCCGAGGCCAGCCAGTCGCGGGCCAGCACGTGCCGGCCGCGATACTTGAGGCCGCAGTACAACTCCACGGCTCCGGCCAGGCCAAGTCCCACTGCCGCAACGACGCCGAAGACGCGGTCCCCGTGAAGCAGCGCCAAGGCAACACCGGCGCCGGCCAGGGCGGCCCCTGCAGCGGAGAGGATTTTGCCGGGCATGCCGTCCCGCGCGTAGCCGGTCTTCGGGATGGCCCAGAGCAGCAGCAGGCCCGTGACCAGCAGATACAGCCCGCCCGCCCAGCCCATGACCTGGACCGATGGTCCGGCCCAGAAAATGGTCACGGCGCCGAACACCAGTGCGGCCACGGCCCGGAGCAGCACCGGCTTCCACAGGTCTGCCTGCTGGGCGGTGCCGGCGGGAGCATCTGTGGGCGTCAGTGGTTGGTTCACCGGTCCAGTTTAGTGGCCGCCGGCCCTATGGCGAACCCAGCACCATCCAGCGGTCCGACCGGGCGCGCAGGCCCAGCGTCAGCGCCCGGGCGGCCATATACCCCAGCGAAAACGCGGCCCACAGCCACACGAGGCCTGCAGCGGCGGACATGCCGGAGACGGCAACGGCCACGAGCATGGGGACGTAGACAGCGAGGTTGACCACGCCCGCCAGCGCCAGGTACTTGGCGTCTCCGGCGCCGATCAACACGCCGTCCAGGACAAAAACATAACCGGCAAGAGGCTGACCGGCGGCCAGGATCCACAGGGCGTAGGTCAGCACGGACTGGACGCCGGCGTCGGAAGTGAACAGCGCCCCTACCCAGGGCGCGGCGACAGCCAACAGGGCTCCCGTGACCACGCCGAATCCGATGCCCCAGCGGATCATGGTCCGGGTCAGGTGCCGCGCCCTGACGGCCTTGGAGGCGCCCAGTTCCTTGCCGATCAGGGCCTGGGCGGCGATGGCAAGGGCATCGAGGGCAAAGGCGAGGAACGAGAAGATGGTCATGGCCAGCTGGTGTGCCGCCAGGTTGACGGCACCTTGCCCCGTGACCACAAATACCGTGGCCAGGATGGCGATGCGCAGGCTCAGCGTGCGGAGCATAAGCCACGAACCGACCCGGGTCATTGCGCGGATGCCGCTCCAGTCGGGCCACAGGCTGATGCCATGCCGGGCGGCATTGCGCTGGACCATCACCAGATAGACGGCCGCCATGGCCCATTGCGCCACGCTGGTGCCTGCCGCCGAGCCCGCAACGGACCAGTCCAGCCCGTAGACCAGCCACAGGTTGAGGACAATATTCAAGGCAAAGCCTGCGGTGGCCACGAGCAGCGGCGTCCTGGTGTCCTGCAATCCGCGCAGGACGCCGGTGCCCGCGAAGATGAGCAGCATGGCCACCAGGCCGGGCATGGACCAGCGGAGATAGTCAACAGCGAACGAACGGACCTCACCCTCCGCCCCCATCAGGGTCACCAGCGGTTCAGCGGCCCAGAAGCCGGCCACGGCCAGGACCACGCCGAGCAGAAGTGCCAGCCAGACGCCGTCGCGCCCTGCGGCGAGTGCCTTGCCCAGCTGGCCGTGTCCCATCGCGCGGGCCACCGCCGGGGTGGTGGAGTAGGCGAGGAAAACCATCAGGCCGACGGCGGTGTGCAGCACAGCGGAGGCGAGCCCCACGCCGGCCAGCTGGGCCACGCCGAGATGGCCCACAATGGCCGAATCCGCGAGCAGGAACAGCGGTTCGGCGATCAGTGCGCCGAACGCCGGCACGGCGAGCCGCAGGATTTCCCGCGCATGGCTGGCGGGACGCTGGACGGCAGCGGGGGCGGATTGGTTGGGCACGGTTTCAGCCTAACGGCCGGCACCGCCCACCTGGCTGCTGCGCTTCCGTGACGCCGGAAGTCATGACAAGGGACACAATGGCGGACCATTAGTTGACACTTCAACTAATGGTCAGGGAGACTCGATTTATGAATCAGTCACGCCTCACCACCACTGCCATCACCGTCCTGCGCGTCGCCCTCGGCTTCCTCTTCGCCGCCCACGGCTGGCAGAAGTTCAACGAATGGACCATCGCCGGCACCCAGGCCGCGTTCACCCAGATGGGCGTTCCGGCAGCCAACGTGTCAGCGCCCTTCGTCGCAGGCCTCGAACTGGCTGGCGGCATTGGCCTCATCCTGGGCGTTCTCACCCGCGTGGTGGCCGCCCTGCTGGCCGTCAACATGATCGGCGCCTTCTTCCTGGTGCATGCCTCGGCAGGAGTTTTCGCCGACAAGGGCGGGTACGAACTGGTGCTGCTCCTGGGCGCTGCCGCCCTCGCACTCGCGCTCACCGGAGCCGGCCGCGTGTCCGTGGACCGCGCCGTGTTCGGCCGCATGAACAACAAGCTGGCAGTCCTCGCCTAAGCGGACTCCTCTTCAACGAGCAACGCCCGACGGCGGACAGGCACCCAGGTGCCGGTCCGCCGTCGGGCCTTAAACGTCTTTGCCGTGGCAGAAAACGTCAGCCGGTCACCCCGGTCAGTTCGTTGGGCACGTGGTCCAGGTCCGCGCCTTTGATGATTTTCCCGGATTTGAGATCCACGGCGTGGATCCTGGAAGCCGCCGGCTCCGTGATGAAGGCGGTTGAACCCTGGACAAACAGGGTGGGCCGGGGATCCTGCCAGGCATCCGGCTCCGTCCAGGCGCCAACCACGGGAATGGCAGCGGTGACCTCGCCCGTGGTCGGATCAATCACGTGAAGCGCCCCGTCCGTGCCCAGCACCAGAGCCTCCCCTCCCGGACCGCGGCCCAGGGAACGGAAGGAATAGCTGGCGCCCAGGTCCACCAGCTGCAGGGTTCCGGTGTCGGTGTTGACCAGCGAGATCCGGGTGGGCCGCTCCAGGTCGGCGTCCCTGTCCACCTTGTAATCGCCGAGGATCACGGGAGATTCGTGGCTTCCGGCCTGGTTGCCCATGCGGCCGTACGGGTCAGGGCTTGCAACCTTGGTGAAGCCGCCGTTGCGGTAGACCAGCATGCCGTCCTCACAACCAACCACCACGGTTTCATGGCCCGCGACTGCCTCACCATGCACGCCGGGGCACTCCTCGTTGCGGAGCAGTTCACCGCGTCCCTGCCCGCCGCCATTTCCCGGCGCGCTCAGCAGCGCCAGGCCAGTGCGGCCCTCCTCGTTCCCGAGGGTGACCAGCAGCTTCCCATCCTCCAACGCGATGGCGACGCCGTGGTGGGCTTCGGGTGCGGTGTAGGTGCTGGTCTCGGGCAGGCCGGCCTTGAGTGCGTCAGTCAGCGCGGCCGGGTCAAAGACCTCCACCTTCCCTGAACCGTCATTGAACAGCACTGTCTTCCCGGCGTGGTTGACCACGTGGCCGGCCTTGCTGGCGCTGAAGGCCCGGTCCGTCAGCCGAGGTGCGGCGGCATAGGAGTGCCCATGGTCGCCGTGCGCCTCGGTCCACACACCGGCATCGAAGACGCGGAAGGAATCTCCGGTGGCCACCAGAACGTGGCGGCCGTCGCCCGCCGGGCTGAGGCGGTTGAAGCCTTCCAGCGGCACTTCCTCCACGGGCTTCAGCGTCTTCGCGTCAAGAACCGTGATGCCCGCGTCGTGGGTCAGGACCAGCCGAGGGGTGGGGGCCTGGCCTTCCTTCGCCTGCCCTGCTGTGGCAGAAGCGGAAGTGCCGGCCGAGTCAGGGCCTGCGCCCTGCGACGGTCCGGAGCCCGCGCCCGGAGCAGCCCCGCACGCAGTGAGGAGCAGTGCCAAAACCGCAAGAACTGCCGGGAGAGCCTGCGGATAAGTGCGAATATGGCCGGGATGTGAGTGGGTTTTTATCATATCGCTAACGATAGTCATTATCAATAGTGATGCAAATTGGATGACCTCGGCTGCGTCATGGACCTGTCCGCCCCCAAAGGGCGGGCGGGGCAGTTCCCGTTGCGGGTATGTGTCGGCCGACCCTCCGGTAACACCGCGCCTCAGTAAGATCGCAGCATGACTGAGACCGCGGCCAATTCCGTAACCCTCCGCTTCCTGGCTGCCCCCACGGATGTGGGCCACAGCGGCTCGGTGGATGCGGGGACCGTCCTCGAATGGGTGGACAAGGCTGCGTACGCTGCCGCCGTGGGCTGGGCCAAGTCCTACTGCGTCACCGCCTACGTGGGCAACATCCACTTCGCGGACCCCGTGAACAGCGGCGACATGGTGGAGGTGGAGGCCACCATCGTCTACACGGGACGCTCCTCCATGCACATCCGGACCGTCGTCTCGTCAAGCGACCCCAAGGGCGGGCCTGCCACGATGCGCAGCCAGTGCATGGTGATCTTTGTGGCGGTAGGCGACGACGGCAAGCCCATACCCGTCAAACAGTTCGAACCGGTCACGGCCGCGGAGATCGAACAGCGGGACCACGCCCTGGCGCGGATCAAGGTCCGTGAACGGATCGTCGAAGCCATGAACGCCCAGGAATATACCGACGCCGGGACCGCCGAACGCGTGACGCTGCGGTTCATGGCCGCCCCCACGGACGTGAACTGGGGCGGGAAAGTGCACGGCGGAATTGTGATGAAGTGGATCGACGAAGCCGCCTACGTCTGCGCGTCCCGCTACTGCGGCATGGACACCGTGGCGGTATTCTCCGGTGGCGTGCGCTTCTACCGGCCCCTGCTGATCGGCCATGTGGTGGAGGTCGAGGCCAGGTTGGTCTACACCGGGACCAAAGGCATGCACATCGCCGTACACGTGCGCTCCGGAGATCCGAAGGGCAAGGAACTGAACCTCACCACGTATTGCCTCACAGTGATGGTGGCACGCGATGCCGACGGCAACTCGGTGCCAGTTCCTGGCTGGGTGCCGGTCTCGGCGGAGGATACGCGGCTGCATGCCCACGCCCGCGAACTGCTCGAAATCCGTGGGACCGCCCCGGGGAACCGGCTGCCCAACCACCTGCTGGGGCAGGGCTAAGACGAAGGGATCCACCTGCTGAGGCAGGGCTCAGCCAGCCGGGCGGGAACGACCCTAGAAGCCGCTGCCTCCGGCGTCGGCCGCCATGTTGGCGAACCGCGAGTAGTGACCCTGGAATGCCACCACAATGTCCTTGGTGGGGCCGTTACGGTGCTTGGCGATCAGGATGTCCGCTTCGCCCGCGCGCGGGGATTCCTTGTCATAGACGTCCTCACGGTGCAGCAGGATCACCATGTCCGCATCCTGCTCGATGGAGCCGGATTCGCGGAGGTCAGAAACCATGGGCCGCTTGTCCTGGCGCTGCTCGGAGCCACGGTTCAGCTGCGAAAGGGCGATGACCGGAACCTGGAGTTCCTTGGCCAGCAGCTTCAGCGCACGGGAGAACTCGGAGACTTCCTGCTGGCGTGACTCCACTTTCTTGCCGGAGCTCATGAGCTGCAGGTAATCCAGGATCACGAGCTTCAGGTCATGCTGCTGCTTGAGGCGGCGGCACTTGGCCCTGATTTCCATCAGCGACATGTTCGGGCTGTCATCGATGAAAAGCGGGGCATCATTCATCCGGCCCATGGTGGTGGCGATCTTGGACCATTGCTCGTCCTTGATGGTGCCCTTGCGAAGGTCCTGCAGGCCGATGGTTGCCTCGGCGGACAACAGGCGCATAGCGATTTCGTTCCGGCCCATTTCGAGCGAGAACATGACCGTGGCCAGGTTGTTCTTGATGGCCGCAGAGCGGGCGAAGTCCAGGGCAAACGTTGACTTACCCACTGCCGGACGGGCGGCAATAACGATCATCTGCCCCGGGTGCAGTCCATGGGTGAGTTCATCGAGTTCGTAGAACCCCGTTGGCACACCGGTCATGCCTTCCCCGCGGTGTCCGGACGCTTCGATCTCATCCACCGTGGCTTCCATGACGTCCTTGAGGACCACATAGTCCTCTGCTGTGCGCCGCTCCGCCACGGCGTAAACCTCGGCCTGTGCCTGGTTGACCAGGTCCTCCACCTCACCGTCGGAACCGTATCCCAGCTGGACGATTTTGGTGCCGGCGTTGACGAGCCGGCGCAGAATGGCGCGCTCTGCCACGATTTCGGCGTAGTAGCCGGCATTGGCGGCCGTGGGGACAGTCTGGATTAGCTCGTGCAGGTAGGCGGGTCCGCCGATCCGGTTGATCTCTGCGCGCTTGGTCAGTTCGTCCGAGACGGTAACCGCATCCGCCGGCTCGCCGCGGCCGTAGAGGTCGATGATCGCCTCGTAGATGGTCTCGTGCGCAGGCCGGTAGAAGTCCTGGCCGCGGAGGATTTCCACAACGTCCGCGATGGCGTCCTTGGACAGCATCATGCCGCCGAGGACGGACTGCTCAGCGGGAATGTCCTGTGGTGGCTTACGGCTGCCTTCTGATCCGCGGGTACCCTCGATCGAGTCCAGGTGCGTTACTGACAAAGCTGCCGTCCTCCATAGTGTGCCGCGACTTGATGCGGCGAGTAGGTCATTCACCTGCCGGGGTGCCGTCCTGCGGGACCTCCACGGGACGGCATACGTTCAGGTCTATCAGCGGCCTCCGACAATGAAGCCCGGCGGGCCCGATTGAAGCCTCCGCAACGTTGAGTCTGCGCAACGCGTGTGGGAGTTATCCCCATGTTCCGCAAGTTATCCACAGAAAGCGCCGCAGCAGCCGGACCGAAGTCCTCCACTGCTGCGACAGCACATGTCCGCGACGGCGTCATAGCGCCCCAAAAGCAGGTATCCCGCAACGGTAGCCGCCACCGCCCCAGCGTCCAAGCCCACCAACCCGGAGGGCTGTGGATAACCTGTGCACTAACGGGCATAGCTTGTGCACAGCCTGTGGGTGAACCTGTGGAAACAAAAAAACTTTTGCCGTATATAGGCCCCTGACCTGCGAAAACGTTCGTCGAGGATGTGGACTAAATTCTTTTTTTCCTAACCTTCATCCACAGCTTGCGGCGCGGCGCTGTTGAAAGATCCGGCTTTCCGGGCGCCTCCACCGGCGATTCATACCCGTTTAGTGATGCATCGCACACCTGCCGGCATCTTTTGACGCCGCAGCGAATCGGCTGTATGCGACGGCAGGAATGTGCTGTGGATAACGGGCATCTGGCATAAGCTCTGACTATGGGCGATGTACTGATGGTTTTTCTGCCGGCCGGCGTGTTGGCGGCAATAATCTGGGCATTTACGACGGCCCTCAGACCCCGTAATTCCGGGACCTCCGACGCCGAGAAGTACCAGCAGGACCTGGCCCGGCGCTCCGCGGAGCACTATGCCGAGCAGGTACGCGTGGCAACAGCCGTGCGTGCCCGCCTGGAAGCCAACACCCGGCCCAGCCAGAACGAACAGCAGCAATCGCAGCAGGAAGACCATGCCCGGGCAGCACGGCGCGGGCAGTCCGGAGCGGGTGCCGGCCAGTATGGCTATGCGGCGCTCCCCGGCGGGATTCTGGACCCTCAGCTGGCCATGCAGTTGCAGACAATGGCGCACGACGGGCACAAGATCCAGGCCATCAAACTCCTCCGCCAGGCAACCCAAACGGACCTGGCGACAGCCAAAAAGTATGTAGATCGGCTTTAGAAATGGAATCGCTCGTGATCCCCGTTATCATCCTCGCGGTCGTGGCCGCCGGTGTCGCATTGGCTGCCCGGGCGGTCAGCAGGCGGCAGGCGGCCGTCAAGCAGGCCGGCACGGCCCCTGTGCCGAATCCGATTGAGGCGGCCCGCCGGGCCGCCGCCAAGCTCTCTGAGGACCAGCACCGCAGGTTGTACGCGCTGATTGCCCAGGGACAGGCGATGGCGGCCATCAAGCTGTACTACGAGGCCACAGGAGAAGGACTGCGGGCATCCCGGGACGCGGTGGGGGCGTTGGCCGCCCACCCGCAGGCCTACCGCAGCCCTGCCGCTGAAGCGGCGGAGCCAGAGCCCGACGATGACGACACGCCCCAGCGGTTCCCCTACCGCTACCGCGCCATTGCCAGCAAGGGCGATGTGACGCGTGAGGTCAGCAGCAATATGCTCAACGACGAGATCTACGGCCGCATCCGCACGCTGGCGCGCAGTGGCGATACCGAAGGCGCCGCCACTGCCCTGACCAAGCACTCGGACATCTCCATGAAGCAGGCACGCGAGTTCATCGCCCTCCTGGACGACTAGGGCTCCTGGGCGACACGGCTTCTGGGCGACTACGCTCCTGGACCCCAGGGCTCTCAGCCGCGGCACAGTGCGCCGTCCGGCTGTCAGAAGTCGAAGATGTCTCCCAGCCAGCCTTCCTTCTTTTTGGGCCGCCGACGGTCGTGGTCGCGTTCATACCCCGGTTTGTCGTACTTCCGGTCGTCGTAGCGCGGCTGCTCGTACCGTGGCTGCTCGCGGCGGGGTTCAAAGTTCGGATACAGCGGGGGAGGAACCGGGGCAGCGACAGGCGCCGCGGCCGCCGGGCGCGCCGGCGTAGGAGCGCGGCCGTTCATAGCGTCGTTGGCGCGGTCGATGATCTTGTCCAGCTCACCGCGGTCCAGCCAGACGCCGCGGCACTGCGGGCAGTAGTCGATCTCGACGCCGCTGCGTTCGCTCATGATCAGGTCAATTGAATCCACAGGACATTTCATGTTCCGGTCAACGACCGGGGAGACCGAATAGTTCAGCACCCGGGATCCCGGGACTGACGGGGAGCTTTGCCGACGGGCGCGGACTTTGCGGACCGGCGCGCCTTAGCGTCCGCCGGAAATGCCTGCCAGGAGCTGCGCGAACGGCAGGGACTCCAGTGCCGACGGCTTGCGGCCGGGCTGATCCTCCGCGAGGAGGGCGGCAAACTCAGCCGCCGCACGGTCGATCCGCGACGAGAGGGGTGAGCCGCCGTCGTCCGTGTTTCCCCAGTCCTGGGGGCCGGCGAAAACGGCCGTAGCGGCCATCCTGGTGCGCAGGTAGCTGAACAGCGGGCGCATCGCGTACTCGAGAACCATCTGGTGGCGGTCCGTGCCGCCAGTGGCACCCAGGAGGACAGCCTTCCCGTCCAGGGACTTGGGATCCAGGACGTCGATGAAGGACTTAAACAGGCCGCTGTAGGAGGCGCTGAACACCGGGCTAACGGCAATGATGCCATCGGAAGCCTCCACGCCGGCGATGACATCCGCCAGGCGAGGGGCCGCATAGCCGGTGACAAAGTTGTTGGCGATGTCCACCGCGAGGTCCCGGAGCTCAACGACCTCAACCTTCACCTCGAAACCAGCATCGGCGAGGCGGTGCTCTGCTGCAGCGGCGAGCTGGTCGGCGAGCAGCCTGCTCGAGGACGGCACGCCCAGGCCGGCGGACAGTACGGTGATGCGGCGGGTTTCCACTTGGACTCCTGAGGTTCGATACAGCCTATGCTACATGCATTTGCATGTATCGAGATAACCGATGCCTGCCCGCGTTTATTCCGGCCGTGCCAGGTCACCGGCGGTTGCACTCCGGGCGGCATGAAACGAGCATCTGCGTTTTCCGGGATGCGCGGGCCGGGCACCCCTGCTACCTAAAGCGCTTAAGGGATAAGTCCCCAATGCACCTAACAGATCACTCGGCGTTGCCCCTCCACACCTAGCTCTGGCGGGAGCACGAAATTCCCTATGTAGGACGCGATACAAAAAGCGAGTACTCAGTACTGGTGTTTACCTGGCCGGGCTGGTCATATGCTCAATTTACGGGCAGAGTCACTCGGCCGGGGGTTTCGAATTCCTCTAGAGGCACTGGCTGGATTAGTCGCCGGGGCCGAGACACCATCCGACCGAGACCACCCAGACAGGAGATGACCATGCGCACCTGGCAGACCAAGGCATTGCACTTCGACATCCACGGCCGCATCACGATCCGCGTCGACGCAAAGGCGCCGTCAGCGACCCAGCTCCAGAGCATGTTGGCGTGTTTCGCCACCGACACCGAACGGCCGGCCGACATCGTCGTCGATGCCGGGCCGGAGCCTATGCCGGATGCGGGTCTGCTCGAGCACGAGCTCGCGTACACGGGGAACAGCGTGCGCTTCCAAGCCGATCGGGTCCAGATCGTGAGGGACGGAGAGCAGTGGCGCATCCACGGGCCGGGCGAGCTGTTGACCTCCGTGGTCCCTGTTCTCGATGTCGCCATGGTCGGTCGAGGAGCCGGCATGATCCACGCGGCAACGATGGCGTACCGGGGTCACGCGATTGCGCTTCCCGCCGCCGGAGGGACCGGTAAGACGAGCACCGCCGCCAAGCTGATGCGGCGCGAGGGGTGGTCGTTCATGGGTGACGACTGGGCCTTCCTCGCCGAGGACGCCACGCTGCTCGGTTACGCGAAGCCGATGTTCATCAAGCCGCACCACCGGAACATCTACCCGCACCTGTTCGAAGGTGTCCGGAAGCCCCTCGTCCCGTCACGGCTCTCGGGGAGCGTCGGCCGTCTCACTACGGTGGTGCATCCGTACGTCATCCGTTATCCGCGCCTCGCGGACTTCTCCCGGCGATGGTCGCCGGAGCACCGCATGGTCGAGGCGGGGACCGCGTTCCCGGGGCGAGAAGTGACGACCTCGGCTCCGCTCGCGGCCGCCATCTACATCGAGCGCTTCGAGGGCGCCCGGTCTCGGATCGTCGAGCGGACGACCGAGTGGATGGTCGACCGCATGATCGGCAATTTCCACATCGAGATGGCGGGCTTCTCGCAGCGGGTCGTGACTGGCCTGGCGGCCACGTCCGTCCTCCCGTGGCGCGAGCACTTCGCGGCGAAGGGGGTCGTGCTGAGCAAGGCACTCGACGGACGTCCCTGCCACCTGCTGCAGGTGCCCTCCGCGTACACGGCGGACGAAGCGTCAGACGACATCGTCCGGTATCTCGAGGAGCTGCTGCCGTCGGTCCTCGACCAGGAGGCCTGAGGTGCGGGACACAGAGAGTCACAGCCCTGCCGAGGTCACCGCGGTCGTTCCGGCCCGCAACGCGGAGCACCTGCTCCCGCGCTGTCTGGGGGCCCTGCGTCAGTCAGGTGTAGCCGAGATCATCGTGGTGGACGGATGCTCCACCGACCGCACCGTCGACCTCGCCCTCGCAGCCGGTGCCCGGGTCCTGAGTGACGAGGGGCGCGGCCTGCCATGGGCTCGAACGCTCGGTGTGCAGAGCAGCAGCACCCGTTGGGTCCTGCTCGTCGACGCCGACGTCGTGTTCGGGCCCACGGGGGTTGCCGACCTGCTCACGGAGCTGGTCGAGGGCGGCTACGACGCCCTCCAGGCCGGTCTGGAGAGTGTCGCTGGACCGGGCTACTGGGGGCAGGCGCTGGCACATCACCATCGCACCGGCCGCAGCCGCAACTGGTTCGGGCTCGTGGCGACGGTCGTGGACCGGGACCTGATGCTGGGCGTGGGTTTCGACGACTCGTTCAAGTCGGGAGAGGACATCGAGCTGCGTTGGCGGATGCGGGAGTCAGGGCTGCGAACGGCGGTGTCACGCCGGGTCGTCGTCGAACATCGTTTTGCCGCAGACGACTTCGACTTCGCGCTCGACCAGTTCCTCATGGACGGAACGGGACTGGGACGGATGGTCCGCAAGCACGGCTGGCGCGGTGCGAGGTTGGCGCTGCTGCCCTTCGCCGCGGCAGTCCGGGGCAGCGCGTTGAGCCTCGCCGCGGGCCAGCCTCGGTGGCTGCGCTACTACTTCGCCTTCTGCTGGTATAACTACGCCGGCCTGGCGAAGGGGTTGCGTCGTGAGCGCTGAGCGGGGGACCACTGTCAGGGACGGCTCGACCGTCCGGCACTCCGCCTTGCGCAGCTCGCTCGGCCTCATCGTGGGCAAGGCCGCCCAGACGGGCGCGGGTTTCGCCTTCTGGGTCGTGGCCGCGCGCGCGACGTCCGACCGTGAGGTCGGGCTCACCATGGCCGCCGTCGCGGCGGTGATGATCTGCACGCAGCTCGCGGTGCTGGGCGCAGGGTCGGCCGTGATCGTCGCGGTGGGGCGAGGGGAGCCGCCCGCGCGGGTGCTGGACGCGGCGTTCGCCATCGTGGGGGTCGCCGGCACCGTGCTGGCCCTCGGCTACCTCGTGCTGCAGTCGGCCGTGACGCCGGACACGGCCTCACTATCGGTTCTCTTCTGGCTCACGTTCCTCGTGGCTGCCGTCACCGGCACCCTGGTCATCGTGCTGGACCAGGCGCTCGTGGCGTTGGGACGCGGTTCCAGCGCGACCTTGAGGTACGCGTTGGGCGGCGGGGTCTCATTCGGGGCTGCAGCGCTCGTGTACTGGGGGGCGCATGGCGCCTCCGCCGACGTGCTGATGGCCTGCTGGACCCTCGGGACGACCGTGGCGTGCGTCGTCGGTGCAGTCCAGCTGCGAAGACTGGTCGGCTACCGGCCGCGATTGTCCTTGCGCCCGGCGCGCGGCCGTCCACTGCTGGCGGTTGGCCTTCCCTACCAGCTCCTCACCCTCACCGAGCGCGCTCCGGGGCTGGTGCTGCCGCTCCTGCTCGCGCACATGGTGGCGCCGGAGGCAGCTGCCTACTGGTATCCCGCATGGATGATGGCCTGGGCCGCCTACTCCGCTCCGATGCTGATGGGCATCGTCCAGTTCTCCGAGGGTGTCCGCGACCCGGCCCGCCTGGTGTCGACCACCTGGGCGAGTCTCCGTTGGTCACTCGTCGTAGGAGGTCTGGCTGCCGCCGTCCTCGTCCTCCTCGCTCACCCGCTGCTCGGCCTGCTGGGGGAGCGGTACGCCGACGCGTCCGCCGGAGCTCTGCGGTGGTTGGCGGCCGGACTGGTGCCGTACGCGGTGCTGCAGGCCTACAACGCCGTGTGCCGGGCCCTCGGTCGCTACACGGAGGCGATCGTGGTCGGCGTGATGCTCGGAGTCGCCCTCTGCGCCGCAGCGCTGTGGACCGCCGACAGGGGCCCCAGCGCCATGGCCCTTGCGTGGCTGGTGGTGCTCTCCATCGGGGCCGCGGCGGTCGGCCTCCGGCTGGTCGCCGTCCTCCGGCGCGTAAGGAAGGACGCACGATGAGACACACGATGACCGACACGCTCGATGCGACCAGCCGCACGGAGGGACGCTGGAAGCCCCGTGACGTGTGGTGCGCGCTGGCGGGAGTCGTGTCGCTGGCGCTTGCCGTTGGGGCCGCCTCCACGGTGACCGTGCCCGTGAACAGCGATCTGGGGCTCGTCGCCGTGCTGCCCTACCCGTTCTGGGCGGGGGTCCTGCTTCTGAACGTCGCCTTCGTCGTGGCGCTGCGGGGGGATACCGCGGGCCCGGCGCGACGCCCGGTCATGATATGGCTCGTCGTGGTGCTCGTGCTTGTGCTCTTCGGGACCGCAGCCTTCGTGACGGACGTACCGCGGGGTGAGGTCGCGTTCCGTCACCTCGGCGTCGCCGACGCCCTCTCGCGCACCCAGGGGATCGACCCCGACATCGACGGGTACTTCAACTGGCCGGGTTTCTTCGCGCTCCTGGCGACGCTGCTCCGGGCGACCGGTCTTGACCCGGTGGCCGTTGCCCTGTGGGCACCGGTACTCAACATGGGTCTGTGGCTCGCTGCCCTGGGCGTGCTGACCGGCTACCTGACGCGCGATCCGCGACGGCGCTGGCTCGTGCTCTGGGTCTTCTGCCTCGGCAGCTGGCAGGACCAGGACTACCTGTCTCCCCAGGCGTTCGGCTTCTTCCTGTACCTCGTCGTGGTCGCGCTGCTCGTCGGCCCGTTGGCCGCGCGGGCTCCCGAGATCCGCGGCTACCGACGCGCCGACCTGGTGGCGTGGTGGCGAGGGCGGTCGCCCGCCGAGCCCCGGTCGGGGCACCGGGTGAGCGCGCTCGTGGTGACCCTATTGCTCGTCACGGTCATCTGCGCGAGCCATCAGCTGACGCCGTTCATGGTGCTTATCGCCATCACCGCTCTCACCCTGAGCGGACGTGTCTGGCCCAGCCGGCTGCCCCTGATCGCCGTAGTCGTGCTGACGCTGTGGCTCGCCTACCCCGCGAGTACATACCTCATCGGGAACCCACCCCTGGCGGAAGCAGGACTGCAGGCCGCGACCGAGGCGAACGTCATCGACCGCCTCGACGGGACCGCTGGGCACGTGCTGGTGGTGCAGGTCCGGATAGTTCTCACCCTCGTGCTGTGGGCGCTTGCCGCGGTGGGGGCGGTGCGCGACTGGCGCAGAGGACGTCTCGACATCCGGGTGGTCCTCCTGGCCGCCACCCCACTGCTGCTCTTCCCCGCGCAGTTGTACGGCGGGGAGATGCTCATCCGCGTCTCGCTGTTCGCGCTGCCCTTCATCGCCGTGCAGGCGTGCTCGGTCCTGCTTCCCACGGAGGGCAGCACACGCCCCTCCTCCCGCGCCGCTGGGGGCCTTGCGCTCACCTGCTTCCTGCTGGCCGTGCTGACCGTGACGGGCCGGTTCGGGAACGCCCAGTTTGACGTCTTCACCGATGATGAGATCGCCGCCGTCGCCGCCGTGCAGCGTCTCGCGCCCCCCGGCTCAACGATCATCTCGGCTGCCCACCCGACGCCGTGGCGCAGCGAGGCCTACCTCGAACACCGGGCCCGGACGATCGACGACATGTGCCGGTCCGACTTGTCGACGGCGACGTGCGGCCCACTTGTTTACGACTACGCCCGACACAGCCCTGGCGGTGCCGTCGTGTTGCTCACGCGCTCGTCGGAGGCGAGTCTCGTGGTGCAGGGCGCCAGCAGCGCAGGCGGCTTCGCCGAGCTGGAGAAGTGGCTGAGCGTGCAGGACGGCGTGGAGCTCGCGTTCAGCAACGTCGACGCACGCGTGTACCGGGTGACGCCATGAGCGGCGGGGGCGTCAGCCGGCTCACCGTGGCGCTCGGTCTCGTGGCCGTCGCGCTGTCGGTGGTGACACTCGTCGGGCTGCCGACACCGCTGCAGACGGTCGCCGCGATAGCGGTCCTGATCCTGCTCCCGGGGCAGGCACTGGCCCGACTCATGCAGGTGACCGACCTCGCGCTCGGCGTGCTGCTCGTCCTGGCGCTCGGCCTCGCCACGCTCACGGCGGTGTCCACGGCGATGTTCTACCTCGCTGTGTGGTCCTGGCAGGCGTGCGTCGTCACGATGGGCGTTATCACCATCCTCGCGTGCATGGCACGCGCACGGCAGGAGGCGGCGTCATGATCGACGTCATGATTGACCTGGCGGGACTGCTCGCGGCTGCCGCCCTGCTCATCACGCTCATCGCGCTCGAGGTCCGACGCGCCGGACCAGACACCGGGCAGCCCACACGCCCCGGGCTCCTCGGCCGAACTGTGAGCCGCTGGGTCGTCGCCGTCATGTGGACGATGTACCTGCTCCTCTTCCTTCCACGAGTGCTGGGACTACTCGTGTGAGCCACGCGGCGCGGTGGTGGCTCCTTAGCGACCTCCACCTGGGCGTGTCGGACGACGACCCCCGGTGCCCCGGCAGAGTGCTGCCCGAGTTCCTGCACCGCGAAGTGCTCGCAGCCTCAGGTCCGCAGCAGCACGTCGCCTTCGTCGGTGACACGTTCGAGCTGGTCGGGTTCGCCGAGGACGAGAGCCTGGCCCGGCTCGAGTCCATCCTCGCCCGCCACCTCGACACGTTCCGGGCGCTGAAGGCGTGTGCGGCGCGCGGCGTGCAGCTGCACTTCGTGTGCGGCAACCACGACGTGGAGTTGGCCCGGCCCTCGGTGGCCGCCCGCCTGTCGGCGCTGCTGTCACCCGCCGAGCCCACGCGGGTCCGGGTGCACCCGTGGTTCCTGCACGTGCCCCACGTGCTCGTGGCCGAGCACGGGCATCAGCACCACGCGCTGCACCGGATGCCCGAGTTGCTCCGCGCGGCGGTCAACGGCACCGACGAGCTGAACCTACCCCCGCTCGCCGCCTGGAACGCCCATCCGTCGAGGTCGCACCTGAGCCGTGCCGGGGCCGTTGCCCGGGCCTGCCTGGCGTCCGAGCGGGCGGAACGCCGCGTCCGGGAGCTCGCTTACGACGAGCTGTTGCAGACCGAGTCACTGCGGCTCGCGCTCGACGGGGTGGCCGTTCGGGACCTGGCGCGCCTGTCCCGGTTCCGGACGGTGTCGGCGCTCCCCGTCGCCGCGACTCGCATGGTGCTCTCGGCCACCGGGCGCAGAGTCACCGGCGAGAAGGCTCCTGCTGCAGCGGGCCGGTTCGCACGTACCCTCGAGGCGCACGGTTCCGGAGTGCCCTGGTACGTCTCGGGCCACACCCACCGGGCCCTCGAGTCGGCGCTCGAGGCGTGCCCCACCCGATACGTCAACACCGGCACGTGGTGTTCGGACGTCCGCGGTCGCGGACCTGACCAGTCGGACCGTCGGACGTTCCCGTACGCCGTGGTCGACGTCGCCCGCGACGGCACCACCAGCGGCGGGCTGCGGTACTGGCGTCCGGACGGTGGCTGAGCCGTACCGGTGTCAGCACACGAGGGAGTATTCTGGCTCACCGCCGCTGGCTACCACCCGGACCGGCGCGGCTGACAGGTGACCTGGGCTCTGCGAGACTTCCGTCATGGCTGAAAACAAGACCCAGGCAACCGGCGCCTCAGTGGACGAATTCCTGGCCGCAGTCGAGGACCCTGTCAGGCACCGCGATGGCCTGCGGCTGCTGGCGCTCATGAGGGAGACCACCGGCAAAGAGCCCGAGATGTGGGGGCCGACTATCGTGGGCTTTGGGCGGTACCACTACAAATACGAGAGCGGCAGGGAAGGGGATGCGGCGGCGGTGGGCTTTTCACCCCGGAAGGCAAGCCTCTCGCTCTACGGGCTGATGTACGGGCCCGAGGCTGCGGTACTGCTGCTCCGGCTCGGGAAGCACAAGACCGGTGCGGGGTGCCTGTACGTGAACAGGCTCGAGGACGTGGACCAGGCGGTGCTGGCCGAGCTGATCAAGGCAGGCTACAGGCACGTGACCACGGCCCTGCACAGCCCCTGACTTCCCGCCTCCTGGCCAAAGCAACGCGGGGTCACTTAATGCCCCTCAAGAGGCTTTTAGTGACTTCGCGTTGCCTATGGAAGAGGGCACAAAAAACCCCCGCCGCCGGTGACGGCAACGAGGGTTTTTGTGCAGTTTGAGGCTGCGTAACCGGAAAGGCTACTTGCCTGCGACTACGTTGAGTTCGATCACAGCGGCAACGTCAGCGTGAAGGCGGACGTTGGCCTGGTAGGAACCAACCGACTTGATGTGTGCCGGCAGTTCAACCTTGCGCTTGTCGATTTTGCCAAGGCCAGCGGCCTCAACAGCGTCGGCTACGTCGGCCTGCTTGACGGTGCCGAACAGGCGTCCGGTCTCGCCAGCCTTGACGACGAGCTTGACCGGCTTGGCGGAGAGTGCAGCGGCCTGCTTCTGAGCATCTTCCAGGGAAGCGTGCTCGCGGGCGGCGCGGGCAGTCTTGATGGACTCAACCTGCTTCTCGCCACCCTTCGACCAGGTCAGGGCGAAGTTGCGGGGCAGCAGGTAGTTACGTGCGTAACCGTCCTTGACCTCGACAACGTCGCCAGCGGCACCGAGACCGGTTACTTCGTGGGTCAGAATGAGCTTTGCCATGTTAGTCAGTCCCTTCCTTAGCCGCGGCCAGCGCCGGAGTAGGGCAGCAGTGCAACTTCGCGGGCGTTCTTGATTGCCTGGGCGATCTTGCGCTGTTCCTGCACCGTGACGCCAGTGACGCGACGGGCGCGGATCTTTCCGCGGTCGGAGATGAACTTGCGCAGCAATGCTACGTCCTTGTAGTCGATGACAGTGATGTCAGCGGCCTTCAAGGGGTTGGACTTTGGTTTGGGCTTACGGAGTTCAGCCTTAGCCATCGTGGAGCTCCTATTCTATGGAGCCCGTGGATGTTGATCCACGGGATGGTGGTGGTCCGACGGCGGCAGCCACGTCAGGTGCCTTGCGGCACTTTCGGCGGTCCCGGCGTCGGGCCTAAATGATTGGTTTAGAAGGGAGGTTCGGAATCGGGGCCGTTGCCCCAGCCACCACCTGCATTGGAGACACCGGGCGTCGCCCAGGGATCCTCCTGTGCAGCCGGCTGGTTGCCGCCACCGAAGCTTCCACCGGAGTTGCCGCCCTGGTTTCCACCAGTGTTGCCGCCTCCGAAGCCACCGCCGCTATTGCCGCCGCCGAAGCCGCCCTGACCACCCTGACCGCCGGAGCGCTGGGTGCGGTTGACCTTGGCATTGGCGTAACGCAGGCTCGGGCCGATTTCATCGACTTCGAGCTCGATAACGGTGCGCTTTTCGCCTTCTTTTGTTTCGTAGGAACGGCTCTTCAAACGGCCGGAAACGATCACGCGCATGCCCTTGGTGAGGGACTCGGCGACGTTCTCGGCTGCTTCACGCCAAACCGCTGCGCGGAGGAACAGGGTTTCCCCGTCCTTCCACTCATTGGACTGGCGGTCAAAGGTGCGCGGGGTGGAAGCGATGGTGAAGTTCGCGACTGCCGAACCTGACGGTGTGAACCGCAATTCCGGGTCACTGGTGAGATTACCGATGACCGTAATAGTGGTTTCGCCTGCCATCTACTGCCTCCTTGTTCGATCCTGGGTGAAGAATTCGATCCTGCGGGGTAAAGAATGAAAATCGGAGCTGAAATTACTCAGCAACAACCTTCTGCTCTTCGGGGCGGGTGATCTTGGTGCGCATGATGGTCTCGTTAAGAGACAGCTGGCGGTCAAGTTCCTTGGCGGTGTCCGGCTTGGCGGTGAAGTTCACCACGGCGTAGATACCTTCGGACTTCTTCTTGATTTCGTAAGCCAGTCGACGACGGCCCCAGATGTCAACCTTTTCGATGGTTCCACCATCGTTGGTGATGACGTTCAGGAACTTCTGAAGCGACGGCTCAACGGTACGCTCTTCGACCTCGGGGTCGATGATTACCATCAATTCGTAAGGACGCATATGTGAACCCACCTCCTTTGGGCTAAGCGGTTACGGCATTTCCGTAACAGGAGGTTCATTTGCGATGCCGTGCGATGCCCGGCCAACAGAACGGAGGCAGGGCGCAGCACAGACTTCAATATCTTAGTGCATTTGGACCGGATAGGCGATTCGCGCTTGACTCAAGGCTACGCGCAGCGCGCGCGTCGCCGGAAGCGTCCGGCGGGCTATGTGGATAACCCGGGAGACAGGCTCCGCGCATGAGGAAAAAGTCTCTGGTGCCCGCCGCGGAACAGGGCTATATTTGCAAGAACGGCTGGGTACCGTGCTGGACGCAATGACGCGGCCAGGAAAGCCGGTCCGCGTGTCGCGCAAGCGGCTGGATGGACCCAGGATTTTGCATAGAGCAAGCAGTTCGGTCTCCTTCTTCGATGGATGGGGACCACATGTCGTTAATAGGCAGAAGCAGGGAATTGGACCGGATACTCTCCGTAATCCGGGGTCCTAAAGATTCAGCCCTCAAGGTGGTGGGCCGGCGTGGGCTGGGCAAATCCGCCCTCCTGTCCGAGATTCCCCGCCTTTCCGACTTTCGGACCGTTTTTCTGACAGCGAGCGTGTCCGAGTCCGACTGGCCGCTCTCCGGCCTTACCGCGCTCCTCACCGGCATCGACGACCCCGTCCTTAATCGTTTCGCCGATGAACTGCTGCGCGATTCCAGCGGCGCCATGAACGTCCCCACTGTCTCCACCATGCTGCTCAACGGGCTGCACCAGCGCTCGTCATCCCGAACGGTCATCGTCATCGATGATGCCGACCAACTGGACCCGAGCAGCCAGGCCGTGATCGGCTACCTGGCACGCCGGCTGACCGGGACGGACATGGCACTGTTTATGAGCGTGCGGGAAGAGACTGCCGAAAGTCCCTTCGCCTCCCTGCCGGCCCTCCAGCTGGCGCCGCTGAGCTACAACGACACGGTCCGCATGTTGGAGTCCATTCCGGCTCGGCAGACCGCGACAGCGGCGGTCCACGCAGTTGCCGCGGCCACCCAGGGGAACCCGCTCGCCGCCGTCGAGCTTTTTGGGCTGCTGCTGGAACGCCAGGCCGAGGGAAAATACGCACTCCCCGTCCCGCTCCCCGGCAAAGGCAGCTTCGAGGCCGAGTTCGCCGCCACCGTGGGCGGGCTCTCGCCAGGTGCGAGGCAGGTCCTGGACCTCCTCTCGCTGTCCTGCCGCAGCGATATCGCCACCTTGGAACGGGCATACGACCAACTGTGGGGCGGGATCGACGAACTGCTGGCAAATGGCATGGTCAACAGGTCCGGACCACACCTGAGGATCCAGGACCAGCTGCTCCGGGGCTATGTTTACGCTGCCATGACACCGGCAACGCGGACCGCCAGCCACCGTGCCATGGCGGCCGCGGCGGAGCCCGCGGATCCCTATGCCCACCGCTGGCATCTGAGTTTTACCGCTTTGGAGAGGCAGACTCCGTTTGGCCTGCTCCGGTTTGCCGTTGACTTGATCCGAAGCGGCGAGGTGCCCTTCGCCGTCGAATACATTGAACGGGCCCTGACCATCAACCCCTGGGAAGCGGAGACCACCGCCAGGCTCACCACGGTGGCCGAACTGCTGTTGAACAGGGGTGAGTTCGTCTACGCCAAGCGCTACCTGGACTGGGCCCAGCGGGTGACGCGGAACCCTGCCTTGGTCCTTCGACTGACAGGCCTCGCCTTCGAGATCCAGTTCATCCAGGGTGGCGCCGTGCGCTCCAGCATGGTGCTCCGGCTGGTGAAGGAATTCGGACAGCATGATCCCGCATTTGCAGCCCGCCTGCTCGTGGCCGGTGCGCTGTACTACGCGGACCGTTGGGAGCTTGAGGATGCCACGGGCTTGGTGCAGTACGCCGAGAAGTACCTCGACCATGCCTCCCCCGACTGCCTGGCGCTGGCGGAGAGCGCCCGGCGACTCATCGAGGTGATCAGCGGAAAGTCCGGACAGTTCGGCCGCAAGCCCGACGGCGGGAACGAAACGGTGGCGGCCCTTCTGGTACAGGGCCGCGCGCTGGCCTATGCCGAACACCACGCTGCCGCCCAGGAGGCCTTTGCCCGGGTGCGGAACGTCCTCGAGGCCAATACCGTCAATTGGCGGGAAACCGCCGATTTCTTTGCCGTGGACAACGAAATCCGTGCCGGCAACGTCCGGAAAGCCGTGAAACTGATCGAGGACCTTGAACTGGCCGAACCAGAAACCAAATACCACCGTGGAATGCGGCACGTCTTCCGGGTCTGGCGGGCCAATTCGCTCGGAAACGAGGAACTCGCCCACGCCTACGCAACCGACGCACAGCACTTCTCCGGGGCGGAAAGCCACCCGGCCATCACGGCGCAACTGGCTGCGTGCCAGGGGCATTTTGCCCTCATGCGCGGAAATCTCGCCGAGTCCTTCGCGCAGCTGTCCCGGGCAGCGGAGATCGGTCAGGCCTTCAGCAACCCGACTCTGCTGCGCTGTGAGGCCGATCTGGTGGAAGTCCTGGTCAGGCTTGGCAGGCACAGGGAAGCCGCCCAGGCACTGTGGCACTTGGAAAGCCGGGCGGTGGGCCTGCGTTCGCCCTGGCTCATGATGGCGGTTGCCCGGAGCCGGGCGATGCTGGCTGACGGCGAGCAGTCCCTCCAGATGTTCAATGATGCACTTGCAGGCAGGACCGCCCAGGAGTCCCTGCTGGAACGCGCCAGGACACTGCTCTGCTACTCCGAACGCCTCAACGCCTTCGGCCGCCTTAGGAGCGCCCGGGACGGTCTGCTTCGTGCCAAAGTGATGTTCGACGAAGCGGGTGCCCATGCCTGGGCCCAGCACGTGGACTCGCTGCTGCTCGACGAGCGGGTGGAACCAGCTGGCACGCCCGACAATCCGGCGATGCTGATGCTTGCAGACCACGAACGCGTGCTGGCTCGAATGGTGGCCCGCGGGATGCGGAACAAGGAAATCGCGGCCACCCTCTATGTGTCCGTCCGTACCGTGGAGGTGCGCCTGACTGCGATTTACAGGAAGCTCGGAGTCGAATCACGAGCCCAGCTGACGGCCCTTGCGGCCGGCAGGGAAGCCGCCCTGGCTAAGGAGCCGTTCGTCCTTCCTGCCGTCTAGGACAGTGGCCGGGCGGCGTGCCCCCCTGATGGGGTGCACTCGCCGCCGCGCCCCCGGCTGAGGCGCCGGCGTTGCAGGTACCCGCAGTTCCCGCATTTTTCCCGGTCAGCGCCCGCAGTACCGCCTCCGTTCCGCACCGGAACGGGACGGAACCGACTAATTTTGCAATAGGCAATGCACATCCCGGAGCTGCACGTGGGAAGGACTCGGACATGAGAACGGCCACCAGGAAAGCCGGTGCACGGTGACTGCGGAAACCGTCCTTGCCCGCATCAACGTCATGGAACCCTGGCTCGGCGACAAAGAAGCCCGAGCCGTGGCGGACGTCCTGGCCTCCGGCCTGCTCTCGCAAGGGCCCAAGGTCAGGGAGTTCGAGGCCAGGTTTAGCGCCTCTCAGGAAGTGCGCCACGCCGTCGCAACCTCCAGCAGTACCACCGCACTGCACTTGGCGCTGATAGTGGCCGGCATCGGTCCCGGCGATGACGTGGTGGTGCCGTCGCTGGCCTTCATCGCCACGGCGAATGCGGTGACGTATATCGGGGCACGGCCGGTTTTCTGCGACGTGGACCCCGCCACCGGGACTGTGACGGCGGCCACGGTCCGGGCGGCATTGACCCTGGATACGCGGGCCGTGATCGTGGTGGACCAGGCTGGCGTGCCCGTTGACCTGGACCCCGTCCGCGAACTGTGCGACCGTCACGAAATCACTGTGATCGAAGACGCCGGCTGCGCCGTTGGCTCGGAATACAAGGGCAGGCCCGTGGGCACGGGGGCCGACATTTCCGTGTGGTCGTTCCACCAGGACAATGTACTGACCACTGGAGAGGGCGGGATGCTGACAACCCACCGGGCGGACTGGGCGGCACGGGCCCGGAGCCTCCGCGGCCACTCCCTGAACGTGCCGGCGGCGGACCGTCGCGGACCCCGCATTGCCGCGCCGGAGGTGTACGTCGAGGTCGGCTTCGACTACCAGATGACGGATCTGCAGGCCACCGTCGGCATAGTGCAGCTGGGCCGTCTGGGCGAGATAGTGGCTCGCCGCCGGGAGATCGCCGCGAAGTATGAGGCAGGACTTTCCGGCCTGGCTGGTCTGCGGTTTGTGGCCGACCCACCCTACGGGACGGCCAACTTCCAGTCCTTTTGGGTCGAAGTCCTCCCGAATTTCGCCATTGACCGCGAAGGGCTCCTGGCTCGCCTGGCCGATGCCGGAATTTCGGCGCGCCGCGGCGCCATGGCGGCTCACCGGCAGCCTGCCTACCGGTGGCGCCAAACTGGCAACGTAGGGCTCCAGAACACCGAACGGCTGACGGACCGGACCCTGGTTCTCCCGATTTTCCACGGTCTAGACAACGTGGGCCTGAACCGGGTCATGAACAGCGTACGGGCGGCCGCCGGTGTACGCCGGTGAGCGAACTCGTGCTGATCGCAGCAAGCGGGCTGGCCCGGGAGGTCCTGACCATGGTCCGCGCCAGCGGGCAGTACGACGTCGTCGGGCTGCTCGACGACGACAAGGAAATGGCCGGCGTCACCGTGGACGGCGCGCCGGTGCTGGGGACCATTGACGACGCCTCCAAGTTCACGCACGCACTGGTGCTGGTATGCCTGGCCTCGGGAAAATCCCGGGAAGCCGTGGTGGAACGGCTGGCGGCCCAGGGCGTGCGCGATGCCCGGTACGCCACTGCGATCGACCCCTCCGTGGAGTGCCCCGAGGGTTGCCGGATCGGCCGGGGCAGCATCATGCTGCGGAATGTGACGCTGACGGCTTCGGTCACGCTTGGGGCGCATGTTGTGGCCATGCCGTCTGTGACTTTCACGCACGACGACGACGTGGCGGACTTCGCGACGTTCGCGGCCGGTGTGTCGCTGGGCGGCGGAGTCCGGATCGGCCGGGCGGCCTACCTGGGACTGAATTCCAGCGTACGTGCACGGACTTCAGTGGGGTCCTACGCGACCGTTGGAAATGGGGCGGCAGTGTTGAGCAACGTACCCGACGGCGAAACTTGGGTCGGCGTCCCAGCCCACCCTATCGATCAGGAATGAGGCAGGGAGTTCGTCGACGCGTTCGCTCACTGGACCTCCCTCCATGGCGTGCCTACGAGCGCTGTCCCGGCCGATGCGCGGCCCTCAATATGCGCGATCCGGCGCCCTCGCAGATAGCCGGCGGCAGTGCACGCCAGAACAGCCATCACCGCACCCGCGCGGCCCAAGCCCTGGGGGTCTGATCCCCGGCCCCAATCACGCACTCCCGCAAAAACGGCCCGTGGCAGTACGCTGCGAACGTAGCGCCGTTCCGGGCCGAGTGCCCGCTTGTGGCCAACGATCTGGCTTACCTGGGCTTTGGAGATACCTTCGGACCAGGAACGCGACAGCATGTAGGGGATGGTTCCCCTGTCGGCAGGGACGTGGTGACGGACCAAAGCCGCGGGTTCGTAGACGATCCGTGACCCAGGCGTGCCCATCTTGGAGCGGATACAAATTTCGGTCTCCTCGCACCCGAGCGGTTTCGTGCCCTGCCGGCCGAGGGAGACATTGAAGCCGCCAACCTGGCGGAGGACTTCGAGCCTGAAGGACATGTTTGCGCCGATGACGTTCCGGACCTCGGAGGCCACCTTGGGCATTCCGCGGTGGCTGCATCCTACGATCCAGTCGAGCTCTTCACCGAAGTAGCCCGGCCGGCCTGTTTCCCACACCGGTTCCACGCGGCCGCCGACGGCCAGGACATCAGGATCGTCATAAAGGGCAAGCAGGCGCTCCAGCCAGTCCGGGGCGGCTTCGGCGTCGTCGTCCAGGAAAGCCACGACATCGGAATCTGCCAGGCCCACCCCGGTATTTCGTGCGCCTGAGAGCCCCGGGGGGCCGGAGCTCTCAACTACTGTCACGTTGTCCACGATTTCGATGAGCCGCTCATACAGAGCCTCGTTGTGGTCAATCACCACGAGGACCTCCTGGGGTGCAACCGTTTGGGCCCGGACGGACTCGATGACATCCAGTAGCAGGTCCCAACGCTTCGCGGTGTAGGTACAAATGACAATAGAGGCCGTCGGCGGCGGGTTAAGGCTAAACATGCTGGCCTCCCCGAGCCGCGGAGAGGACTGTTTGGGGATCCATCGGCGTCCGCGGGACGCTGACATTTGCGTAGGTGTATTTCACCCGGCGGAGGGCTTCAGGCCTGGCCCCTGCGGTGGGAGCCTCCCACATGATGCATTCGCGCGCCAGCGTTCCCAGTACCCGCCAGCCGTCACGGAACGTCTGCAGGTTCGATGCCCCGGAGATCCGGTCCAGCTCCAGGCTGGGGACTTCGGCAATGCGCAGACCGGCCTTTGCCGCCCGGACAATCAGCTCGGTCTCAATTTCAAAGCCGTCCGATTCCAGCTGAAGGATCTCCAGGCATTCCCTCCGAAACGCAATATATCCATAGCAAAGGTCAGAGTAGTTGCTATGCAGGACCGCATTGGCCAATCCGGTCAGGGCGCGGTTGCCGGCCTTCCTCAGCCGGGTCAGGTCTTCGGATCCTCCGCCCGTGACATGGCGCGAGCCCTTAACGAAGTCGAAATCGTGCTGAAGCGGGGCAACGAACCAGCCGATCTCCTGCGGATCCATGCTGCCATCCGCATCCAGCATGACAATGATGTCCCCTGAGGCTGCGGCAAAACCAGAACGGAGGGCCACGCCCTTACCCTTGCGCTGCTCATCGACGATGACAAGGTTGTCACGGATAGCGCGGGCAACTCCCACCGTGTTGTCCGTGGAACGGCCGTCCACGATGACAACCTCGTCCACATACGAGGGAATCCGGCGAAGAACCCACGGGATATTCCTCGCCTCGTTCAAAGTGGGAATGACGACACTGACTGAAGCCCTCGGAGCTTCGAAGGCCAGCATCGGGAAAGTTACTGGGAGCTGGGTTGAAATAGACAAATGCCTCACCACTTCATGACGCTTGCGGATTTAGTCAACTCCGCACTCGGCTCGGAAGTCGGGCGCGGCACTAGCGCTTCATCCGGTCATGGGTCTGGTCTCTGGCCCAGCTCTCATTCATTGCCATTGACTCTGGCCGTGCAAAGAGCCTACGTGGCGCTCCATGAGCTATCACGAGTAGTCAGTACTCGCTTTTAGGAGCACTCCCGCTGGCTGTTCGTAAGTACAGGGATTTACCAACGGGTGAATTCTTTAGGTATGGGGTATTAAGAACACAGTAATTATTAGGTACAGGGCTGTCATTGTGCGGCCTCATTGGGCGCTCCTACGCTGGGTGCCTAGGGCTTCTGCCGTCGTTTCTGTCGACGCATACCCGGAGCTCAGGCGTGACATCCAAGAACCCAGGAGATCAGCCATGAAGATAAACAGGCCCGTCAAGTGGCTAAGCCAGGCACTCGCCCTTTGCACCCTATGCGTAAGGCGGGGAGGTGGTCGCTCGGCTGGTCTTCGTCTACGCGGGTCGCGGAATCTGCGGCTCCCTGCACTGCTGACAGCGCTGCTGCTTGCGCTGGGTAGTGTTCTGGTGGTGCCGGTTGCGGCGTCGGCTGCTCCGGGTGATGTTGGGGTTGAGGGTCCGTCGCATTCGGGGACGGGGACGCCGACGGGCTCGAAGCGGGCGACGAGCGGGTTGTGGTTCAACGACGGGCTCTGGTGGGGGAACCTGTGGGACACTGCCAGCTCGGATTTTCATATCTTCCGGTTCAATGCCGCGACGAGTTCGTGGGTCGATACGGGTGTGGCGACGGACCCTCGGGCGAACACTCATCATGACGTGTTGTGGGACGGGACGACGTTGTATGTGGCGAGCTATCGGTTCGTCAACGACGGTGTGCCGGCTGAGCCGGGCTTCCCGACGACGATGCGACGTTACAGCTACAACTCGAGTACCAACACGTACTCGCTGCTGGCGCAGAGTCCTACAAACATCAACAACTACCGCGTTGAGGCCCTGTCCATCGATAAGGACTCGACTGGTCGGGTGTGGGCCACGTGGCAGCAGGCGAACCGGATTTATCTGAATGTCACTGGCACGGATGGCAAGACCTGGGGGACGCCGTTCCAGCATCCTGCGTCATTGAGCAACGTGTCTTTGGACGACACGTCGGCTCTGATCGCGTTCGACGGGAACAAAATGGGTGTGATGTGGAGCCGGCAGGTCGGTGGCTCCACCGACGGCATGTACTGGAGCTACCACGTCGACGGAGCGTCGAACACCGCCTGGACCACTCCTGTGGCGGCGGTGTCGGGGCAGGGCAGCGGCGATGACCATATGAACTTGAAGTGGCTGGACTCCTCGGGTGACCGGGTTTTCGCCGCCATCAAGACGTCGTTCACGGCGGCGCCGCAGCCGCTGATCCAGCTGTTGGCATTGAATGGCACGACCTGGTCGGCGCACCCGATCGCGCCTGTGTCGGAGTGCCCGAACCGGGTGATCGTCTTGATTGATGAGAGCACGCAGAGGCTGCGTACCTTCGCTACCTATCCGAAGCCGAGTGGCACGACGAACGCTGGTGTCTGCACTAGCTCGGGGGGTGCGATCTACGAGAAGTCCTCGCCGCTGAATAACATCAACTTCACCACCGCGAAGACGGCTCGTATCGTGGACGCCGACCAGTATGTCCACAACGTGACGTCGACGAAGCAGAACCTCAACAGCGCGGCGTGGGGCACGGCCAACAGCGGTCTGCTGTTGCTCGCCGATGTGAACGCCACCAGCCGGTACTGGCACTCTTACGACCCCAGCGGTGGTGGTGGTGATACTACGCCTCCGACCGTGACGGGTACGTCTCCGGTTGCTGGTGCGACTGGTGTGGCAGTGACGGCGAATGTGACGGGGACGTTCTCGGAGGCGATGGATGCCTCGACGGTCACCTCGAGCACGTTCACGTTGACGGGGCCGGGGACAACACCGGTGCCGGCCGCTGTGACGTACACGGGCAACGTTGCGACGTTGAACCCGAATGCTGACCTGGCCGCAAACACGACGTACACGGCCACGATCGAGAGCGGCCCCAATGGGGTGAAGGATGTTGCCGGCAACCCGCTGGCGACGGACAGGACCTGGACCTTCACCACGGCTCCCGCGGGTGGCGGCGATACTACGCCTCCGACCGTGACGGGTACGTCTCCGGTTGCTGGTGCGACTGGTGTGGCGGTGACGGCGAATGTGACGGGGTCGTTCTCGGAGGCGATGGATGCCTCGACGGTCACCTCGAGCACGTTCACGTTGACGGGGCCGGGGACAACACCGGTGCCGGCCGCTGTGACGTACACGGGCAACGTTGCGACGTTGAACCCGAATGCTGACCTGGCCGCAAACACGACGTACACCGCGACGATCAAGAGCGGCTCCGCTGGGGTGAAGGATGTTGCCGGCAACCCGCTGGCGACGGACAGGACCTGGACCTTCACCACGGCTTCCGCGGGCGGCGGCACACCCGAGACCGTCACGCTCACGGCCACCGCTGACAGCTTTGTCTCAAGCGCGGCGCCGGGGACGAACAATGGCACAAGTACCTTGCTGGGTGTGGACAACAGCCCGGTGGAGGTCACGTACCTGAAGTTCGACCTGTCAGCGTATGCGGGCAGGACCATCCAGAGTGCAACGTTGCAGCTGCGCAGCGCCGGGAGCGGGTCAACGGGCACGCAGAACATCAAGCTGGTCACCGATGACAGCTGGACCGAGACTGGGATAACGTACAGCCTGCGCCCGGCGCTCGGCACCAGCATCGGCACCCTCGGCCCGACCACCACCAACACCACCTACAACATTCCGCTGACGGTCAGCGGACTGGCCGGTGAGCTCGGCCAACACCTCTCCCTGGGAATGGACACCACCAGCGGTGACGGCCTGGACCTCAACTCCAAGGAGGCCGGCAGCACGCTCGCACCCAAGCTCGTCCTCACCCTGAGCGGCGGCGGTGGTGGCGGTGATACTACGCCTCCGACCGTGACGGGTACGTCTCCGGTTGCTGGTGCGACTGGTGTGGCGGTGACGGCGAATGTGACGGGGTCGTTCTCGGAGGCGATGGATGCCTCGACGGTCACCTCGAGCACGTTCACGTTGACGGGGCCGGGGACAACACCGGTGCCGGCCGCTGTGACGTACACGGGCAACGTTGCGACGTTGAACCCGAATGCTGACCTGGCCGCAAACACGACGTACACGGCCACGATCGAGAGCGGCTCCGCTGGGGTGAAGGATGTTGCCGGCAACCCGCTGGCGACGGACAGGACCTGGACCTTCACCACGGCTCCCGCGGGTGGCGGCGATACTACGCCTCCGACCGTGACGGGTACCTCTCCGGTTGCTGGTGCGACTGGTGTGGTGGTGACGGCGAATGTGACGGGGTCGTTCTCGGAGGCGATGGATGCCTCGACGGTCACCTCGAGCACCTTCACGTTGACGGGGCCGGGGACAACACCGGTGCCGGCCGCTGTGACGTACACGGGCAACGTTGCGACGTTGAACCCGAATGCTGACCTGGCCGCAAACACGACGTACACCGCGACGATCAAGAGCGGCTCCGCTGGGGTGAAGGATGTTGCCGGCAACCCGCTGGCGACGGACAGGACCTGGACCTTCACCACGGCTTCCGCGGGCGGCGGCACACCCGAGACCGTCACGCTCACGGCCACCGCTGACAGCTATGTGACGAGCACGGCGCCGGGGACGAACAATGGCACAAGTACCTTGCTGGGTGTGGACAACAGCCCGGTGGAGGTCACGTACCTGAAGTTCGACCTGTCAGCGTATGCGGGCAGGACCATCCAGAGTGCAACGTTGCAGCTGCGCAGCGCCGGGAGCGGGTCAACGGGCACGCAGAACATCAAGCTGGTCACCGATGACAGCTGGACCGAGACTGGGATAACGTACAGCCTGCGCCCGGCGCTCGGCACCAGCATCGGCACCCTCGGCCCGACCACCACCAACACCACCTACAACATTCCGCTGACGGTCAGCGGACTGACCGGTGAACTCGGCCAACACCTCTCCCTGGGAATGGACACCACCAGCGGTGACGGCCTGGACCTCAACTCCAAGGAAGCCGGCAGCACGCTCGCACCCAAGCTCATCCTCACCCTGAGCTAGGTCAGGCAGGAAGAGCACTAAACATGGCCGGGACCCCATCCCTAGGGATGAGGTCCCGGCCATGTTAGCGACGCGCTCCCCGCAGGATTCGAACCTGCGACACAAGGTTCAGGAATTTGATAGGCCGCACTTCTCGCCTGTTTATGCCGATGTTCGCGTTATGCCGACCTTTATGCGTCGTCACAGGTCAGATGGGGTGGAGAGCCTGGAATTATCGGCATAACCGCGGGGGCTGGCCCAAAGCACGGCTGCTGCTCACGTGTTGCGGGCAAGCCGTTTCATCGACACGTTCGCTCACTGGACCTCGCTCCACGGTGCGCGCGCAATGACGGTCCCGGACAGCGGGCGGCCCTCCACGTGCGCTATCCGGCGTCCGCGTACGTACCCGGCGGCCGTCCAAGCCAGGACTGCGATGACGGCTCCCGCCCGGCCCAGCCCCTGCGGGTTGTCGCCCCTGCCCCAATCACGAATCCCGGAAAAAACGGCCCGTGGCAGTACGCTGCGCACGTAGCGCCGTTCCGGGCCGAGAGCCCTTTTTTGGCCTACCACCCGGCTGACCTGGGCTTTGGAGATACCTTCGGACCAGGAACGCGACAGCATGTAGCGCAATGTCCCCCTGTCCGCCGGCACATGGTGACGGACCAAAGCCGCGGGTTCGTAGACGATGCGCGATCCGGGTGAGCCTATCTTCGAACGGATGCAGATCTCGGTCTCCTCGCAGCCAAGGGGCAAAGTGCCCTGGCGCCCCAGCGAAAGGTTGAAGCCGCCAACCTGGCGGAGGACTTCGAGCCTGAAGGACATGTTTGCGCCGATGACGTTCCGGACCTCGGAGGCCACCTTGGGCATTCCGCGGTGGCTGCATCCTACGATCCAGTCGAGCTCTTCACCGAAGTAGCCCGGACGGCCCGTTTCCCACACCGGTTCCACACGGCCGCCGACGGCCAGGACATCAGGATCGTCATAGAGGGCAAGCAGCCGTTGAAGCCAGTCCGGGGCTGCCTCGGCGTCGTCGTCGAGGAAGGCCACAATGTCCGAATCGGCAAGTTCGACGCCGGTGTTCCGCGCTCCGGACAACCCGCGTGGACCGCTGCTCTCCACCACCGTCACGTCATCTACAATTTCGGTGAGCCGCTCGTAGAGGTCGGCGTTATGATCAATCACCACCAGGACCTCCTGGGGTGCAACTGATTGGGCCCGGACGGACTCTATGACGTCCAGCAACCGGTCCCAACGCCTTTCGGTATAAGCACAAATGACGATCGTTACGCTCGGACGTGCACCACGATCCAGCATGCTACGCTCCCCTAACGAGGGAGAGGACCGTTTGGGGATCCATAGGCGTCCGCGGGACGCTGACATTTGCGTAGGTATATTTCACCCGGCGGAGGGCTTCCGGTCTGGCGCCTGCGGTGGGCGCCTCCCACATGGTGCATTCGCGCGCCAGCGTTCCCAGTACCCGCCAGCCGTCACGGAACGTCTGCAGGTTCGACGCCCCGGAGATCCGGTCCAGCTCCAGGCTGGGGACTTCGGCAATGCGCAGACCGGCCTTTGCCGCCCGGACAATCAGCTCGGTCTCAATTTCAAAGCCGTCCGATTCCAGCTGAAGGATCTCCAGGCATTCCCTCCGAAACGCAATATATCCATAGCAAAGGTCAGAGTAGTTGCTATGCAGGACCGCATTGGCCAATCCGGTCAGGGCGCGGTTGCCGGCCTTCCTCAGCCGGGTCAGGTCTTCGGATCCTCCGCCCGTGACATGGCGCGAACCCTTAACGAAGTCGAAATCGTGCTGAAGCGGGGCAACGAACCAGCCGATCTCCTGCGGATCCATGCTGCCATCCGCATCCAGCATGACAATGATGTCCCCCGAGGCTGCGGCAAAACCCGAACGGAGCGCCACGCCCTTACCCTTGCGCTGCTCATCGACGATGACAAGATTGTCACGGATAGCGCGGGCTACCCCCACCGTGTTGTCCGTGGAACGGCCGTCCACGATGACAACCTCGTCCACATACGAGGGAATCCGGCGAAGAACCCACGGGATATTCCTCGCCTCGTTCAGCGTAGGAATGACGACACTGACCGACGCCCTCGGAGCTTCGAAGGCCAGCATCGGGAATGTTATTGGGAGCTGGGTTGAAATAGACAAATACCTCACCACTTCATGACGCTTGCGGATTTAGTCAACTCCGCACTCGACTCAGAAGTCGGGCGCAGATTTATCGCTTTATCCGGTCATGGGTCTGGTCTCTGGCCCCAGCTCTCATTTAGCCTTCGACTCTGGCCGTAGAGATGAGCCTATGGCTGGCCTGAAGCGCCTGTCACCAGTGGCAGGTACTCACTTTTGAGCGCCGGACATACGTCTCCTACCCAAGTACAGGGGTTTGGCCGCCGGTCCGAATATTAGGTATAGGGGTTCTCATTCCGCCCATATTGTAGGGATTTGACCGCTGTATCTGGGCTAGCGGGCATAAGGGACTTCAGGTTGACGATTTCCAAGTGCCCAGGAGCCCCGATGAAAATGGTCCGTAGCGTCAGGTGTCCCGCCTTCCATGAAGCACCGCCGACATCCGTCAGCGGGCGGACCGAACGCTGGGAGGCCCCTTCCGGCCAGATAGCCGAATTGGCCGACCGCGTTCAGGCCACGCCTACATCGCCGTCCGGAAGAAAAGCTCCGTAACCGTTGCCAACCGGTGCGGGTCCGCCACACCGCAGAGCTCACGTGCGGAGTGCATCGAGAGCAGGGGCACGCCGACGTCGACAGTCCGGATCCCCAGGCGCGTGGCGGTCAGGGGGCCGATGGTGGAGCCGCAGGGCATCACGTTGTTGGACACAAATTCCTGGTACGGCACCTTCGCCTCCCCGCACAGCCTGGCCCAGAAAGCCGCGCCGGTGGCATCGGTCGCGTACCGCTGGTTGGCGTTGATCTTGAGCAGCGGGCCGCCGTTCAGGACCGGGTGGTTGGCCGGATCGTGCCGCTCCGGGTAGTTGGGGTGGACGGCGTGGCCGGCGTCCGCGGAAACACAGAACGACGCCGCCAGCGCCTGCCGCCGCTGGCTCACCGTGGCGCCGAGGCCGTCGGAGACCCGCACGAGGACGTCTTCGAGGATGGGCCCGCACGCGCCGGAACGGGAGTTGGAACCGATTTCCTCGTGGTCGAACGCCGCGAGGACGGCGATCGGCCCACCTGCCGCACCGCCTGACGCAGCTGAAGAATGCGCGATCAGCGCCGCCAGCCCTGCGTGCGTCGCGGAAAGGTTGTCCAGTCGCCCGGAGGCGAAGAACTCACTGTTGGCCCCGAAAACCCCGGGTGCCTGCGTGTCTGCAATAACGACGTCGTACCCGCCAATCTGCGCCGCATCAACCGTGGCGCCGGGCACGTGGGACGCCAGAACACTGAGCAAGTCAGAATCGGCGGGATTCCCCAGGCCCCACACGGGGTTCATGTGCCGCTGCTTGTCCAGGGTCAGGCCGTCATTTACCGCACGGTCAAGGTGGATGGCCAGCTGCGGGAAGCGGAGCATGGGGCCGGTGGCGGTGAGGTGTTCGGTGCCGTCCAGCAGGACCAGCCGGCCCGCCAGCTGGAGTTCGCGGTCCAGCCAGGAGTTCAGCAGCGGCCCGCCGTAGACCTCCACTCCGGCCTGCAGCCAGCCGAACGCCCCCGTGGTGGGCTTGGGCTTGAGCTTGAAGGACGGGGAGTCCGTGTGCGCGCCGAGGATGTTGAACCCCGTGGTGGGTCCGGCGTCTTCCGGGACCACCCAGGCGATCAGCGCGCCGTCGCGGACCAGGTAGAACGAACGGGCCCCGCCGGCCCAGGGCTCACGCTCGTCCAGGCCGGTGAACCCGGCTTCATCCAGCCGGCGGGCGGCCTCGTGGACGGCGTGGAAGCTCGACGGCGATGCGCTGACGTACGCGCCCAGGTCCTGGATGTGGTCACTGGCACTGGAGGCGGCGGCACTGGAGCGTGAAGGCATGGTTCCGAGTCTAGATGGTCACGTTGAGCCCCGCGGTGTAGCCGGCCGAAGCCGATCCGGTCATGGTGGCCAGCTGGTAGATACCGCCGTCATTCCTGAAGACGTTGTCCGACTGCAGGGTGGTCCGCTTCATGTTCGCGATGCTGGCTTCGTAGCCGGGAGTGGCGTAGACGTCGTCGCAGGCGGCCTTGGTCAGCGCGATCTGCGATACCGCCAGTACCTGTCCGGCGGCCGTGGCGTTGCTCATGGACTCGAACACCTCGAAGTGGATGTGCGGCCAGCGCCCGGAATAGGCTCCGGGGAAGATGGACGTGAAGGTGACCTGGCCATTGACGTCCGCCTCCTGGACGCCGCGGAGGTAGTTTTCGTTTGCCAGTCCGGAATCGTACATGGAGTACCTGCCGTCCCGGTCGCAGTGCCAGGCGTAAACGGCAGCGCCGGCCAGCGGGACGCAGCCGTTGGCGTTGTCCAGCAGCGTCAGGGTGAACGTCAGCGGCACGCCTTCAGCCGAAGCAGACCCGGTTCCGAAGCTTGAGGTGATGTCCTGCCGCACCACCCCGGAGGCAGCCAGGACGTTGGGGCCGTTCGAGCCGTCACCGGGGTAAGGACCTGCAGTTTCCTGCGGAATCTCCACCCCGCACTCCGCGATCGCCCGGGTGAGCGTGGGGCTGGCGGTGGGTGTCGCCGTCGTACTGGCGGCGCTTGCGGTGGCTGTGGCACTCTCCGTGGCGGCCGACGTCGACGTGCTGGCTGTGGTGCCTGACCCGCCGGGGGTGCACGCTGCCAAAGCCGCTGCCGCACCGCCGGCGCCGAGGAACATTCCGAGGGAACGGCGGCTGATCATGGTGGACAGATCAAACTCAAGGCCGCGGTCGTGGTTGGGGTGGGGAAGGTGGTTGCTCATGGCTCCATCCAACGCGCCCCGCCTATCCCCTGCATAGGCCCTTCCTGTGCGGAACCTGTGCGTCAGTCGTCCGCGCCAGCGTCAGCAGGCCGCGCCAGCGTCAGCAGGCCGCGCCAGCGTCAGTAATCCGGATTGCTGGGGACCACCAGGCCCGTCTCGTAGGCGTAAACCACTGCCTGGACCCGGTCGCGCAGGTGAAGCTTGGTCAGGATGCGGCGGACATGGGTCTTCACCGTTGCTTCGGAGAGAAAATACCGGTGCGCGATCTCGGCATTGGAGAGGCCCTCCGCCATGGCTTCGAGCATTTCTGTTTCGCGTGGCGTGAGGTCTTCGAGCAGCGAATCCCGCGGTGCGGCCGAGGGGGCCGGCACGGCCGCACCCCGGACATAGGTCTCCAACAGCCGCTGCGTGACCCGCGGGGCTACCACCGCATCCCCGCTGGCCACCACCCGGACGGCATTGACCAGATCCGACGGCGCCACGTCCTTGAGGAGGAACGCGGACGCGCCTGCCTGGAGCCCGGCGAAGGCGTATTCGTCCACATCGAAGGTGGTGAGGATGATGATCCGGGCGCAGGATCCGGAGGCGGTGATGGCGCGGGTTGCCTCGATACCGTCCAGCACGGGCATCCGGACGTCCATCAGCACCACGTCGGGTTTGAGATCGCGGACCAGCCGGACCGCCTCGGCACCGTCGGAGGCTTCGCCCACAATATGCAGGTCTTCCTCGCCCTCGAGGATAAGGCGGAACCCCATCCTCAGCAGCGGCTGGTCATCAACCAGCAGGACGGTTATCGGATGGGTCTCAGTCACGTGTGCCTTGCAGTCGGGGTGGACGGTTGTGGGGCTTCCGCGGGCTCGTCGGCCGGCCAGGTCAGGACGGCACACACACGCCAGCCGCGGCCGCGCCGCCCGGCCACCACAGTGCCTGCGTAGATGCGCGCCCGCTCGGCCATCCCCGCCAGCCCCTGGCCGGAACCGGGCCCGACGCCGGAGCCTGGGAGTCCTGAACCCGGCCCGCCGCCGTCGGAGGTGCCCGGGCCCGGGACTCCCGCGCCGTCGTCGAGCACTTCAATGGTGACCGTGGAGCCGGCCCGGACGATGCCCACGTCCACGCGTCCCAGCGACCGGCCGTAGCGGAGCACATTGGTCAGTGACTCCTGCACAATCCTGTAGACCGTCAGCTGGAAGGCCGCGTCGTCGGGCAGCGCCGGGCCGGTGTGCGAGTAGTGCAGCGGCAGGCCCGCGGTGCGGAAGCCCTCCAGGAGCTTCGCCAGGCTGTCGCCCGAAGCGAGCGGCAGCCGTGGCGCCGTGCCGCCGGCGTCGTCCCGGAGTACGCCCAGGACTCGCCGCATGTCCGCCAGGGCGGTCCGGCCGGTCCGCGACAGTTCGCCCAGCACTTCGCCGGCGCGGTCGGGGCTTTTCCGGACCACGACGGCGGCGCCATCTGAGAGGCTGACCATTACCGTCAGTGAGTGCGCCACAACGTCGTGCATTTCGCGGGCGATCCGGTTCCGTTCGTTGACGGACGCCAGGCTGGCCGTCCGCGCCACCCACGCGGCGATCTCCTGCTCATGCTCCCGCCGCTGCCGCACCGAGATTCCGATCCCGGTGGCGATGACGTTGGACAGGGCGATGGTGGCGCCGGTGGCGATGCTGGTCAGGAGGTGGAAGTCGCCGGGATTGCCGCCGGCATCGTGGCCGAAGGAATTCTCCATGGGACCAACGGCGGCCAGCAGGTACAGCAGGGCCAGCGGCGCCGTGGCGGCGGCCATGGCCACCAGCGCGAACCGGCGCGTGTGCACCACGGCCACGGCATACAGCGAGAACCACAGGCCCGCCGAGACATTTGAGCCCCACGGGTGCAGCAGCGTGACCGCCACTTCCATCACCGCGACGAAGGCAGCCAACGCCACGGAGTGGGAGCGCCGGAAGAACAGGGCCCCGGCGACCACGAAGAGGAGCGCCGCCGCCAGCCAGGCGCCGGACATGATCGAGTCCACCACGGTCGGCGCCACCAGCAGCGCGTAGCTGAACACCACCACACCGTCCATCACCCGGGGGTGCTGGTAAAGGTAGCGCCGGAGCAGGCCGCGGCGCTTGGCCGTGATTTCGGCAAGGGACGCGTCGGCCTGGCTGGCCGGCGCGTCCCTCACGAGTGCCGCTTCATTCATGCTCTGAGCCTAGTGTCCGCCTAGACGTCGCGTTTCTTGAGCACGATCATGGCCGGTACCAGGAACAGCAGAACGTAGCCCAGGAATATCAGGCCGCCCTGCCAGGGATCGATGACGCCGTCGGTGTGGCCAATGGACAGGAACCGTCCGCCGGCGTCGCTGGGGAGGTACTGGGGCACGTACTTCCAGAAGTCACCGGGGATGAAGGTCATAAAGCTCGCCGCAATGGACAGGACGAAGAACAGGCCCACCAGCACGGTGATTCCGCCCGCGGAGTTGCGCAGCAGTGCGCCGAGCGACAGTCCGATCAGGGCCACCCCGGCAACGTAGAGGCCGCCCGTGAAAACGCTGTACAGCACCCCGTCCGTGGACCAGTCCAGGTCCAAGCCCAGTCCCTGGAAGACCGGCATGGCGATCAGGAACGTGGCCACGGCGGCGACGGTGGTGATGACGTAGGAGATCACGGCGAGCAGGATCGCCTTGGCCACAAAGGCCGGTGTGCGGCGCGGGACGGCGTTCATGGTGGAACGGATCATTCCCGTGGCGTACTCGGAGGAGATGAACAGGACAGCCAGCGAGCCCAGCACCAGGATGCCGATCTGCAGGCCTGCATTGGGCAGGTTGTACAGGTCAAAGCCTGATCCTGGCGGGAAAGTCTGCGACATCATTTCCGGCGTCAGGGTCTGGCCCTGGTCCCGGGCCTGCCGTGCCATTTCGTCCAGGAAGGAGAACCGGATCAGGACCGCGAGGGCCCCGACGCCGATAATCGCCACCAGGGTCAGGAGCAGCAGGATGCGGGTGGACATCAGGGAGAACAGCTTGATCCATTCGGACCGCAGCACACCGGCGAAGGTCACGCCCTTGGTACCAGCGGTGGAGCGGACCCGGGAAGTTTGGGTTTCAGTCATGGTGGTCATCGTCCTTACTTTCCTGCCGTTGCCGGGGCGGTTTCCCGGGCGAACTCGCCGGCGGGTCCACCGGTCAGGTGTGAGTGGTATTCCACTTCGTCCTTGGTGAGATCGAAGTAGGCGTCTTCCAGAGACGACTGCTGCGGGGTGAGTTCGTAGACGAGCACCCGGTTGTCCAGTGCCACCTGGGCGATCTGGCGTGCGTCCAGGCCTGTCACTTCCAGGGTTTCGGGCTGGCCCTGGTCCACGGTCACGCCATCGCCGGACAGCAGGGCGGACAGCTGGGTGGCTGCGGAGGTGCGGACCAGGGTCTTGACCTGACGGGTGCCCGCAATGATGTCCTGCACGGGGGCGTCCGCGATGATTTTGCCGCGGCCGATCACAATCAGGTGGTCTGCCGTCTGCGCCATTTCGCTCATGAGGTGTGAGGACAGGAAGACGGTCTTGCCCTGCCCGGCGAGGTAGCGGACCAGGTTGCGGACCCACAACACACCTTCCGGATCGAGGCCGTTGACCGGCTCGTCCAGGATCAGGGTCTGCGGGTCGCCAAGGAGCGCGTTGGCAATGCCCAGGCGCTGCCCCATGCCCAGCGAGAAGCCGCCTGCCTTCTTCCGGGCCACTGCCTCCAGGCCGGTCATTTCGATGACTTCATGCACCCGGGACGTGGGAATGTTGTGCGTCGCCGCCATGGCCCGCAGGTGGTTGTAGGCGCTGCGGCTGGTGTGGACGGCTTTGGCGTCCAGCAGCGCACCCACCTGGTGCAGGGGGGCCTTGTGATCGGCGTAGTGCAGGCCGTTGACGGTGACCGTGCCCGACGTCGGCCGGTCCAGTCCCATGATCATGCGCATGGTGGTGGATTTGCCGGCACCGTTCGGGCCCAGGAAGCCCGTTACCTGCCCTGCTTTGACGGTGAAGCTGACGCCGTCAACCGCCGTTTTGCTGCCGTAGACCTTTGACAGGCCTGTTGCCTCAATCATGGAAATGTTCCTTAGAACAGCAGCCTGGTGGCTGCGGGATGCGGGGAAGTTTTCGTGTGTACGCTCCACGCTACCGACGGCTCGGCCGGATTTCGCCTGTCTCAGGGATGATTCAGGGTCGAATCAGGGTAGTCCGCACGGATGATCAGGGGTCCCCTCAGGGGCGCAGCAGCCTTAGGTGCGGGGCGAGTAGTAGGTCAAGGCACGCGGCTCCACCCGGATCCGGACGCTGCGCACGCCCGCCAGCGCCTCGCCGTCGACCGCCAGTGCCAGGGGGGAGCCCTCCGACTCAATCCGGACCTCGGTAGCCTCCCGCAGATGGGTGATCCGGGAGGTCGCCACCGTGCCGGTCAGCACCGACCACAGGAGCCGGAGCCGGGCAAAGGATTCGTCGGCAGTGATCATGCGGACATCCAGGACGCCATCGTCCAGCACGGGCCGCGACAGGGGCGCGTGGTCCCGGGGGTAGTAGCGCCCGCGTCCGATGTACGCGATCCAGAGTTTGTGCCGGACACCGTCCACGGTCAGGGTGGTGGGTGTTCCCGCGGCGAAGGTCCGGAACATTGCCACCACGCCGGCCAGCGGTTTGCCGAGGGCCGGCTGCAGCTGCTCCCTGCGCCGGACCAGGTTGGGGTACAGGCCGATGCTGGCCGTGTTCAGCATGACCAGGTCAGCCGTTTCCGGGTTGCCCGCCAGCCCGCGCTCCACGGTCACAAGGCCGACGTCGGCCCGCGCGGCTTCACCAGCGGCCGCGGCTGCCACAGCGTCCTTGAGGTTGGCAGTCCCCGTGTCCCGCGCGAAGTGGTTGAGTGTTCCGCCCGGGAGCACCAGCAGGGGAAGGGAATGTTCGACGGCGGCTGCGGCGGCGGTGCCAACGGTACCGTCGCCGCCCCACACGCCCAGGGCACGGGTGTGCGGGTGGGAAGCGGTGGCCTGGATGGCCTCCTCCACGCTCTCTCCCAGCTCGACCGTTTTTATATACGCCTTGGGGAATACTTCTTGGAGTGCGCCTGCCGTTTGTTCCGTGAAGGAGCCGCCGAGGGTATTCACCACGATGCTGAGACCTTCACCGCCCGGCAGCTCCGGGGCTTGGGTTGCGGTGCGCGATACTCCGGGAAACGGTGGGCGGACGGGCCACCACTTACGGGTCACCAGCGCCGCCCCTGCGCCGATCGCCGAACCGAAGAACACATCCGATGGCCAGTGGGCCCCCGTGTGGACGCGGGAATAGGCCACCCCCAGCGCCGCCGGCGCAAGTGCCGCACCGACAACCGGCTTGACCAGGCCGGCGCCGAGCGCGAAGGCGATAGCTGAGGCCGAATGCCCCGATGGCATGGACGAACTGGTGGGCTGCGGATGGACGAACCGGAAAACCGGCAGATGCTCAGGGAGCGGGCGTGCCCGCGGCAACAGGGTTTTGAACACCACGTTGGTCACCGCCGATGCCACCGCTTGGGCGATCAGCCCGTGCAGGGCGGCCCGGCGGGGTTTGCCGGGGAAGGCGGCCATGATCGCCGCTGCCCCGATCCACAGTTTGCCGTGGGTGGCGGAGGCCGAAATGCGGCGGAAGAACTCATCGTGGTTTCCACCCGGGAACGACGACACGCCGCGGACAAGGTGCCGGTCAAAGCGGCTGATCCAGCCCGGTCCATTGCGCCACACTCTGTACATCTCCCCACCCTAATACCGGTGGGGTTCCCCTACTTGGAGGACTGGGGCGCGGAGGACTGGGGCGCGGAGGACTGGGGCTTGGAGGCCAATGGCCTCGCGGCGCCGGCGAGGAGCAGTGCCACCAGGATCGGGGCGAGGATCGCGAGGAGCGCCAGGTGGATTCCCGTGAGGTCGCCCAGGTAGCCCAGCAACGGCGGGCCGGCGAGGAACGAAACATACCCCAAAGTGGATACAACCGAGACCCGCGCCGCTGCATGCTTCGGATCGTCGGCGGCGGCTGACATTCCCATGGGGAATGCCAGCGCGGAGCCCACGCCCCACAGCGCAGCACCAACCCCGGCCAGCCAGATGTTCCCCGCGAGCACAAACAGGCACAGACCCGCCGTGGCCGCGACCATGCTGGCCCGGAGGACTACGACGCGGCCGTAGATGTCGATCACGCGGCCGCCAAAGAGCCGCATCGCCGTCATCGCCAGGACAAACAAGGCGAACATCAGGGCACCGGTGGATTCCGAACTGCCCAGGCCGTCAACAGTGGCCTTGGCGATCCAGTCGTTTCCGGCGCCTTCGGTGAGGGTTGCACCCAGGACCACAACGCCGATCAGCAGGGTGCGGCCGTCACGCCAGGCCGATGGCCCCTTCACAGCCGTCGGTTCACCCTCGACCGGAGCGGCATGGGCCGCGTGGGGGAGGAAATAGCGGGGCGCCACGAGGGCTACCACCACTACTACAGCGGCGATGACCAGCAGGTGCAACGGCAGGCCAATACCGAGTGTTGAGAGGCCCGCACCGATCAGTGCCCCCACAAAGGCCCCGCCGCTGAAGGCCGCATGGAACTGCGGCATGATGGTGCGCCGAAGCTTGTGCTCGACGTCGGCACCTTCAATATTCTGGGAAACGTCCCACAGCCCGACGCCAATGCCGAAGAAGAACAGCGAAACGGCAGTGCCCGGGATCGATTCCGCCGACAGGGAAAGGGCAATGCCCACCCCGGCCAGGGCTGACAGCAGACCGCCTGCGCGCACGGCATTGGCGGTGCCGATCTTCCCCACCACAAGTCCCGCCGTCGGAAGGGCGAGCAGGGAGCCGACGGCGATGCACAGCAGCAGCGTGCCCATCTGGCCGGAGGTCAGGTGCAGCGTCTCGGTGACGGCGGGGATCCTGGCGGCCCAGCTGGCAAAGACAAAGCCGTTGATCCCGAAGACCACAAAAGTGGCTGCGGCGGCTGCCCTGAGGGACGGTCCGGCCGTCGTGCTGGTGTTGATGCTCATGCTTTGACTACTTCCACCGAGAGCTTGTTGAGGTGTGCGAGTTCGTCCGCACTCAGGTCTTTGTCCGTAACTATCACGTTCACGGTGTCCAAGGGGGCAACCAGGGCCATCGCGGTGGCATTCCATTTGGCGCCGGCGCAGGCAACAATCACCCGCGCCGCGGATTCAAGTCCGGCCCGCTTCACTGCGGCGTCTTCCAGATCATGGGCCAGGAGACCGTCCCTGAGGTTCAGGGCGCAGGGCGTGACCACCGCCGTGTCGAAGCGCAGGGACCGGATGTTGGCTTCCGCGAGCGGGCCGCGGAAGGAGAGCTCGCCGGGAACCAGACTTCCGCCGGGGAGCAGCAGGGCGGGACGCTGGCCGGCATGCGGGTCGTCGTCGGTGACCGTCGTCAGGGCGCGCATGGACATGGGCATCAGCGTCAGTTCGCGCCCGCGGAGGACGCGGGCAATTTCCGTGGCTGTGGTGCCGCTGTCCAGCCACACGAGTTCGCGATCTCCCAGCAGGCCTGCAACGGCGACGGCGATCCTGGCCTTCACGGCCTGGTCTTCGAGTTCGCGCTGGCCGTAGCCCGGGTTTTCGCCGCCGGCAATCAGGCTCCTGGCACCGCCATGGACCCTGCGCAGCACACCATGCGATGCGAGCAGCTCGAGGTCGCGGCGGATGGTGGCGCCCGATGTGTCGCACGCCTGGGTCAGCTCTTCCACCGAGATCTCGGCCTGGTGGCGAAGCAGCTCCCCGATCAGGCGGTGCCGCTCTTCAGTCTTCATGCTCATATGATAGCAATCTTTGATCATATGAGCGCCGCCCGATGCTCAGCGGGCGCGCTCAACCCGCTTTTCGTCCCACACGGGCTCGGCGGATTCGTAGACGCGGCCGTCGGAACCGAACACCAGGAACCGGTCGAAGGTGCGGGCGAACCAGCGGTCGTGGGTGACTGCCAAGACGGTTCCCTCGAAATGGTCAATGGCTTTTTCCAGTGCCTCGGCCGAATGCAGGTCCAGGTTGTCCGTGGGCTCATCCAGCAGCAGGAGCGTGGCGCCGGAGAGCTGCAGCAGCAGGATCTGGAACCGTGCCTGCTGGCCGCCGGAGAGGGAGTCGTACTTCTGCTCCGACTGCGACGCCAGGCCGTAACCGTCCAATGCGCCGGCGGCTGCCTCGCGGCCCAGGCCGGACCGGTGCTCGTCGCCGCGGTGCAGGATCTCCAGCAGGGTCTTACCCAGGAGGTCGGGCCGGACGTGGGTCTGGGCGAAGAAGCCGGGCCGGATACGGGCGCCGAGTTTCACGGTCCCCTCGTGCGGCACTTCGGCAATATCGACGTCGGACACGGGGAGGTGCTCCCGTTCCGGGTCCGTCCCGCCCGTGGCCAGAAGGCGAAGGAAGTGGCTCTTGCCGGAGCCGTTGGAGCCGAGCACACCCACGCGGTCACCGAACCACACCTCGGTGGAGAACGGCTTCATCAGCCCGGTCAGTTCCAGTTTCTCAGCCACAACGGCCCGTTTGGCGGTCCGGCCGCCCTTCAGGCGCATGCGCACGTTCTGCTCGATCGGCAATGCTTCCGGCGGGCCGGCCTCGAGGAACTTGGCCAGGCGCGTCTGGGCGGCCTGGTAGCGGTTGGCCATATCGGAGCGGAATGCCGCCTTGTTCTTGTACATGTTGACGAGTTCCTTGAGCTTCACGTGCTCCTCGTCCCAGCGCTTGCGGAGCTCTTCGAAGCGGGCGTTCCGGTCGGCGCGGGCGTCGACGTAGGAGCCGAAGCCGCCGCCGTGCACCCAGGCGCCTGCGCCGTTGATGCCCGGCTCAAGGGTCACGATGCGGCCGGCGGCATTGTTGAGCAGCTCGCGGTCGTGGCTGATGAAGAAGACAGTCTTTTTGGACTCGTTGAGCTTGTCCTCAAGCCAGCGCTTGCCGGGCACATCAAGGTAGTTGTCCGGTTCGTCCAGGAGCAGGAGTTGGTCAGGTCCCGCGAACAGGGCCTCCAGCACCAGCCGCTTCTGCTCGCCGCCGGAAAGGCTCGACGCCGGGCGGTGCTGTGCGCGGTCAAAGGGCAGTCCCAGGGCGGCCATGCAGACCTCGTCCCAGACAGTCTCCACGTCATAACCGCCGGCATCTCCCCAGTCCACGATGGCCTGCGCGTACCGCATCTGGCTGGGCTCGTCGTCGTGCTCCACCATCGCGAGCTCGGCCTCGTCCACCTCCCTGGCCGCGGCGGCCAGGGCCGGCGGAGCGGCGGACACCAGCAGATCTCGGACCGTGGAATCGTCCCGGACCTGGCCCACGAACTGGCGCATGATGCCCATGTTTCCGGATCGCCCGATCACGCCTTCGTCCGGTACGAGGTCGCCGGAAATGATCCGGAAGAGCGTGGTCTTGCCCGTGCCGTTGGGTCCGATCAGGGCGGTTTTGGTACCGTCCGGGACCTTGAAAGTGACGCCGTTGAGCAGCTGGGTGCCATCGGAGAGGAAGTAGTCAATACCGGAAATGTCTATGTGGGCCACGCCAACAATCTTCCCACGCCCGCCCGACCCGGGTTTTTGTCCAGATAATATGCCTTCGAGGCAGTTCTGCGCGCATTATCTGGACAAAAACTCGGGGGCGCTAGCCGGCGGCGGCGGTCAGGAACTGCTTGAGCAGCGGACCCGACGTGGTGGCTCCGAGTCCGCCGTCCTCGACAAACACGGCCACGGCCAGGTCACCGTGGACGGCCACAATCCAGGCGTGCGTCTTGGGCGGGTTCTCCTTGCCAAACTCCGCCGTGCCGGTCTTGGCGCCCACCGGCGCGCCGGGAACTGTCGTCAGGAAGCCCGCGTGGCCGGACGTGACGACCGCCCGCATCATGTCGGACAGTGCCGCGGCCTCGGCGGCAGTGATGGGCTGGCCGGACGCCTTGGACGGTGCTTCCGGCGTAACGGTCGACGACGGCGACGCGTCCTCCGCCGTCGTCCCGCCGGAGGTGTCTGCCGCGGCAGCCCCGGCGTCGGGGTTCAGGACCAGCTGCGGTGAGACGGGGGATCCCTTGCCCACGGAACCGGCCATGATGGCCGCTGCCAGCGGGGACAGGAGCACCTTGCCCTGGCCGATCATCGAGGCGGCATGTTCGGTGCCCGCAGCCTCGCCCGGAACGGACCCGAGGAACGCCGCGGCGCCCAGCGCGGGGGCCTCCACCGCCACGCCCATGGCGACGGCGGCAGCCTCGAGCTGGGCCTGCGTGACTGTGTCGCGCGCAGCGATGAACGCCGTGTTGCACGAGTGGGCAAAGGCATCGCGGAGTGCCACGGACCCCAGCGACGTTTCCGGGTAACCTTCCGCGTTCTTGAACGTCCGGCCGTCCACGGTAAGGGTGGGTGTGCATTCCACCTTCGAATCGGGCGTCAGGCCGTTGCGGAGCATGGCAAGCGAATCAACGATCTTGAAGGTTGACCCGGGCGCGTACTGGCCCAGCATGGCGGTGTTGTAGCCGTTGCTTCCCGGGCCTGAGGCCGCGGCGAGAACGGCCCCCGTGGAGGGGCGGAGCGCCACGATGGCCGACGCCGGGCCTACACCGGCAAGGGTGCTCTCGGCGAGTGACTGGAGGTTCGGATCAAGGGTGGTTTTCAGTGGCGTGCCGGGGGTCGGGGCCATCTCGAAGACCACCCTGCGGGGATCCGTTCCGGCGGCCTGGATCTGTTCACGGGTCAGGTCCGCCCGCTGCGCACGGATCACCACGGCGTCGGTGCCGCGGAGCTGCGCGTCGTACTGCTGCTGGAGCCCGCCGATGCCAGTCACGTCGCCGGCGGTCAGGACGCCGTCGGACGCCTCGATCTGCTCGGCCGTGGCCTCGCCGACGGTGCCGAGGACTGGCCTTGCGAACGTGCGGCTGGGTGCCAGCGGCTGGGCTTCCGGGATGGCGCGGGCACCGGGAATGGCCGTGATCTGCGCGTCCGTGACGGTGCGGCCCTCATCACGGAGAGTGATGGCCCGGACGAACGCCTCGGCACCGGAGGCCGCAACCTGTTGGGCGTAGGCGGCGGGATCCACACCCACCAGTTCGGCCAGTTTGGTGGCTGACGCGGCGGCGTCCGCGGATCCCAGTAGCAGTCTGTCGATCCCCACGTTGACCACGGGACGGTACGTGACCAGCTTCGCGTCATCCGCGCCCAGGATGTCGGCGCGTTGCGGCGACTGGGTGCCCTTGCTCAGGATTTCGTTGTCGGCGAGTCCGGGGACCAGGGCTGCCGGGTTCCAGACCGCCAGCCAGTTATCCCCTGACTTCGTGAACTCTGCGGAGACCGTGTATTTCCACTCGCCGGTGCCGATTTTCCAGGTGTAGTCCAGCGGAACGGTTGCAGTGTCGCCGTCCAGGGTGAGCTCGCCGGCCGCCACCGTGGGCTTGTCCGGCTCCAGGGCCTTGAAGACGTCCTGGACCTGTTGCTTAGCCACCCCGGAGTCCTTGCCATCAAAGGCGACCGAGCCGACGTCGAGCGTGGAAAGAGCGGACGCAAACTGCTTGGCCGCGCTTTCGGCACCCCCTCTGCCGTCGTCGCAGGCAACCAAGGAGGCGCCGAGGATGAGTCCAGCTATGGCAAGCGATAGTTTCTTTGAGTTCCCCACGGCGCTATTATGCCCCGATTTGGAACGCGCTTGCTGTCATCCGTTCCGCGCCAACGGACAGTTGAGGCCCTACCGCTGTGCGCGAAAGGACACTTAAGCCCCGCCGCCAGGGGCTTAAGTGTCCGTTCGCGCCGGCATAGAGGCAGGGTTCAGAGGCCGAGCGAAGGGACCCCAAGACCAAATATGTCCCTTAGGGCATGTTTCGCGGCGAAGAACCCTGGCATGCCCGTTACGCCGGGGCCGGGCGGCGTAGAGGAGGAACAGAGATACACGCCGGGCACGGGCGTCCGCCATGGAACGCGGGAGACGACGGGGCGCTGGATAAGTCCGCGCACATCCATGATGCCGGCACTGAAGTCCCCGCCCGCGTAGTTCCGGTTGTAGCTGGCCAGTTCCGCCGCAGTGGTCACCCTGGTCTGCATCACCACATCCCGGAACCCGGGCGCGAAGCGCTCCAGCTGCGCGGTAACGGCCTCGCCCATGTCGCGGGTTGATCCGGCAGGCACATGGCAGTATGCCCACAGGATCTGCCGGCCGGCTGGCGCCCGGCCCGGGTCGAACCGTGATGGCTGGGCCACCAGGACGTAAGGGCGTTCCGGGTGTTTCCCGGCGGATACTTCGTTCTCGGCACGGGCCAGTTCAGCACGCGTGCCGCCGACGTGCACCGTTCCGGCGTCCCCCAGTTCCTTTGCTGCCCACGGAACGGGTCCGGACAGGATGAAGTCCACTTTGCAGGAACCATTCCCATAGCGGAACGCCTCCAGGGCTTGCCGGTACTTGGCCGGGAGGCTGTCGCCTGCAATGTTCAGCAGGTCCCGTGGGGCCACGTCCAGCAGAGTGGCCCGCGCGCCGCGGAGTTGGTGGAGGCTCTCGATCGTCGCCCCCGTCCGGATCACCCCGCCGTGGGCACGGATGTCGGCCTCCAGCGCGGCCGCAATGGAGGCCGATCCGCCCAACGGAAGCGGCCAGCCTTGGGCGTGGGCCAGTGCGGTGAGCATGAGCCCGGCGCCTGCAGAGGCCAGCGAGGGCAGCTGCGAAACCGCATGGGCGGCCACGCCGCTGAGCAGCGCAGGCGCAAGGTCCTCGTGGAACCCCGCGTTCCACAGCCGCGATCCCTGCTCCAGTGTCCGCAGCCCGAAAAGCGCCGCCGCCAGGGGATCCCGGGGGATCCTCAGCAGCTGGTGCTGCGTCAGATCCATCACACCGTCAATGCGGTCAACCAGCGGGCCAAGAAGCCTGCGGTAGGCGTCGCCGTCCCGGCCCAGGCCTTGGACCGTCCGTTCGAGGCTGTGGTAGCCGAGGGCCGCCCGTCCGCCGTCGAGCGGTGATCCGAACGAAAGCTCCGGGACCACCAGGTCTATCCGGCGTGCCAGCTCGAAGTCGCGGAAGAAGGGTGATGCCAGCGCCATGGGGTGCACGGCCGAGCAGATGTCATGGAGGTGCCCCGGCTGCATCAGTTCGGCGGTGCGGGTACCGCCTCCGATGGTATCCGCCGCCTCGTGGACTTCGACGGAGAGGCCGGCGCGCGCCATTACGGCGGCTGCAGCCAGCCCGTTGGGTCCGGACCCGACGACGGCGACGTCAGGCATGGTGTTTCGCCCGCCAAGGGAGCACCGCATGCGAGGGATGGCGGGGGCTGAACCGCAACCAGTCCGGGACTCCGTCGAACGGCCCTCCCTGTGGATCATCGAGGTGATGGCGGCGGACAGGATCGTAGTCCGGATCGTGGATGTCCCATACAACCCGGAACATCAAATATGCCGTTGCAAGCATATGTGCTGCCACGGCCAGGACGTAGTAGGGCATGTCAATATTGTGCTGGGTCGGGCCCTGGCTGGCCACCTGGCCCAGGTACATCCAGACGGCTGCCCAGTGCAGGCCTTCAACGCCCTGCCAAACAAGAAAATCCCGCCACCGCGGCCGGGCCAGCGCCAACAGCGGGATGAGCCACAGGACATGCTGCGGCGAATAGACCTTGCTGGTCAGTACAAAAGCACCCACGATGAGGAACGCCAACTGGGCCAGCCGCGGCCGGCGTGCTGCTGTCAGCGCCACCGCGGCAATCATGGTGCAGGCCAGCAGGAACACGGCCAGCGCCAGCCAGTTGATGGTTGCGGGATCCAGCACCGGCCAGCGCAGCCGCCGGGCCACCAGGTTGTAGCCGAACCATAGGGACCCGTAGCCGGCTTCCCTCGTCTCGGTGAACCTGAAGAAGTACCCCCAGCCCGACGGATTGGCCACCGCAACAGGCACGTTAATGGCCAGCCAGGCCGCTGCGCTGGCGCCTGCAGTGACCAGGAAACCGCGGATCCGCCCGGTCCGCAGGGCCAGCAGGAGGACGGCTCCGAGAACCAGGGCGGCATAGGGCTTCGTCGCTGTGGCGAGGCCAATCAGGGTGCCGGCGAGGACCAGCCTTTCCCGCGAAAAACACAGCATCCCCAGCGCCAACAACGCCACGGCCCACATGTCCCAGTTGATGGTTCCGGCCAGCACGATGCCAGGTGCCAGCGCCACCATGGCCGCATCCCAGGGGCGCCGCTGTGACATCCGGGCCGTAGCCAGCACGGTGACAATCCATACGGCTGCAACCAGAGTGGCATTAACGTCGAAGTAGCCAAGAATCCGCGCGTCGCTGATGCCCTGGCCCGGGACCATCCAGGCAGTCACCCCGGCAATGAGTCCCATCAGGACGGGGTCTTCAAAGAGAGATCCCGGGCTCAGGACCGGGAACGTGCCGTCCCCCAGGCCGCGGTTGCGGAAGAATTCCGGGAAATCGGAATAGCACGTGGAATAGAACTGGCCGGGGCTCGACCAGCCGTTGGCCCGGCAGTAGCCCTTGATGGCGAGGCCGGCCAGCGCCGCCACGACGGTCAAGATGATCAGGACACGTTCCACGGTAAAAACGCCGGGGGAGACGAGGCCGGGCGCCGACCGGGCACCCATCGGCCCGCCGATCAGTTCCGTGAAGTTCTTCAGCAGCAGGTCGCTGCGGCTCGGAACAACCAAGCGGGCGCGCCGTGGGTGCGCCGGTGGCTTCGTCTCCTGCATGTCTGAGAGCTTACCCGGGACGTGCGCTGCCGGACCGTGGACTCCATACTCGGGCCCCGCCTCAGTTCATGCCGCCCATCTGCTGGTGCAACAGGACGAAAACGTCTTCGCGTTGCCGTTCCAGCAGCTGCCCGTTGAATTCCCGGCGGTCATCCCGGACGGGCCGGTCATCCCGGACAGGCTTCCGCAGGAAGAATAGTGCGTTCTTGATTCGTTTGATCATGGTGGTCACCTCCTTTCGGCGTGTAATTGGGCATGACAAATAAAGCCATTTAATGTCGGAGCAATAACGGCATAATGAGGCAGGGAAATGCCCGGTGGTTATGAATTGTTCGCGAATGCGAAGAAGGACCCTGTTGCAGCGGCAGTGCAGACCCCAACAAAGAAGCTTGAGTTCCGAACTATGGGGATGCTGCGGCGCCGCGCGGACCAGCCCTGAAGCTATGCCGACAGGAGACTTCCAGCAGGCGTCGCCTGAGGCGAGCCACTAGCGCGAGCCATCCGAGAAGGAGGTGGCCTGGATATACCTCATTGCAAGTGACGCCGCCGCGGGGGCGGGACCAGTTGCGAGAAGGTTAGGAGGCAGACACTCCGTTAAGACGGCGCGCAAAAGCATCAGAGGCCGGGTTCGCGGTGATGGTCATCTTCCATCCGCTAGTCAAAGTAATCATTTTTCCCAACCTCCTTTTCCGTTATGCCGCTGCCTCGGCTGACTAGCCGGACAACGCGCGCCGCGACCCCGGCAAAGACGCTCTGGGGTCAGGAATAAAATTACCCTACGAATAGAGCAATGCGCCACTTAATTCGCAAAGTTTTTCAAGAAAGTTTATGAATGCGCCGTTAGAGTCCCCAGCGGACAATGGCCGGGGTCCGCTTATCCCAGCCGAGCGTGCAGACTTTCGCGGTTCCCAGGATGAAATGGCGTCCTTCGGCGGGCGGCAGTTCCAGCCAGCGCGCGGTGAGGATCCGAGAGAAGTGCCCGTGCGCCACGATCAGCACGTTGTCCAGCCCGGATTCCAGCACGCGGGCCACAATCTTGTCGGCGCGGGCAGCCACTTCGTCCAGGGATTCGCCGTTGGGCACACCATGGGTCCAGATCAGGTAGTCCGGGTTGTCCTTGCGGATCAGGTCCGAGCTGATGCCCTCATAGTCGCCGTAGTTCCATTCCACGGCCAGCGGTTCGTGCTGCGCATCAGGGTAACCTGCCAGTTCGGCTGTGCGCCGGGCGCGGCGCAGCGGGGACGTCAGGACCAGGTCGAAGTCCACCTGGTCCAGCACCTTTCGGGCCTCCACGGCCTGCTGCTCGCCTTCCACGGTCAGGGGCAGGTCGGTGAGCCCGGTGTATTGGCCGCTCTTGGACCACTCGGTCTCACCGTGGCGCAGGATCCAGAGCTGGGGACGGGGCGCGGTCATCGGGTACGTCATTTGGACTCCTCATTCGGGGAAAGTTCGACGGCGGCGGGAGGTTCTTCTTTTTCCGGAACCGGCGGTGCCGCCTCGGGCTGCTCCGCCCACCAGGCGAGCAGCCTCGTCTCGGCGTCGTCCGGTTGCAGCGGTCCGTGTTCCATCCGTTCCTCAAGCAGGTACTTGTAGGCACGGCCCACCACGGGTCCGGGTTTGAGGTTCAGGAGGGCCATGATTTTGGCGCCGTCCAGGTCGGGACGGACCGCGTCCAGGGACTCCTGCTCGCGCAGTACGGCGATCCGGTCTTCCAGGTCGTCGTAGGCGAAGGCGAGCCGTTCAGCCTTCCGCTGGTTGCGGGTGGTGACGTCCGAGCGGGTCAGCCGGTGCAGCCGTTCCAGGAGCGGGCCGGCGTCCGTGACGTAGCGGCGGACGGCCGAGTCGCTCCAGCCGGCATCGCCGTAGCCGTAGAACCGCATGTGCAGCTCCACCAGCCGGGCCACGGCCTTGATGGTGTCGTTGTCGAACCGCAGGGTTTTCATCCGCTTGGCGGTGAGCTTGGACCCCACCATGTCGTGGTGGCGGAAGCTGACCGCGCCGCCCGGTTCGAAACGCCGCGTAGCCGGCTTGCCGACGTCGTGCATCAGCGCTGCGAACCGCAGCACAAAATCGGGAGCCGGCACGGCGCCGTCGGCATCCGTTTCCAGGGCGGCGGCCTGTTCCAGGACCTGAAGGGAGTGCTGGTAGACGTCCTTGTGGCGGTGGTGCTCGTCGGATTCCAGCCGGAGCGCGGACACTTCTGGCAGCACAAACTCGGCGAGGCCGGTGTCCACCAGCAGGTCCACACCGACCCGGGGGTTCGCACCGCAGATGAGCTTGACCAACTCATCACGGACCCGTTCAGCCGAGATGATCTTGATCCGCTCGGCCATCTGGTTCATGGCCAGCCGCACGTCGTCGTGCACGGAAATACCCAGCTGCGATGCGAACCGGGCAGCGCGCATCATGCGGAGGGGATCATCGGAGAAGGAGGCCTCCGGTGAACCGGGCGTCGCCAGGACGGAGGCATTGAGGTCTCGGACGCCGCCGAACGGATCAATAAGTTCAAGGGAGGGCAGCCGCAGCGCCATGGCGTTGATGGTGAAGTCGCGGCGCAGGAGATCGTCGGTGAGTGACGTGCCGAATGCCACCACGGGCTTGCGCGACTCCGGATCGTAAGCCTCGGCGCGGTAAGTGGTGATCTCGATCTGGAAGCCGGCTTTCCGCATGCCGATCGTCCCGAACGCGCGGCCGATCTCCCAGAAGTTGTCCGCCCATTTCTTGATCAGGGCAACTGTCTGGTCCGGGCTGGCGTCGGTGGTGAAGTCCAGGTCCGGCGAGGTGCGTCCCAGGAAAAAATCCCGTACCGGACCGCCCACCAGGGACAGCTCGTGGCCGGCGTCGACAAAGCGCTGCCCGAGCTCCAGGACCACCGGGTCCACCTGGAAATCGACGGTGTTGGAATCAATCTTGTGATGTGCGTGCGCCATAGTTACTTAAGCTTGTCAGAAACCAGCGGCTTGGCAGGCCAAAATCTCCTCAAGATCGCGCCTATTCGCCTACAGCCCCTCAAAGTGCGTCATACGCAGTCCACTTTGATGTCATGTTCAGGTCATCATGATCGGACAAGAGTCGTTAGAGTGGACTCCATGGCCCATCCCGTACCGAGCGCTCCCGGCAGGAGGACAAACGCACCGTTGCCGTCGGCAATTGGTGCCCACGTCGCGCCTGTCTTGCACTCGGCCCCGGCCTCGCTGCCTACGGTGGAGGAAATTTCCGCCGGCGGCGTTGTGGTGGACACGTCCGACGGCGAACTAAGGGTTGCGATCATCGCCCGCCTTAACAGGGGCGGACGGCTGGAGTGGTGCCTGCCCAAGGGCCATCCTGAAGGCAAAGAAGACAACGAGCAGGCAGCAGTCCGCGAGATTGCCGAGGAAACCGGCATCGAGGGCGACATCCTGGCGCCGCTGGGCAGCATCGACTACTGGTTCACTGTCAGCGGGCACCGCGTGCACAAGACCGTGCACCACTATCTGCTGCGCGCCACCGGCGGCGAACTCACTATCGAAAACGATCCGGACCACGAAGCCGTGGACGTCGCCTGGGTCCCCATCAAGGAACTCGCACGGAAGCTTTCGTTCCCCAATGAGCGCCGCATCGCGGATCTGGCCCGGGACGTCCTGCCCGAACACCTCTAAGGCTGCGTCCGCCGGAGCCGCATGTATGCCTGCTCCGGCATACAGCCTGTCCGTTGCGGTACAAACAGCATCCGGGTGAGACGATGAACTCGATGTCAGCTACCAATCCCCCCTCCGATAAACCAGGCCGCGCCGCCCCGAGCGAAACCTCGAGTGAAACCCGGTCCAGCGCCATCATGGCTGCAGGCACCCTGGTATCCCGGTTCCTGGGCTTCGGCAAAACGTGGATGCTGGGAGCTGCCCTGGGGCTGAGCTCCACGGTCAACGACACATTCATCAACGCCAACAACCTGCCCAACCTGATCTTCCTGCTGGTGGCCGGCGGCGTGTTCAACGCCGTGCTGGTCCCGCAGATCATCAAGGCCAGCAAGGCGCCGGACAGGGGAGCGGACTACATCAGCCGGCTGCTGACGCTCGCTGTACTCCTGCTGCTGGGCCTCACCGCCCTCGTCACCCTCGCGGCGCCCCTGATCATTGACCTGACCACGCAGGGTTACTCCCCGCAGCAGAAGGCGTTGGCCATTGCGTTCGCTTTCTGGTGCCTGCCGCAGATCTTCTTCTACGGCCTCTACGCCCTCCTGACACAGGTGCTGAACGCCAACGGCGCGTTTGGCCCAGCCATGTGGGCGCCCATCCTGAACAACCTGGTGGCCATCGGGGGCCTCGGCATGTTCATCGTGATCTACGGTGCCAACGAGATCAACCCGCACACCCTGGACAACTGGGGTCCCTCGCAGACGCTCTTTGTGGCGGGCTTCTCCACAATCGGCGTGGTGGCCCAGACGGCCATCCTGCTCATTCCGGTCTTCCGGCTGAAACTGGGCCTCCGTCCCCGGTTCGGCTGGCGCGGCGTGGGACTGGGGCAGGCAGCAAAACTGAGCGTATGGACGCTGCTGACCGCCGCCGTCGGGCAGCTTGCCTTCCTCTACGTCATGCGGATCGCCACCATCCCCGGCGCCGAACGCCTCCGCCTCGAACAGGCGGGGGACCCCGCCGCCGACTTCCTGCCCGGAAACGCCGTGCTGGAAGTGGCCAGCCAGCTTTATCTGCTGCCGCACTCGATCATTGCGTTGTCCCTGGCGACGGTCCTTTTCAACCGGATGACCCGTGCCTCGCAGGACGGCAACAAGGCCGAGCTGCGTGACGCGCTGTCCCATGGCCTCCGCACCATGGCCGTGGCCACTGTTTTTGGCGCCCTTGCCCTGTTCGCGCTGGCAGGGCCCCTTGGCATGTTCTTCTCCGGCGGGGAAAGGCAGGACGGCGTGATGCTGGCGCAGACGCTGACCATCCTTGCCCTGAGCACCCCGTTCATGAGTGCCAACTTCATGATGTCCCGGGTGTTTTATGCCAACGAGGACGCGCGGACGCCCTTCTACATCCAGCTCCTCCTGGCAGTTGTTTATGTGGCCGGCGCCTTCGCCATCCAGTTCCTGCCCGTGGGCCAGGTCATCTACGCGATCGCCCTGCTGTACATGGTGGGCAATATTCTCTCGGTGGTCATCAGCGCCTATTTCCTGCGCCGGCTCCTGGGCCACCTCGACGGCCCGAGGATCGCCAACTCCTACATCCGGATGGGTTATGCGGCGCTCGGTTCTGCGATCGCGGGCGCCGGGGCCCTGTGGCTGATGGGGAGCTACAGCCCCGACGGTTTCGCCTGGAAGGACCGGCTCGCCGCCCTGGTGACCGTTATCGTCGTCGGACCCATCATGCTGGTTGCCTATGTCTTCTTGCTGAAGGTCTTCCACGTCGCCGAACTCCGGGACCTCATGCGCCCCCTGCTGGGACGGCTGGGACGCGGCACGGGACCGTCCGGCGGCGGGGGAACGCCGTCGTCGGCTGCGGGTGCCGACGTCTCCGGAACGAAACGTCCGACGCCGGAACGCGCCACGGTCGCGGTGGACACCGGCCTGATTCCCCGGATTTCCGGCGAATTCGACGCCGCCTCCTTCCGCGCAGGACCCGTGCCGGAACCCCAGGCAGCGCCTACGGCGCCAGCTGACGGCGCACAAGGGGAAACTGAAGGAGTGGCTAACGGGGGCACTGAACCCGCCGCGGGATACCTTCCCGCAGAGGACGTGCCCGGCACAGCGCGGGGCGGGCTGCTGCGCGACGAGATTCCCCTTCCCGGCCGGCGCACGTTCCAGGGCCAGGCCGGACAGAACCCCCATTTCAGGCCCCGCCGGCCTCGAAAAAAGTGATCTTCTCGCGGTTTTTGGTTGCCTGTCGACCACGGCGGCCATAGCCGATCGGCTAGGATCGACAGTGAACAGGGGTAGTTGCAGGCAAGCGCAGACCGGCTCGCCGGCTGGCTTTTGGCCGGTTTCTGACCGGCGGTGGCATCATCTACGCCGGCATTCCCGGACAGTCTAGGAGGAACACGTGTCCCACCCGATCGACGTTGGATCAGTACTCGGCGGCCGCTACAAGGTCACAGCCACGGTATTGACCTCACACGACCAGGATCTGGTGCTGGACGGGGTGGACCAGGTTCTCAACCGACCGGTCAGCATTCTGGTCGCCGGCCCGGACAACACCGAACAGGTGGCCCAGAGCGCCCGCGAGGTGGCTACCGGTGAGCGCCCGGGCAACGTCCAGGTCCTGGACCTTGGGGTCACTGAGGCCACCACGTACCTCATCACCAACCACACGTCCGCGGCAGACCTTTTGGACCTCGTGGTTGCCTCCGACGCGCCTTACGTCGAGCCGTTCTTCACGGATACCCTGGGCAGCGAAATTTTCGGCCAAGTGCGTTCACACGAACCGGAACCGTACGACGACGAAGAGAACGTCGACGCCGGATATATCAACTATTCGGACAACCACCCACGCCAGGTTGACCCACGCCGGTCGGCCGCACCGGTTGCTCCACCGCTTGTACCCCCGGTTGTTCCGGCCCGTCCGCCGCTCCGCCCGGCGGTCCGTCCGGCGTCGGGGCCTGCCAAGGCCGGAGCCGTTGGAGCAGGGGCCGCCGCTGCGGGCGCCACTGCCGCACATCAGCACGTCACTGCGCCGCAACCGGTGCAGGCTGCGGAGAACCGGCCAGTTTCCGGACCGGCCGAGCCCAAGGCAGGTGCGGGATCCGATTCGCCCAAGGTCTCCCTGTGGTCTGAGGACGACTATTCCAACGGCTCCCAGGAAGCAGCCTACGACGAACCCGTGATCTCCCGAGCGCCGGAACGCTCCGATCGCGCCGCGGGCGCCTTCCCGTCGCTTGCCCGGAAAGTGTCTCCGGCGGCCGCAGTACCCCCTTCCGGCGGGACGGATGACTATTACGATGACGACGAGCCCGAGCGTGAGCCCCGCTCGATGCGCTGGCTGGTGGGCGGGCTGCTTGCCGTGGTGCTGATTTCCGGGCTGGTCTTTGCGGTCACCAACCTGGGCAGTCTATTCAAAACGGGCCCTCAGGCGGCCCCATCCTCCACGTCGACGGGCTCCACCCAGCCAAACACCGGGTCGCCTTCACCCAACCCGAGCTCCGCAGCGCCGGCGGCACCGCCTGCCATTGACAGCATCACCCGCCAGGGAAATTTTGACTTCGCAGGCACCTACGACGTGGACCTTGTGAAGGCGTTTGACGGCAACGCAGCCAGCTACTGGTCAGACATGGAATTTGCCACCGAGGGCTGGGGCGGCCTCGCAACCGATGGCGTGCCCTTGTTCGTCAAGCTGAAGAATCCGGCGAAGGTTTCATCCATCACCCTGACTCAGCTCGGAGCCTCGGGCGGCAATCTCAGTGTCTTCACCAATGACCGGCCATCACTGGACGGAGCGAAACTGGTGGGGACCAACAGCTTCACGTCAACAGATCTGACCATGCCACTGGCCGAGCCGGTGGAGGCACAGTACGTGATCGTGTCCATCAAGACGCTTCCCAAGCTGGCTGCCCCGAAGACCCGCTATGGCTTTGGCATCCGCCTGGCGGAGATCAAGATCCAGTAGGACCACACCTGCGTCGTTCCCGTTGAGCCGCGGCTGTTCTGCCCGGAGCATTGCTCCGCAGTAACAGACGCGGCTCAGCCGTTTTCAGACGGTAATCTGGTAGGGCGTCCCGTCCAGCTGACGGGGTTATGGCCGCTGATGGTTCCTCCGTTCGCGCGGCGCCCGGAATATTCACCACCTAGATTCAGTTGTGCCATGTGGCCGGCCGCAAAAGCCGGCGCATCGACTAAGGAAGAGGTTCACCGTTCAGTGAGCAACGCAGAAAACACCGCGTCCGAAGTACGTGATGTCATCATCGTCGGCTCGGGCCCGGCCGGGTACACGGCCGCTGTCTACACGGCGCGCGCCAACCTGAAGCCCTTGCTTCTGGCCGGATCAGTTACCGCCGGCGGCGAACTGATGAACACCACCGACGTCGAAAACTACCCTGGCTTCCCCGAAGGGATCATGGGGCCGGACCTCATGGAGAACTTCGAGAAGCAGGCAGCCCGGTTCGGAACGGAAATCCAGTTCGAGGACGTCACAGCACTGGACCTCGACGGCGACATCAAGACTGTCACCATCGGTACCGGCGAGACCTTCCGTGCGCGGGCGATCATCCTGTCCACCGGATCCGCTTACCGTGAGCTGGGCCTCCCGAACGAAAAGCGCCTCTCCGGCCACGGCGTCAGCTGGTGTGCAACCTGCGATGGTTTCTTTTTCAAGGACCAGGACATTGCGGTCATCGGCGGAGGAGACTCGGCCATGGAGGAAGCCCTCTTCCTGACCAAGTTCGCCAAATCCGTCACCGTTGTGCACCGCCGCGACACACTCAAAGCTTCCAAGATCATGGCGGACCGTGCCCTGGCCCACGACAAGATTTCGTTCATCTGGAACAGTTCCGTTGACGACGTCATCGGAGCGGACAAAGTCACCGGGCTCAAGATCAAGAACCTGCAGGACGGCACCGTGTCCGACCTCGCCGTCACCGGCGTCTTCGTCGCCATCGGAAACGACCCCCGCACCGACCTGGTCAAGGACTCCCTGGAGATCACGGCGGCCGGTACCATCGCCGTCGAGGGCCGGAGTTCCAAGACCAGCATCCCTGGCGTCTTCGCCGCCGGCGATGTTGTTGATCCCACCTACCGTCAGGCCATCACGGCCTCCGGTTCCGGATGTGTAGCCGCGATCGACGTGGAACACTACCTCGCAGACCTTCACGCGTAATCTCGCGTACCCGCCGTTCGAAGAGAGAGACAAGGTTATGAGCAACGCTAAAGACGTAACAGATGCAAGTTTTGCTGCGGACGTACTGTCCGCCGACAAGCCGGTAATTGTGGACTTCTGGGCTGAATGGTGCGGCCCCTGCCGCAAGCTGGGACCCATCCTCGACGAGATCTCGGTGGAATACAGCGAGAAGGTTAATGTCGTCAAGCTCAACGTCGACGACAACCCCGCCATCGCCGCCGAGTACGGAATCACGTCCATCCCCGCCGTTTACCTCTTCCAGGACGGCCAGGTGAAGAGCACTGTTATCGGCGCAAGGCCGAAGCAGTTCTTCGAAAAGGAATTTGCGGACGTCCTGTCCTAATCAGGTAGGGGACTTCTGTCCCATATGACCAGTGACACCGGCCTGTGGCCACTGCTTCCATGAAGCGGTGGCCACGCGTCTTTAAGACCGAGCCCGTCGAAGCACAAGCACATTGCATCAACCTTCATTCGTTTCCTAACTTCAGTGATTGCTCAGAGTCGCTCCTGGAGACCCAGTGCAGGGATGAGCGTCTTACCTATGAGGGCTAGTGGGCTGAAATCTCCGACTAGTCGTCTGGTCGTCATCCCAAAGTCCGGGTTTCCTGATTCGGATTCTTGTTTCACGTGAAACATTGGCGATCGAGATGCAGAGCCTCGTACGTCTGGCCTCGCGCCCGTGAGGGAAAGCGTACGACAATGCGGGACACTTCGCAGGATGTGCGGTCTTCGTTGGCTTCGGCCGCCGGGCCGCGGCAAGAAGGCATAGGTTCGCCGACAGTAGACAGAGTGTTTTCGGATTCCAGCTCGCTAAGGGACTTCTAATGCCCGCCGACGCGAGCCCGAGTACTCTGTTTCACGTGAAACATTGGCGATCGCGAAACATGGACACATGTGAAACATCGACGATTCGCCAGGCCAAGCCGCGTACAGTGTGGCCACGCTTGCCGGACGGGCGAAATTTCTTCGGCGTCAGTGCATGCTGATCCTTACATCCGAGTGCCCTTGCCGCACGACAATGCCGCAGCGATTCAGTTCGACATACTTGAATTCAGTTGAGTTCAGTTCGGCTCACGACGGTAAAGCAATCAACCCAGGCTCCCACTTCCGCGACGATCATACTCTGCGCACTGATGCGTCCCCCGCGCCTTGTTTCACGTGAAACACTGCCCAAGCCTGCATGAGTCTGCTCCCTCCAGCTCGTACTGGCCTGCCCAACGGCAACTCGAGCCAGGCCGCATGGATCGGGTTCACGCGATGTAGCACGTAATGCGTCCCGTCCATTCGCTGAGGAGAATATCCGCAGCGCACTCAGACATTGGATCGAACTTTGAGCAGCGAATACCAATTGGATTAGGTGGCCTAGTGGCCTTCACGCCCCTTTTCACCTCGCGGGGACACTATGGAACCGGAGCATCGGACTACCGTAAGCACCCTGACCAGGCCGGCGTTCCAGTCTCGCTGGGCGCCCATGGTCTGAATCAAACTCCGATTCTCGCAGTTGACGCCTAGAAGATCGGGTGACGCCTTAGAAGATCGGGGTTCCAAGGGTTGGTCAGAGTCAACGCCGGTGGTTAGAGTCAACGCCGGTGGTCGGGGGAGACGGCGCGCGGCGGGGGCGACGGCGCAGGTCGGAGGAAACCAAGGAACGCCGGGGGCGCCAGGTGACTGCTATAACGCTCGGATCCGAGCAATTGGAATAGATCCCCGACAGCAAATCGCTCTGGCCCCTCGTAAATGACTGCCAGGTCAGAAATGCACCCAAGCCTCATCGCCAAACCGCAGCATGTCGTTAATCTGCCGCGACGGTATCCAGTTCAGTGGCAGCCTGACCAGTTGCCACAGTTCAGTCTTGTCCACCGCATGTCGACGACACGGCAGCGGGCAACTCAAGATTTCAGCGGCCCCCGGGAGCACACTCACACAGCGCTGGGAACCCGCCAGCACCGACAAGTTGCCTGCGGACGAATTCGGGACCGTGGGCCTGGAGACTCACAAAGCCCATCCGCCGATACGTCCAGCCCCGGATGGTAATTCGGGAACCGCACGGAGTGGCCCCGCGTCGCGCATTCGGCCTGTACTCGCTGCGCTGGTGGGTCCATCGGGATCATCGTTCGTATTGTGCGAGGTTTCAATGATTCCGATGGCCCGAAGACGAAGCACATGCGGAGATTGTCCAAGCCCGATATTGGCCCCGACCGCCCCAACGACAGTATCGACACACACCTGTTGCGGCCTCATCCCTTGACAACGCCGTGCTCGTCTCAGCGGGGCCATACCAGGAGACGGGCCATACCAGGAGGCCTCGTGGGCGCCATGGGCCGGGCCGGCAAAGACGGCACGAGGACACGGATCTTCTTCCAGGCCGGACTGTTTCACGTCAAGCAGTCCGGCCGGCGACGGCTTCGTGGATGGCAAGACCTCGAGCGAACTGTTTCACGTGAAACGAACTGACCGAAAACTCCGTCCAAGCCTTCCCGGAATGGGATGCTAAGGACGCCGGCTTCGCATGTGTTGGATGCTATCCTCTGAGGCCAACTGCCAGATGGCCGCAACCCCACGTCAAGCTCGTTGCACCACGACCGACAATACGTACACACCCGGACCACCCGTACACAGCCCAGGCACAGGAGGCATGTTCTCCTCACCGCAGGTATTCTCTACACTGCCAGGGCCCCAATCTTGCCACTGGGCCCTATGCACGCTTGCGTGACGGTTGAGCCCTCGCCCAAGCCCTGCTGTCTACTGCGCCAGTGGGGGATCGACAGCCTGACCCTGGACTGGAGGAAGGTGATCTCCGTGTATCTGCCTGTGGCCCAACTCGGCCCCGTGGCTTCGCCGCCACGCACATCTCTGTTGGCAAGATCGCCACGGCTGCCGTCCAGTCGGCGAAGGGCGGAACCAGAGTCGGCTTGCTCGGTCATCAGCCAAGGACGCTACCAGAGCACCCTTGCTCGGTCAACAGCGAAGGACGGTATCGGAGCCGCCTGCTCGGTCGTCAACATGTCAGTCCGCACTGCAGTTCCCGACCGGAGCGACACGCCTCCGCATGTGCCGATAGGATGCTCGTCTGAGCAAGGCACCAGGCACCGGCCGCGAACGCCTGCTAGGGCAGGTCATGAATCAGCTGGCCAATGCCGACTTTCCTGTTCGAACGGCGCCGCCCTAGGTGCCCGACCAACTCCACCCCAAAGACCTAGAGCAGGTAATGAATGTCAGCGGATGACGGAATCGTATCCATCCGAAGTGTGACTGTTCGGTTCGACTGGAGGGTTCCATCGCGTTGATGTCCACCGACTTCGAAGTTATCCCCAAATGTTATCCACACCGATATCCACAGGCTTATCCACCGGCCTGCAAATCGTGGATGCAGTACCCCCAGTGCCGTTCTTTAGATCAGCCGATACCCTCAAGCCGGCGTTGCTCCCAGGGCAACTACCACGGACGAAGCGCATGCTCACGTAGGACTGGAAATATCGACGGAAATCCAACTATTGAAGTCGTTTTCCGTCCCGAAAGAGAGTCTGGATCGTCCTTGGTAATGTTTCACGTGAAACGGGACTGCAGACGCTATCCAATGCTCGTGCGGACCGCTCGTTCCAGGATCCGCTGGTGTGGGCCAAATCTCTTCGTGATGCCTGCCACCAAGCAATCTATCCACAAAGTTATCCACAGCGATATCCACCGCGATATCCACCGCGATATCCACCGGGCAGTTCACACCTATGGGCCCAAGACTGTCTTGGCTCCATCTGTTGTTGTGGCAAGTTTGCCGCACACGATGATGAAGAGTGGGCCGAGGAATCATAGTCTTTCGGGCATTCTCTTTCCCCTAAACCAGGCTGCTGTCCGCCTGGCTAGCTGATTCACCTTCCGCCGGGCCATGATCAGACGTGGTTGCAATTGTGGTCGCTTCCCGGTCGGGTCCGAACCTTTCCGAACAGTCCGGTCTGTCTCAATCTGCTGCACAGCAAGACGACTCGGCTTCCACCAATTCCTTCTCCTCCCGGACACTCCAAGACCGGGCCTATTCGGTGCACCCCGCGGTCACGTCCTAGAGGGGCGAAGCCAAGTCGCGGAGCTGGTCCAGAGACGCACTATGGCGAGCTACTAAGCGTCATGCTGTGACGTCTTGGAGTGTCGCAGTCCTGCCCAGGGGTGGTTCCGGATGAGACAGCCGGCGACCCTATTGGCCATGCCAAGGATCGAGGCGCCCTCCTGAGATTCGTATGTATCAAGGCGCCCTCCTGAGATTCGTATGTATCAAGGCGCCCTCCTGAGATTCGTATGTATCGAGGCCCCCTGCAGATTCGATTCCGTCGACTTCCCATCTCCACAGACGACTATTTGACGAAAGGCCCCGGGGGCGACGTCGCACATGCCTGCCTGCCTGCCTGCCTGCCTGCCTCAGCCGATGCTACCTATGCGCCGGCGTGCGGCCAGCAGCCCGACCCTAGCCGAACATTCTGAGGTGCCTCAGCCTCGGGCATCGACACTGGCTGCCAGCTCAAGGGCCGTCGGATGTGCCAGGGAGCTATCCGTTCAGGCTAACTGCCCGGCGCAACTCAGGCGTCAGGGTTGGGCCACGGCGGACGGGACAAGCTGGACTCATGCCATGGTCTCCACTGGATACAAACCCTCCGGACGGCTTGTCAAGGTCCCCGAGCCCTGGGCGGGCATGCGCTGGGTCAGCGGGATGTCGCCCGTCGCGGGCCGTCACTGCTGGCGGGGGATTGGGGGCGGCATCATCCTCGAGGCGTGAAGAGGCCATCGTAGGCTCTAAGCCGTCAACTCCAAGGTCTGTGAATTGTCTCTGTTCCCACGGCGATCGAGATGGGAGGGCGCCTGGGCTGTATGTTTACAATCCGAGTCGCAGCCCGTTTGCCGGCGCCGTGAGGGCGTCGGGTGTCGGGGCCATGGGGAGATGCCGGGCAGAGTGCGCTGGACTCGTCACGATGTTTCACGTGAAACCATTTGGAAGACGACTGGGCGTAGGCCGCGCCTGCTCAGCAATCCCGGCTACCCTCACGAAGCTTGATGAACTGCTTCTGTTGTAGTGTTTCTCGGCTTTGGCGGCGGGCGAAGCCCCCGGATGCTGCAAAGCCGAATCCACTTCACCGCAGCCGCAGCCGTAGATCACGTGACGCGCTGGCGACATCACGCGCCGAGAGCTTTAGACCATACCAACTTCATGTCTGTTCTCGATGGCACCGCAGCCTAGATCCGGCACCTACCCTGTTGATGTTTCACGTGAAACAGCAACCGCGAGGCGACTTCCCATCTGAACCAGACGTTGCCGAACCCGGATGTTGCTGAAACCATATTGAAGGTCAGAATACTATTTGGCGACAGGCCCAGGGGAGACGTCCACCCTGGCGCATCCCCGTAGTCAATGAGCCAGCCGGAGGCTGAGGCCAGCAGCTGCACGGGTGCGTACGCTGCACACCAGCTCTCTGGAAGAGAACGGGGCAAGAGCATCGAACACGGTGTTCCCGCCGCTTGGCAGGATGAGCACCGCACCGACTGATTGGAAATTATGCGAATCGACGCAATCTTCACTGCTTCGGAGCAATGGAACCCATTGGGTGCCCAACATCACGAGTCGCATCGAGGTGTCCAGCGATCCGTCGAATCCTCCACTCCTGCCTGATCGCCGTCTCGAGAGTTCGCGGCTCCGCCATCTCCATCGCCCTCAGTGCCCACGTCAAGTGCGTCGGCAAACCCGAGGCCACAGAAGTCCACCGCTGCCGCGGGGACACAAGCAGAGTCGCCAGTCATTGGAGGAGTCCAGTCTTTAGAGGAGTCCAAGGCAGCAGACAGTGCCAAACTCGCGTCCACAACGGAACTATTCCATCGGACCCAGAATGCTACGCCATGCGAACCGCGGGCTCGATCCGGGGCGCGTCACAACAACGATGTCCACGCCAGTATCAGCCCCGGGGTGCAAAGATGGCGTCGATACAGACGAAAGAAGGGCCTGTTTCACGTGAAACAGGCCCTTTCTTTGAACAGAGAACGCTAGTTTTCAGATCCTGGCGCAAGAACTTCCATGATGCGGTTCAGGTCTTCAACACTGGCGAATTCAATGCTGACACGCCCCTTGCGGACACCCAGGGAAATCTTGACGTTGGTGTCTAAACGGTCTGACAACGAGGATGCCAGATAGTCCAGGCGCTCATGGCGGGCTCCCGGACGAGGGATGTTGTTCTTGGCAGGCTTCGCAGGATCCTGATAGAGAGTGACGGCCTCTTCGGTTGCCCGAACAGACATGCCTTCAGCCACGATCTTCTGGGCGAGGCGTTCCATGGCAGCTGCATCCGGCAGGGCGAGCAGCGCGCGCGCGTGGCCAGCGGAAATAACGCTGGCCGCCACACGACGCTGAACCAGGGGCGGAAGTTTGAGGAGACGAAGCGTGTTCGAAACCTGGGGACGTGAACGGCCAATGCGGTCCGCAAGCTGCTCGTGAGTGGTTCCGAAGTCTTCAAGCAGCTGCTGGTAGGCCGCCGCCTCTTCGAGCGGGTTCAACTGGCTGCGATGCAGGTTCTCCAGCAATGCATCCCTGAGGAGGTCATCATCAGTGGTGTCCCGGACAATGGCAGGGATGGTCGCCATCCCGGCCGCCTGTACTGCCCTCCAGCGACGCTCACCCATCACCAGCTCGTACGGTTCTCCACCTTCCTCGGTTGAAGTACGAACCACAATTGGCTGGAGGACGCCGATTTCCCGCACGGAGTGGATGAGCTCCGCCATGTCATCGTCATCGAAGACTGAGCGGGGCTGTTTACGGTTCGGATGGATGTCGGTGACCGGAATCTCGGCAAAACGCACGCCGGGAACTTCCACGAGGTCAACACCGTTATCCGGCGCACTGCTCTGGGACTCAAGCACCTCGGACACAGACTCGCCAGCCGCGTCTTCAACTGGCGTGGGCGAACCGTCCACCGTCGATGTAGCTGCACCGCCGTTTACAGGAGCTTTCGCAGGAGCCTTGGCGGGAGCTTTTGCGGCCGGCAGCTTGTCTGCTCCCTTGGCTGGCGGATTCGCGGGGGAGGCCGTTCTCGGCGCGGCTGCTTCCTTCGTTACCGATGCGTCGTTGTCCTGAGCCGGCGCAACCGACTCGGAAGCAACCGACTCGGAAGATGAAGCATCTGAAGCTGCCCCACCATTCCCTGAAGCGTCGTCAGGGGACGCGACTTTCTTACGGCCTTCAGGGAAGAAGAGATCCACAGGCCGCGACACAGCGCCGCCGTTGCCCGACGCACTACCGGCGGAACTTGGAATGAGTGCGCCAAGACCGCGGCCTAGGCCACGTCGCTTTTCGCTCATGGATAAATCCCTCCGATGGAAGAGCCAGACCTTGCCGGACTCCGGTTGTTGCAGTTCTTGAAGATTCTAGCGTTCAGCGATTTCGGTTGCGGCTTCCAGGTAAGACAGGGCTCCACTGGAGGAAGGATCGTACGTCATGACGGTTTGCTGGTAGCTCGGAGCTTCTGAAATCCGCACGGAGCGGGGGACTACAGCACCAAGGACCTGCTCGGGGAAGTGCAGGCGAACTTCGGCTGCCACCTGGGCTGCAAGGTTGGTCCGTCCGTCATACATCGTGAGGAGAATAGTGGAGACCACCAGATCCGCATTCAGGTGCTTCTGGATCATCTCAATGTTCTTAAGGAGCTGGCTGAGGCCTTCCAGGGCGTAGTACTCACACTGGATGGGGATAAGGACCTCACCGGCAGCACAGAAGGCATTAACCGTGAGCAACCCGAGGCTGGGCGGGCAGTCAATGAAGATGTAATCGAGGCGTTCTTCGCCGTTCTTTGCCCGGGTCTTGGCATAGACATCGATCGCCCGGCGGAGCCGCTGTTCACGGGCCACAAGCGAAACAAGCTCAATCTCCGCGCCGGCCAGGTGAATGGTGGCAGGAGCACAGATCAGGTTGCTGATGTCCGGGCAGGGGGCCACGACGTCAGCAAGAGGGAAATCGTTGATGAGGACGTCGTAGATGCTGTCCACATCGGCATGGTGCTCGACGCCGAGGGCGGTGGAGGCGTTGCCCTGGGGATCGATGTCAATGACCAGGACGTTCAGGCCGGCCGCGGCCAGGGCAGCAGCGATGTTCACGGTGGTGGTGGTCTTGCCCACGCCGCCTTTTTGGTTGGACACCGTGAAGATACGGGTCTTCTCCGGCTTGGGAAGTTTCCGCCCAACCAGCCGTTCGCGGCGCCTGGTCTCGTGCGCGAGTTCCCGGGCGATAGGACTGGAATCGTCCATGGTGTCCATGACGTTGATCCTGCCACCCGTTGTTGTTTCACGTGAAACAGAGGCAAGAATTGCCATTTCCGCAACCGGATTAGGGTGACTTTCCCCTCGTCCGGGCGCGGAACCCATGCCCATGCCAGCAACTGCTCGTGCTGACCCCAAAGACACAAACGGGGGTATCCGTTGTGTGGAGGCTTCGCTACTGGTCACTGGGACACACTCACTCTCGTTCGGCTTTTGCTGCCGTTGTCTAGCCTAACCGCTTCGCCCTGCAGACCAAGGCTACCGGGCCAGGACTAGGAGATCTTTCGGGACTTGTTAACGACGATCCGTACCACTGTGGTGGGTTCCTCCAGGAGGTTTTCACCGACAGTCACTACAGAGGTCTGGACGCCACCGAGTTTCCGGATGACCTTCGCTGCTTTTTCGATTTCCTCGCCTGCGCTGCGTCCCTTAATGGCCACAACTTCGCCCTTGCCGGCGAGCAAGGGGATGGTCAGGCCGGCGAGGTTGCTCAGCGCGGAAACAGCCCGGGCAGTCACAACATCAGCGTCCACCATGCCAACCGCAAGCTCCGCGCGGGTCCGCATCACCGTGACGTTTGTCAGGCCGAGATCGTCCACCACTTCCTGGAGCCAGATCACCCGGCGTTCCAGCGGCTCGATCAGTGTCAGCTGGAGGTCCGGACGCGCGATGGCGAGGCAAAGTCCGGGAAGTCCGGCTCCGCTTCCGACGTCGGCAACATGGCTGCCGTGCGCGATCTCGCTTTCGATAACGGCACAGTTAAGGACGTGCCGGCTCCACAGCCGTGGGATCTCGCGCGGCCCGATCAGCCCGCGTTCGGTTCCGGACGTGGCCAGGTGCTCCACGTAGCGTTTGGCCAGGTCCAGGCGGTCACCGAAAATCTTCTCGGCCGCCAGCAATTCTGCTGCCGTGATGTCAACCATGATTAGCGGTTCAGCATTCTCTAGTCTGCGGACACTACGATATGACGCCCGGCGCCTTCGCCCTCGGACTCGCTGACGAGTCCCAGGTCAGCGACGGCGTCATGAACGATTTTGCGTTCGTAGGCACTCATCGGCTCCAGTGCCACGGCTTTGCCGGACTCCTTGACCGAAGCTGCCGCGTCCTCGGCGATCTTCTGGAGGTGGCCGGCGCGCTGCTGACGGTAGCCGTTGATGTCCAGGACCAGGCGTGAGCGGTTCTCCGTTGCGGAGAGAACAGAGAGCCGGGTCAGTTCCTGAAGGGCTTCGAGGACTTCGCCGTCTTCCCCTACGAGGCTGTCGAGACCATCGGTTTCATCCTCGGCAACGATGGAAATGTAAGTGCGGCCGTTCCGGACTTCAATGTCAATATCGCCGTCGATGTCAGCGATATCAAGGAGTTCCTCCAGATAATCGGCAGCAACGTCGCCTTCCTCTTCGAGGCGGCTGGCAGCGGATCCCTTGGGCGAAGCATCGGCGTCCGTCGAGGCTTCGTCCTGATCGTCAATGACCTCGTCGGAAAGGGCGTGTTCGGTGCTTTCGGCTGACATTACTTTTTCTTCCTGTTCTTACGCTGGGGCTGGACGCGCTGTCCCTTTTGTTCGATGACCGCAGCTGCGGCAGCTGCCTCCGCTTCGGCGTCGACCTTCTTCCCGCCCAGAATGGGCAGGGCCGGCAGGCCCTTGGCCGCACGGCGTTCGGCGAGTGCCTTGGCGGCGGGGGATCCCGGCGTCGGCATGCGGCGGATGACGAAGAACTGCTGCGCCATAGTCCAGAGGTTGGTGGTGGTCCAGTAAATCAGGACACCGATGGGGAAGTTGATGCCACCCACGCCGAACACGATCGGCAGGATGTAGAGCATCATTTTCTGCTGGCGCATAAACGGGCTGGCCATGGCCTCTTCGGACATATTCTTGGCCATGATCTGCTTCTGCGTGATGAACTGCGAGGCCGTCATGGCCAGGATCATCACGATCGACAGGACGTAAACGGCAACGACATTGCCTTCAGGGTTATGCAGCAGGGTGGCCGACAGCGGCGCCCCGAAGATGGTGGAGTCGTCAAACTGCAACACCTGTTCGTGGCTCATCGCGCCAATGCTCTTGCCCTGGTCCCGGGCGGTGCTGATGCCGGAGAGAACCTGGAAGAGCGCGAAGAAGAACGGCATCTGGATCAGCATCGGCAAGCAGGCGGAGAACGGGTTGGTTCCGTGCTTCTTGTACATGGCCATCTGTTCCTGCGCCATTGCCTGGCGGGAGAGCTGGTCGGTCTTGCCCTTGTACTTGTCCTGGAGTTTCTTCAGGTCCGGCTGCAGCAGCTGCATGCCACGCTGCGCCTTGATCTGCTTGACGAATACGGGGATCAGGGCGGCACGGATCACCAGCACCAGCCCGATGATGGACAGCGTCCACGTCCAGCCTGAGGCCTCAGGCAGCCCGATGCTGCTCAGGCCCTCGTGGAAGCCCACCATGATGATGGAAACCAGCCACTTGAACGGAAACATGATTGTTTCAAAGAAGTCCATACGATATCCCTATTCGTCAGGCCGCAAGGCGGCCTTCTCCATCAGTCTGAGCAGCCAGGTACTTGTCCGGGTTGTTCAGCACAACAATTGTGGGGGTCCGGTGATCGGGCCAGTGGCGGTGGCCGGCGGGGACATGGTCCACACCGCCGGCATTCCACGGATGGCAGCGCACAAGGCGACGGGCCGCAAGCCAGCTGCCCTTCACTGCCCCGTGGACAGTGATCGCCTCAAGGGCGTACGCCGAGCAGGAAGGAAAGAAACGGCAGACCTGGCCATACAAGGGAGAAATCACCTTGCGGTAGGCCATCAGCAGCAGAATAAGAATGTTTCTGGGCAGGTTCCAGAGGAAGGTACCCACGGCGGCAGCAACAGGATGAAGGTAGTGGACGACGGCGGCAGTTACCTTACGCACGCTGTGTCCCTTCCTGTGTTGTACCGGTTGAACCGTTTACAGCAGCCCGCGGAAGGCGGCTGCCCAACCGGCTCATGGTTGATTCCAGTGCGGCGTTGTAGTCCGCCAGCAGTTGATCCCAGCTGGCGGCAGCGGACGCAGGCAGCGCCCGGACCACTATGGCAAACCCGGTACCGTACTCGCGCAGCGAGGCAGCACCGGCTTCTCTCAGTCTCCTCTTAACGAGGTTCCTGACCACAGCGTTCCCGACACCTTTGGAAACGATGAACCCGATCCGGCTGGGTTCGTCGGCAGCAATAGCTGCCGCATATAACACTACGTTCCGGCGTCCATTGCGGACACCGGAACGTACGGTTGTTGAAAAATCGGTTGCAGTCCTCAAACGGTTACGGGTGGCCAGCACCTTAAACTCGCAAAGAAAAGTTAAACCGACGAGTCAGTTATCTAGGCCGACAGTTCGGTGCGGCCCTTGCCACGACGGGCTGCCAGGATGGCACGGCCGGCACGGGTACGCATACGAAGGCGGAAGCCGTGCTTCTTGGCTCGACGGCGGTTATTCGGCTGAAAAGTCCGCTTGCTCACGTTAGTTACTCCAGTGGATCAAAGGTGCGCCCACCCGATCAGTAAAAGGGGAAGAACTGGCCGACGCTAAGTTTTGTATATGCACGCTTCCCCCGGCTGCTCCAACGCGGTGCGTCAGAGAGATTCAGAAGGGGCTAAAAAGCGTACACAAAGGACTTCACAACGTTAGGGCAAAATGCCTGCCAGAGTCAAACCGGGGTACCCCTGCGTCCCTGTCCCCGGCTGTGGTTAACCTGGCCCCACAGCCTGTGGATGAAGTGGCTCACAAGGCCTGTTTTCGAACCACAACGGTGTAATTATCCACAAGCTACTTCCCAGCTATCTTCTGGCCTTTTGTTCCCCTAGAGTGGCTCAGTAGCCGATTATCCACGGACTGTGCATAACCCTGTGGATGAAGCTGAACCAGCATCCTGGTTCGGGACTTGGGGCTGCACGTAATGCAGGTACGCAAGTTTTGAGGAACTGATTGATGACAGTAGACGAAGCCAACCACGCCAATACTGTCGGAAGTTCCTGGCGTCGGGTTGTGAGCCTGCTCGAGCAGGACGACCGCGTATCTCCACGGCAGCGGGGCTTTGTCATCCTGGCGCAGGCCCAGGGCCTGATCGGATCCACCCTCCTGGTGGCCGTTCCCAACGAACTGACCCGTGAAGTCCTTCAGACCCAGGTCAAGGACGCCCTGGATGACGCCCTGCATAACGTTTTCTCCGAGGACATCCGCTGCGCGATCGACGTGGACACCGATCTGGTGCCGCTCCACACGGAGCCGGAACCCGTCGTCGAACCTTCCTACTCGCCGGACCAGCTGATCGAACAGAAGCCGCAACCGATGCTGCCGAGCACTTCCCACGAGTTCGGCCGGCTGAACCCCAAGTACGTCTTCGATACGTTTGTGATCGGTTCGTCCAACCGCTTTGCCCATGCAGCTGCCGTGGCCGTGGCCGAAGCGCCCGCCAAGGCCTACAACCCGCTGTTCATCTACGGTGATTCCGGGCTGGGCAAGACCCACCTCCTGCACGCGATCGGCCACTATGCCCGCCGCCTGTACAGCGGAATCCGGGTCCGGTACGTGAACTCCGAAGAGTTCACCAACGACTTCATCAACTCCATCCGCGATGACGAAGGCGCCAGCTTCAAGACCACGTACCGCAACGTGGACGTGCTGCTGATCGATGACATCCAGTTCCTGGCCGGCAAGGACCGGACGCTGGAGGAGTTCTTCCACACGTTCAACTCCCTGCACAACAACAACAAACAGGTGGTCATCACCTCGGATCTGCCGCCCAAGCAGCTGGCAGGTTTTGAGGACCGGATGAAGTCCCGCTTCGAGTGGGGCCTCCTCACCGATATCCAGCCGCCCGAGCTCGAGACTCGCATCGCCATCCTGCGGAAGAAGGCCCTCAGCGAAGGCCTCTCCGCCCCGGACGATGCCCTGGAATACATCGCTTCCAAGATCTCCAGCAATATCCGCGAACTCGAAGGCGCACTGATCCGGGTGACGGCATTCGCCAGCCTGAACCGCCAGCCGGTCGATGTTGCGTTGGCTGAGATGGTCCTGAAGGACCTCATCACGGACGACGGCGCCCAGGAAATTACGTCGAGCCAGATCCTGATCCAGACGGCGGAGTACTTCAAGCTCACCATGGAGGAACTCTGCAGCAAGTCCCGGACCCGCACGCTGGTGACCGCCCGGCAGATCGCCATGTACCTCTGCCGCGAGCTCACGGACATGTCCCTGCCGAAGATCGGCCAGGAACTCGGCGGCCGCGACCACACCACGGTGATCCACGCGGACCGCAAAATCCGTGAGCTGATGGCTGAGCGTCGTGTGATCTACAACCAGGTCACCGAACTCACCAACAGGATCAAGCAGCAGCAGCGCAACTCCTGAGCCGTCGCCTCTATACCTTATTAACAGGTGCATGTGGATAACCCTGTGGATACTTAAGGGGACAACCGAGCTTAATGGGCTTAAAACCCTTAAGCCGCCTGTGGATCAGCGAAAACCCAAAAATTGTTATCCCCATCCACAGCCTGTTTAAAACCTGCGTCACCCACAATCCATGAACAGGGCTTAACCGCTGGATCCTGCGGCCGGATCGAGTTATCCACAGTATCCACAGCAGTTATTAACACTACTAATCCCAAGAAATTGATTTCCCTCAAATAACAATCTCGATCCGCACCCCGAACCGGCTCAGGCCCAAGGCCTCCGGACCCCAGGCGTCCTGACCGGGGATGGGTTAATCAGCAGTCTTGCGGCTAAGCTGTCAGCAGCGCTCCCATCCTCGGGTTTCTTTGTGGTTCAACACTCGATGAACCATGCAGGTTCCGTTGTTGGGGCGCCACTACTTTTGGGCTCCCTGTGGGAGTTTCCGGTTCAGACAAGGCAGCAGCAATGAAAGGCGGCACCCTTCCGTGAAGTTCAGAGTCGAACGGGACGTCTTGGCAGAAGCCGTCACCTGGACAGCCCGGTCGTTGTCTCCGCGGCCGCCGGTTCCAGTGCTGTCGGGCCTGCTCCTGAAGGCTGAAGCCGGCACGGTCAGCCTCTCGAGCTTTGACTACGAGACCTCCGCACGGCTGGACATCCCCGCGGACATCACCGCCGAGGGAACCATCCTCGTTTCCGGACGCCTCCTCGCAGACATTTGTCGAAGCCTCCCTTCCGCTCCGGTGGTCGTGGAGACCGATGGCAACAAAGTGACGCTGACCTGCCGCCGCAGCAGCTTCCACCTGGCCACCATGCCCGAGGCCGAATACCCGCCGCTGCCTGCGTTGCCCGCCATCAGCGGCACCGTCCCGGGTGATGCATTTGCCCAGGCTGTGTCCCAGGTGATCATTGCGGCCAGTAAGGATGACACGCTCCCCATCCTGACCGGCGTCCGGATGGAGATCGAGGACGACCTCATCACGCTTCTGGCCACCGACCGCTATCGTTTGGCAATGCGCGAAGTGCCGTGGAAGCCCACCACGCCGGGAATTTCCACCAGTGCGCTGGTCAAGGCAAAAACCCTCAACGAAGTGGCAAAGACCCTTGGCAACAGCGGCGACATCAACCTCGCCCTAGCTGACGATGACAGCCGCCTGATCGGTTTCGAAAGCGGCGGTCGCACCACCACGTCGCTGCTGGTGGATGGCGATTACCCCAAGATCCGCTCGCTGTTCCCGGATTCCACGCCCATCCACGCAACTGTCCAGACGCAGGAACTTGTGGAAGCCGTCCGCCGTGTGTCACTGGTGGCCGAACGCAACACACCGGTTCGCCTCGCCTTCACCGAAGGACTGCTGCACCTGGACGCCGGCACCGGCGAAGATGCCCAGGCCTCCGAAGAACTCGAAGCCCAGCTCTCCGGAGACGACATCACCGTCGCCTTCAACCCGCACTACCTGGTGGAGGGCCTGAGCGTCATCGAAACGAAGTACGTCAGGTTCTCCTTCACCACGGCGCCGAAACCCGCGATGATTACGGCCCAGGCAGACGCCGACGGTGAGGACCAGGACGACTACCGTTACCTGGTCATGCCCGTCCGCCTTCCCAACTAGGTAGCAGAAACGTCGTTATGGGCGCTCATAACGACACTTAGTGCGACCTAGTTCGGCTGACCCGTTCAGCAACAGCCAACCCCGCGCAGAAAAGAGACCCACGTGCATATTGGACTGATCGGCCTTGGCAAGATGGGTTTCAACATGCGCGAACGCCTGCGCAAGGGCGGCATTGAGGTCACCGGCTTTGACCGTAACCCCGAGGTCACCGATGTTGCCTCCGTGGATGAGCTCATTGCGGCGGTTCCGGCCCCGCGGCTGATCTGGGTCATGGTCCCGTCAGGCGACATCACCGATGCCGTCGTCACCGAACTCGGGGACAAGCTCGACGCCGGCGACCTGGTGATCGACGGCGGCAACTCCCGCTTCACCGAGGACCAAAAACATGGTGCCGCTCTGGCTGAGAAGGGGATCCGTTTCGCCGACTGCGGTGTTTCCGGCGGAGTGTGGGGCCTCCAGAACGGGTACGGGCTCATGGCTGGCGGCGACGCCGCCGATATTGAGCGGGCACTGCCGGTTTTTGATGTGCTCCGTCCCGAAGGCGAGCGGGCAGACAGCTTTGTCCACGTCGGCGGAATCGGTGCGGGCCACTACGCCAAGATGGTCCACAACGGCATTGAATACGGCCTGATGCAGGCTTACGCCGAAGGCTACGAACTACTGGCTGCCAAGGACATTGTTGACGACCTGCCCGGTACGTTCCGCGCCTGGCAAAAGGGCACCGTGGTCCGGTCCTGGCTCCTGGACCTCATGGTCAAGGCGCTGGACGAGGACCCGGGACTCGAATCCATCGATGACTACGTCGAAGACTCGGGCGAAGGCCGCTGGACCGTTGAGGAAGCCATTGCCAACGCTGTCCCGGCACCGGCCATCACGGCTGCACTCTTCGCCCGCTTCTCCTCCCGCGAGGAAAACTCGCCCGCCATGAAGATGGTTTCAGCGCTGCGCCACCAGTTCGGCGGGCATGCCACCCGTCCCGCCAAGTAACATCCACCCCGGGACCCGCAGGTTCCGAGAATTGTCGAACACCGCGTGTACCTAGAACACCTTTCGCTCACTGATTTCCGCAGCTACGCCCAGGTTGACCTTCCCCTCGAACCGGGTGTCACCGTGCTCGTCGGGGCAAACGGCATCGGCAAAACCAACCTCATGGAGGCCATCGGGTACCTGGCCACCCTCAGCTCGCACCGGGTCAGCTCCGACGCCCCGCTGCTGCGGTTCGGCACGGACCGCGCGCTGGTCCGGGCCCGCCTGGTCCGCGGCGGGCAGACCACGGTCCTGGAACTTGAGATCAACGCCAGTCGCGCCAACCGGGGGCGGATCAATCGCAGCAATCCCGTCCGCGCCAGGGATCTCCTGGGAATCTGCCAGACGGTGCTTTTCGCCCCCGAGGACCTGGCGCTCGTCAAGGGAGATCCGTCCAATCGCCGCCGGTTCCTCGACGAGCTGCTTGTCAGCCTGATGCCCCGGCATTCGGCGACGCGCACGGACTATGACCGTGTCCTGAAGCAGCGCAACGCCCTGCTCAAATCCGCCCGGGCCGGAAAATTCACTGCCGGGCACGAGGCCACCCTCGATGTCTGGGACCAGCACATGGCCCGGGCGGGCGCCGAGCTGCTGCACGCGCGGCTGGAACTGGTGGAACTGATAAGCCCGCACCTGGCCAAGGCGTATGCCCAGCTCACGGATGGGTCCAAGGACGCCAACGCCGTCTACCGGTCCACCCTCCAAAACCTGATGGACGACGACGGCGGCGCGACACCGGGTGCCGGTGGCGGTTCGTTGACGGATGGGTCCGCCGCTGCCGAAGATCTGGGGGACCTCACCGTTGAGGACCTCACCGGCCGCTATGTCCAGGCCTTTGCGGCCTCCCGCCGCAAGGAACTTGATCGCGGAATTTCCCTGGTGGGGCCGCACCGGGATGAGCTCGAACTGATCCTCGGCGAAGCGCCCGCCAAGGGGTACGCCTCGCACGGCGAAACCTGGTCGATGTGCCTCTCCCTCCGGCTTGCCTCCTATTACGTCATGCTCGATGATGCGAGGACCGGCGGGTCTGCCCCGATCCTCATCCTCGACGACGTTTTCGCCGAGCTGGATGTGGGGCGCCGGCGTAAACTGGCGGCAATAGTCTCCGGCGCGGAACAGGTCCTAGTGACCGCCGCCGTCGACGCCGATATCCCGGAGGAGCTCTCCGGCCGGCGGGTGAAGGTCATCCCGGGAGGAATCGATGAATAAGGATGAAAAGGGCGGGCTGCAGCCTGGCCGGGATCCTGACAACATCGACGCGCCGCAGGCTGCGCTGAACCGCATGCGTGAGGCCGCGGCCGCACGCGGCGAAATCCGCCGGAAGGCACCCCCCAAGGCCGGCGCCGCCAAGACAAAGGGTGGGATCCGGGATACCCGGGGTTTCAGCCAGTTCCATTCCACCGGCCGTGATCCGCTGGGGCTCGGCAAAGTGGTGGGACGCCTTGTGGCCGAACGTGGCTGGAGCTCTCCGGTAGCGGTGGGCTCGGTCATGGCAGAGTGGGCCACGCTGGTGGGCCCGGAGATTTCAGCGCACTGCATCCCGGAGAGCTTCACCGATACCACCCTTCATGTGCGCTGCGACTCGACGGCCTGGTCCACGCAGTTGCGCCTGCTGAGCAACAGCCTGCTGGAGAAGTTCCGCACGGAACTGGGCGATGGCGTGGTCACCAGCATCCAGGTGCTCGGCCCGTCAGCACCCAGCTGGCGCAAGGGCGGACGCACCGTCAACGGCCGCGGGCCGCGCGATACCTACGGCTAGGCGCCGCCGTCGACTCTTGAATATTCGTCCGGCGGCGTGTAGGGCGGGCTAACGCCCTTGGGGCGTATAGGAACCCGGAGACGGGACCTCGAGGGCGCCCTAGGCGGGGTCAATGGCCTCGCATCGGCACATCAAGGTCCCGCGACGCCCGCCGGAATGCGGGTTTGCAGCCCATTTCACGATAGAATCACAGCAGATAACTGGGCGCCGGTGAAACGTTGACTGAGTCCGTTTTCCGCACGCTCTCCGCAGGCGGACTTCGGTCCTGCACGTCGACGTATCCGTCAGCGCCATCAGCTTGTGCCTGTTGGCGGATGCTTTCCCCTGGAAGGCCGCCGCCGGCCATCATCGAAAAAGAGGAGTCGACAGCACCTGTGGCTAACGACAATACAGATACCCAGGCAGTGGAACGCGCAACGGAGGACGTCCCTACCCCCGATACGCCGGCGGAGGCCGTGACACCCCGGGAATACGGCGCAAGCGACATCACCGTACTTGAGGGCCTCGAAGCCGTCCGGAAGCGCCCGGGCATGTATATCGGCTCCACCGGGCCGCGCGGCCTGCACCACCTGGTCTATGAAGTGGTGGACAACTCTGTTGATGAGGCGCTGGCCGGGTACTGCACGCACATCGAAATAGTCCTGCAGGCCGACGGCGGCGTCAAAGTTGTAGATGATGGCCGCGGCATCCCCGTGGACATGCATCCCACCGAGCACAAGCCCACCGTGGAAGTGGTTATGACCATCCTGCACGCCGGCGGCAAGTTCGGCGGCGGCGGTTATGCCGTCTCTGGCGGCCTCCACGGTGTGGGTATCTCCGTGGTGAACGCGCTCTCCAGCAGGGTGGACACTGAAGTCCGGCGGCAGGGCAACGTCTGGCGGATGTCCTTCGCCGACGGCGGCAAGCCCCAGGGTGGGCTGGTCAAGGGCGAAGAGAGCGCCACCACCGGCACCACCCAGACCTTCTACCCGGACGCGGGAATCTTCGAATCCACGGAGTTTGATTTCGAGACGCTCCGCGCCCGCTTCCAGCAGATGGCCTTCCTGAACAAGGGCCTGCGGATCACGCTCACGGACGAGCGCACGGCAGCGTCGAACGCGGACGCCAATGAGGACCTTAACCTTGACGTGGTGGTCACCGAAGGTGAAGTCACCGCTGAGCACCGCACCGTGGTGTACCAGTACGACGACGGCCTGCTGGACTATGTGAAGCACCTGAACTCGGGCAAGAAAGTTGATGTTGTCCACGAGGACGTCATTTCCTTCGAAACCGAGGACACGGAACGGCACATCGCGCTGGAGATGGCGATGCAGTGGACCAACGCGTATTCCGAGAGCGTCCACACCTACGCCAACACCATCAACACCCACGAGGGCGGCACCCACGAAGAGGGTTTCCGCGCCGCGATGACCTCCCTCATCAACCGCTACGCGCGGGAGAAGAGCATCATCAAGGAAAAGGACGACAACCTCACCGGTGACGATATCCGTGAAGGCCTCACGGCGGTCATCTCGGTGAAGCTGGCCGAGCCGCAGTTCGAGGGCCAGACCAAGACCAAGCTCGGCAACTCCGAGGTCAAGGGCTTCGTCCAGCGCGTTGTCACCGACGGGCTGGGCGACTGGCTGGAACGCAACCCCGGCCCCGCCCGCGATGTCATCCGCAAGGCTATTTCCGCGGCCCAGGCCCGGATGGCCGCCCGGAAGGCCCGTGACAATGCGCGCCGCAAGAGCCCGCTGGAATCCTTCGGGATGCCCGGCAAGCTGTCCGACTGTTCTTCGAAGGATCCCGCCCGCTGCGAGGTGTACATCGTGGAGGGCGACTCCGCCGGCGGTTCCGCCAAGCGCGGCCGCAACCCTGAAACGCAGGCCATCCTGCCGCTGCGCGGCAAGATCCTGAACGTGGAACGGGCCCGGCTGGACAAGGCCCTGGGCAACACCGAGGTCCAGTCCATGATCACCGCGTTCGGCACCGGCATCGGCGAGGACTTCGACCTCAGCAAGCTCCGGTACCACAAGATCGTGCTGATGGCCGACGCTGACGTTGACGGCCAGCACATCACCACGCTGCTCATGACGCTGCTGTTCCGCTACATGCGCCCGCTGATCGAAAACGGCTACGTGTACCTGGCGCAACCCCCGCTGTACCGGATCAAGTGGTCCAACGCGCCGCACGACTACGTCTTCAGCGACAAGCAGCGCGATGCCAAGCTCCTGTCCGGGCAGGCCGCCGGCCGCCGTATCCCGAAGGACAACGGCATCCAGCGCTACAAGGGCCTGGGCGAGATGGACTACACCGAGCTGTGGGACACCACCATGGACCCGGACCACCGGACCCTCCTGCAGGTCACCATGGACGATGCCCTGGCAGCGGACCAGACCTTCTCCACACTGATGGGCGAAGACGTGGAGTCCCGCCGAAACTTCATCCAGCAGAACGCCAAGGACGTCAGGTTCCTGGATATCTGACCGGTTCACCGAGTAGATATTCCAAGTCCGACATATACCTGAAACGGAAAATATAAAACGATGAGTGACGAGACACCCGAGAACCCGGCGGAATCCGCCGATCTTCCGGAAGCCGTTCTTGAAGGCGACGTGCTGGTTGACCGTGTGGAGCAGGTGGACCTGCAGACGGAAATGCAGCGCTCGTACCTGGACTACGCCATGGCCGTTATTGTGGGCCGTGCCCTTCCCGACGTGCGCGATGGCCTCAAGCCCGTACACCGCCGCGTGCTGTACGCGATGTTCGACGGCGGTTACCGGCCGGAACGGTCCTTCAACAAGTGCGCCCGTGTGGTGGGCGAGGTCATGGGCCAGTACCACCCCCACGGCGACACCGCGATCTACGATGCGCTGGTCCGCCTGATCCAGGATTGGACCATGCGCTACCCGCTGGCCCTGGGCCAGGGCAACTTCGGTTCGCCGGGCAATGACGGTGCCGCCGCCCCGCGGTACACCGAAACGAAAATGTCCCAGCTGGCCATGGAGATGGTCCGGGACATCGACGAGGAAACCGTCGACTTCCAGGACAACTACGACGGCAAGAACCAGGAACCCACCATCCTGCCGGCGCGTTTCCCCAACCTGCTGGTCAACGGTTCCTCGGGCATTGCCGTGGGCATGGCCACCAACATTCCGCCGCACAACCTCCGCGAAGTAGCTGACGGCGTCCAGTGGTACCTGGCCAATCCGACGGCCAGCCGCGAGGAACTGCTCGAAGAGCTGCTGCTCCGTATCAAGGGACCCGATTTCCCCACCGGGGCAACGATTCTTGGCCACAGGGGCATTGAGGACGCGTACCGGACGGGCCGCGGCTCCGTCACCATGCGCGCCGTGGTCAACGTCGAGGAACTCCAGGGCCGCACGTGCCTGGTTGTCACCGAACTGCCCTACCAGGCCAACCCGGACAACCTGGCCATCAAGATCGCCGAACTGGTCAAGGACGGGAAGATCTCCGGCATTGCGGACCTCCGCGACGAGACCTCCGGCCGCACCGGCCAGCGGCTGGTCATTGTGCTCAAGCGCGACGCCGTGGCCAAGGTGGTGCTGAACAACCTCTACAAGCACACCGACCTGCAGAGCAACTTCTCCGCCAACATGCTGGCCATCGTGGACGGGGTTCCGCGCACGCTGAGCCTGGACGCCTTCATCCGCCACTGGGTAACGCACCAGCTGGACGTCATTGCGCGCCGTACCCGCTACCGTCTGCGCAAGGCCGAGGAAGAGGCGCACATCCTGCGTGCCCTCCTGAAAGCACTGGACGCGCTGGACGAAGTCATCGCGCTCATCCGTGCGTCCAACACCACCGAAGCCGCACGCGACGGACTGATGCAGCTGCTGGAGATCGACGAGCTGCAGGCCCGGGCCATCCTGGACATGCAGCTGCGCCGCCTGGCAGCCCTGGAACGCCAGAAGATCCAGGACCGCCATTCCGAACTCGAGGCCCTGATCGCCGAGTACAACTCGATCCTTGCCTCTGAGGAACGCCAGCGCGAAATCATCAGCACCGAGCTGGGCGAGATTGTGGCCAAGCATGGGGATGACCGCCGCACCAAGATCCTGATGGGCTTCGACGGCGACATGTCCATGGAGGACCTGATCCCCGAAGAGGAAATGGTTGTCACCATTACCCGCGGCGGCTACGTCAAGCGCACGCGCAGCGACAACTACCGGTCGCAGCAGCGCGGCGGCAAGGGCATCAAGGGCGCCCAGCTCCGCGGCGACGACGTGGTGGAGCACTTCTTCGTGACCACCACCCACCACTGGCTGCTTTTCTTCACCAACCTCGGCCGGGTATACCGGGCGAAGGCGTACGAACTGGTGGAGGCCGGCCGTGATGCCAAGGGCCAGCACGTTGCCAACCTGATGGCCTTCCAGCCGGACGAGCACATCGCCCAGGTCCTGGACATCAGGGACTACCAGCAGGCCCCTTACCTGGTGCTGGCCACCAAGCGGGGCCTGGTCAAGAAGACCCGGCTGGAGGACTACGACACCAACCGTTCCGCCGGCGTCATCGCGATCAACCTGCGTGACGAGGACGAGCTGGTTTCCGCCCAGCTGGTCTCCGAAACGGATGACCTCATGCTGGTGTCCCGCATGGGCCAGTCCATCCGCTTCACCGCCACCGACGATGCCCTGCGTCCCATGGGCCGGGCCACGTCAGGTGTTACGGGCATGAAGTTCCGCGAGGACGATGAACTGCTGGCGGCCGACGTCGTAACGGACGGTTCGTTCGTCTTTGTGGTCACCGAGGGCGGATACGCCAAGCGCACCGCGGTGGAGGAATACCGCCTGCAGGGCCGCGGCGGCCTGGGCATCAAGGTGGGCAAGTACCAGGAAGAACGGGGTCACCTCGTGGGCGCCCTGATTGTCCAGGAAGAGGACGAGGTCCTGGTGGTCATGGAAGGCGGCAAGGTTGTCCGTTCATCCGTGGCCGGCGTACCGGCCAAGGGCCGCGACACCATGGGTGTTATCTTCGCGAAGCCGGACAAGAACGACCGCATCATTGAAGTGGCCAGGAACAGCGAACGCGGCCTCGAGGGCGAAGAATCCGTGGACGATGACGTAACGTTGGCTGAAGAGGCCGGGTCCCCCGAGGGATCCGCAGGGTCAGCAACAACGGCAGAAACATCACCGGCTGTTGAGTCAGAGGACGCCTCCGGCGACGCTGAGCCGAACGAAGACTACACCGGAGGTAACGAGTGAGTAATCCCGACTCATATCCCAAGCCGAGCAGCAATGTCCCCGGCGGAACGCCGCCGCCCGCGGCCGCACCCCGGGTGAACGCTCCCGTCCGTCCGCAGCAGCGCCCACCGGCCCCTACGGGCGCGCCGGGGCAGCGGCCGGCCGTTCCCGGCCAGCGCCCTGCGCAGGATCGGGTTCCGGCAGGCCAGGCCGGCCAGCGTGCCGGGGAGGGCAGGCTTCCGGCAGCCCAGTCCAACCAGCGCCCAGTGCAGGGCCGGTCTCCGCAGGCCCAGCCCGGCCTGGTCAAGCCCGCGCCCAAGGCCAAGGTCAGGCGTGCACGGCTGCTGGTCAGCAAGGTGGACCCCTGGTCGGTCCTGAAGATGGCATTCCTCCTGTCGGTGGCGCTGGGAATCGTCACCGTCGTGGCCGCCATCGTCCTCTGGACTGTCCTGGACCTCACCGGAATCTTCGACCAGGTGGACAGCCTCCTTGGCACCCTGGCAGGCTCCGAAGGCGGCGGGTTCGAACTGAAGAAGGTCGCATCCCTGGGCCAGGTGGCTTCCTTTGCCACGATTATCGCCGTGGTGAACGTTGTCCTGCTGACGGCGCTGTCCATGCTGTCAGCGGTGCTTTACAACATCTCCGCAACGCTTGTTGGCGGCATCGGCGTCACCCTCACGGACGACTGAAAACCCTTAATTTCACCGGAAATTCTCCGGCGAAATGCCTCGATTTGAGATCGGGCCGGGATGTGCTGTAAAGTCATGTCTCGGCCCGATGAGGCATCGGGGCGTATAGCTCAGGCGGTTAGAGCGCTTCGCTGATAACGAAGAGGTCCCAGGTTCAAGTCCTGGTACGCCCACGGAACCTGTGCAGGTTCGAAGGAAGGTTCGGTTTGCTTCACGGCAGGCAGGATCGGAACGGGGAGCATGTGAAGAAGTTGCTGGTACTTGCAGCTGCGATCGCAGGCGTCCTGCTCTACAGGAAAGCACAGGAATCCGAGGCCCGGAAAACAGTCTGGAGCCAGTCGACCGACAAGGTCGAATAGGCCGGATTCCCGGACCGGGAGCTTGCAAAAGGCTCCACGGTTCTAGGGTATGATTGACGGGTTGCTTCTTATGGGGGCATGGCGCAATTGGTAGCGCACCTGCTTTGCAAGCAGGGGGTTCGGGGTTCGAGTCCCCGTGCCTCCACCATAGGGAAGTCCCGGACAGCCGCAACGCTGTCCGGGACTTTTTCGTTAAAAGCAGAACAGTTGGGTTGAACGGTGAACTTTCTTCTTGCGGCCGTGGGCGTCCTGGGCGTGGCGTCGTCGGGGCCGTTGATCGCCGCGACCCTCGGTGCCACCACCGTAAGTGCCCTCGCCATCGCCTTCTGGCGCAACGCCATAGGGGCCGCCGTCATGGCCACTCCCACCGTGGTCCGCGAACCCCGGCAGTTCGGCCGGATCACCGGCGCCGAGTTCCGCTGGTCACTGCTCGCCGCCGTCGCCCTGGCCCTGCACTTTGCCTGCTTCATCACGTCCCTCCAGCTGACGTCCGTGGCTGCCGCCACCGCCCTCGTCTGCCTGCAGTCGGCCTGGATCGCCGTCTTCCAGCTCTTCCGGGGCACCAGGCACCGCTGGCAGGTGCTGGCAGGGCTGGGGATCGCCTTTGGTGGTGTTGTCACCATCACCGGGTTCGACATGGGATCCTCGCCGGAGGCGCTCGTGGGCGACCTGCTGGCCGTCGCCGGCGGGGCTCTGGCCGGCCTCTACACTCTCGCCGGTGGCAAGGCCCGCCAGACCATGACCACGGGAACGTACACCACGCTCTGCTACGGGATGTGCGCGGCCTTTGTGGCGGTGCTGGCGCTCTTCAGCGGCCAGCCGCTGGTGGGGTTCGACGCCGCTGGCTGGGTAGGGATCCTGGCCATCACCGTGTGTGCCCAACTCGTGGGCCACACAGCCTTCAATCACCTGCTGGCCACGATGAGCCCGCTGCTGGTCTCGATGATCATCCTGCTGGAGATCCCCGGCGCAGCCGTGCTGGCCGCGGTCTTCCTGCACGAGACCCTGCCCGCCGGCACCTACGGCGGGCTGGGGCTCATCCTCGTGGGCCTCGCCGTCGTGGTTCTGGGACAGCGGTCAGGCTTCAGGAAACGGCGTGAAGGTTCCGCCGCGCGTGGGGATGAACCGCCGTCGGACCGTCTGGCTGAACTCGGCACGGACTAAGGCCGGGCAAGGGCCCTGAAGCGGGCCTATTGTCCGCCGCGGCGGACAGGCTGGGCGGTGTTGACCGTGTGGATGGCCCGCAGGAGCTTCGCCGGGAAATAGACCGAGAAGAACACCACCATGGGTGCCTTGAGGGCCATTTTCTTGACGTTGTGCGCCTTGTACGTGCGGTCGAAGCGGGTCACGTAGTACCGGTAGTCCCGCGGTGAATCCTCGAGCCGGCGGGCGGACATCCCGGACACCATCTGGGGCCAGTACTGGACTTTGAGTTCGTGGTCGGCGAGGTGCAGGGAGAGGTCGATGTCCTCGTGCATCTCGTCCTTCTCGTCACGGCAGGTTTCGTCCCGGATGGTTTCCCATGCCGTAGTTCGCAGGGCCATGTTGGAGCCGAACAGGAAGTGGTACTGGTGCTTGGCGAGCTTGAGCATCAGCTGACGCATCTTGTCGTCTGCCTTGAGCCCGAACCGCCGCATCGGCATGTCGTAGTAGACCACCGGTCCGGTGGCTGCCTGGACTGACGGATCAAAAAAGGCCTTCTGGACCTGCTCCACCCAGTCCGGCTCGACAACGGAATCGGCGTCAATGCGACCCAGGACGTCGCCGGTGGCATGGTTGAGGCCAAAATTTCGGGTGGGAATCAGGCCCTGGTCCCGGTCCTGGCTGAGCAGGATGATGGGACTTTCCGGATACTCCAGCTGCATCTGCGCCACTATGGCGGCGGTGCGGTCAGTGGAGAGGTTGTCCACCACGATGATTTCGTGGGCTGGCACCGACTGGTACACCGCAGCGATGAGACACTGCCGGATGACACTTTCCTCGTTGTAAGCCGGGATGACAATGGACACGCGCGGCAGCTGTGCTGCGTCGTTCAAGGCATCCCCAGAGGATTTATCGGCTGACATCAGTTCAAATTTAGCACCGATCAGGGTTCGTCCCGCCAGCGACTGGGTCCAGCCCGGACAAACACTGGGAAAACACTGAAGGGGCCCCGCATCAGGCGGAGCCCCTTCAGGGCGGCGCGAGAGCGCCGGAAGTGCTAGTTGCTGTTCTTGTCCGCGGAACCGTTCATGTTGGCCGCAATGTTCTTGATGGCGGTCTTGGCATCGGTGGACGCCTTGGCTGCTGCGTCTGCCGATTCGTCGGCGACGTGCTTGGCCTTCTCGGCCGCGTCCTCCGCGTCCGCGGAAACATCCTCTGCCTGGCCGGCCACGGCGTCAGCGGCCGAAGCGGTGGCGGCTGCAGCCTTGCTGGCTGCGTCCCCGGCCGTGTCCGTGGCGTCGTTCACGGTGGTGGCAGGCACCGGCGCCGGAGTAGGCGTGACAGGAGAGGGGGTCTTCCACGGGTCTTCCACGGGCTTGGAGGCCTTCCAGGCGGCGACGCCGGCGGCGACGGCTGCGGCGATGATGCCGAACACCAGCCAGCCGCGCTTCTTGGGCTTCTGCGGCTGGGCGATCTGGACCCCTACGGCCTTACCGGCTTCGTGCGCGGCGGCCTTGAGCTGAGTGCCGGCCGTCTGTGCCTGCTCCTGGAGGGAATGCACGACGCCGGAATCGGCAAGCCGCTGGGCGACGGCGTCCACGTGGGACGGCGCGCTTTCCAAGGTGCGGTGCACGGCGTCGGATGCGTGCCCGATCTGGTCCGAAAGGCGCGGCAGGTACTCCACCACCACGCGGTCCCTGGCGTTCTGGATGACGGGAGTGGCCTTGTCCAGGGCTTCGTACAGGCGCGGGGTGGCGACCTCAACGGCGTCGTGGATTTTCGGGGCAAGCTGGGCGAGCCCCTCCTGGATGCGCGGTGTCACTGTTGCGACGCCGTCGGCAAGGTTGTGGGCCGCGGTCTTGAGCCCTTCCTGAATCCTGGGAGAAGCGGTGTCCAGGCCATGCTGCAGGCGGGGAACTGCCCAATCCACGGCTGCTTCCACGCGGGGGGATGCCCAGTCCTTGGCGTTCTCAACCGCGCTGTTGACTGACTGTTCAAGGTCACGGGCAATACGATCCGATTTCTTCACAACTACCTCCCGATTAATGTGACGGTTCTGTTGTTAGCCTACGTGCCTTGACCTGCACCGGCTATTCTTCCCGCGGATTTCCGGCTGATTTCACCCAGCGCGGAACTGCCGGTCCAGCCCCTTCTACGTTGACCTGCCGTGAAAGAATGGGCCGTATGACTGCAATCGCAACTGCAAAAGCAACCATCCACACCAGCCTCGGCGACATCGTCGTTGACCTCTTCGGGAACCACGCTCCCAAGACGGTCAAGAACTTCGTTGGCCTTGCCACCGGTGAGCAGGCCTGGACCCACCCCGAGACCGGTGAGGACAAGACGGGTACGCCGCTGTACGACGGCACCATCTTCCACCGCATCATCAAGGACTTCATGATCCAGGCCGGCGATCCGCTGGGCCGCGGCGTGGGCGGACCGGGCTACAAGTTCGACGACGAGATCCACCCCGAACTCAGCTTCAACGCCCCGTACAAGCTGGCCATGGCCAACGCCGGCATCCAGGCGGGCAAGGGCACCAACGGCTCACAGTTCTTTATCACCACCATCCCCACCGACTGGCTGCAGGGCAAGCACAGCATCTTCGGCGAGGTTGCTGACGATGACTCCAAGAAGGTCGTCGACGCCATCGAGGGCGTCCGCACCGGCATGGGCGACCGCCCGGTTGAGGACGTCACCATCAACAGCATCGACATCGAGCAGCTCTAACCCATCACATGAGCTACGGAATTCCGGCGGCCGAGCCGTCCGCGCAGGTTCCGGTGTGCCCCAGGCACCCGGACCGGCCCTCCTATGTGCGCTGCCAGCGCTGCGGCCGCCCAGCGTGCCCGGACTGCCAGCGGGCGGCGGCCGTCGGATTCCAGTGTGTTGACTGCGTCAACGAAACCAAGCGGACGACGCCGGCAGTCAAGACTGTCTACGGCGGCGCCGTGGCAACCGGCAAACCCGTAGTGACGTTTGGAATTATCGCCCTGTGCGCGGTGATGTACGTTCTGCAGTGGGTGGTCCCCGGCGAGTGGATCTACCAGAACCTGGCGTTCGCCAATGTGTTTGCCACTCCGGAATTTGGTGAGTTCGAACCGTGGCGGATGCTGACGGCGGCTTTCCTGCACTCCCAGGGATTCATCCTCCACATTGTGCTGAACATGTACATGCTGTGGATCTTCGGCCAGGCACTCGAACCACTCCTGGGCCGGGTCCGCTTCCTGGCGTTGTACCTCATCTCTGCTATCGGAGGGTCTGTCGGCTATCTCTTGCTGACCCCCGGCTACGTGCCTGGCGTGCCTCTTGCCGGAGTGGTGGGCGCCTCGGGCGCGATCTTTGGACTCTTCGGGGCGATGCTGCTGGTACAGCGACACCGCGGCGGGGATACGCGGCAACTGTGGGTCCTGATCGCCATCAACGGCGTGATCGGATTTGTGGTCCCCCAGATCGCCTGGCAGGCGCACCTGGGCGGGCTCGTCGCAGGCGCCCTTTGCGCTGCCGTGATTGCATACACCCCCCGGGGCCCACGGCAGGGCCTGCTGCACGCGGCCGGGCTGGTCGCCGTCGTTCTCCTGCTGGCCCTGGCGAGCTGGCTCCGCGTCACGGCCGGTTGACCGTCCGGGTCCTTGGGCCCAGCTCCAACAGAGCACTTAGACCCCGGTGTCCCAACGGACACCGGGGTCTTTTTTGTGCCTCGTGAGGCCTCCGCACCGCGCTGCCGTTCACTTGCTGCGTGCGTCCCGGCGTGCGAGCAGCCCGTGGTCCGCGTCAGGCCCATGACGACGGCGCCTAAGTTATCCACAGGGGTTATCCACACTGTTGGTAACTTACACGGGTGTAGTTCAGGATTTCGATGTGCCCCTGCTCCCGAGTGTCCGCCCTTTTGCCGGATTTCATCATCCGGTTGTCCACAATTGTGGATAACACCTGGGGATGCGCCTGTGGTTAAGTGGAAAAACACGCCGTTTGAGCCCGACCTGTGGATATCCTGGCCATTTCCCGCGCCGGGGGCCCATAGGAGGGGATCCGGGCTGCCCGTATCAACAGGGTTATTCACAGTGTTAACAACTTACAGACATGTAGTTAACCTTCGGTGTTTCCCCGACTGGGGCACCTGAGGGGTCCGCTCGGGCCGTCCTGTGGATTTTTATCCACAGCTGTGGATAACTTGTGGGTAGTCCAGTGTTAGTAAGTGGATAACACGCGTGTGTGCGAGGGTGTTCCTACGCAGCATCGGACCCAACAAGCTTCCAGCCAGGAGGACCGCCTTGAGCGCCACGGCAACAACCCAGCACATCTACCTCGACAAACAGCACCCCGCGGTATGGCGCGCCCTCAACGGTCTGGGGCTGAAAGTGCGCGAAGCCGCCGACGCGGCCGGGATTGACCGCAAGACCATAGAGTTGCTCAACGTGCGGATCTCCCAGATCAACGGCTGCGCCTTTTGTCTCGACATGCATGTGCGGGACGCTGTGGAGGCCGGGGAGAGCCACCAGCGGCTAGCTGTCCTGCCGGCCTGGCGCGAGACGGCCCTGTTTATGGACAAGGAGCGGGCGGCCCTGGCCCTGGCCGAATGCATCACCGAACTGCCGGACCACCGGGCCCGCGAGTTTGAGGAAGGATATGCCCGTCAGCACCTCAGTGCGGATGAATTTTCTGCGGTCAGCTGGCTGGCGATCACCCTGAACGCCTTTAACCGGGTGTCCATCACCAGCCACCATCCGGTCCGCCGGGACCGCTGACACCAAGGACGTCGTGGTCGGGTCGTTGTGAATTATCCACAGCCAATCCACACTGTTAATAACTGTCAGTCCGAGCGCTTTGGATCCGGCCCCGTGCGCCATGGCCTGCACGGGCGGCAGTCGCTTCCCGCGCCGGGAAAGTTATACACATTGTGGATAACTTTCCCAACAGCTGTGGACAACAGGCCCCGGCGGAGCGTCCGGTCAGTTCCCCGCGGAGCGTCCGGTCAGCCGGTCCAGACGCCCGAGGATCCGCGCCGGTGGCTGTCCAGAAAATGGGTGTCCACCATGCCGATGGCTTCCATCAGCGCGAACATGGTGGTGGGGCCAACGAACGAGAATCCCTGCTTCCGCAGTGCCTTGGACAGCGCCACCGATTCCGGTGACTGCGTGGGGATGTCCGCGTGGGTGGCCGGCTGGGGAGTGGTTGGGGGACGGAACTGCCAGACGAAGTCAACCAGGCCTTCCCGTTCGCGCAGCGCGATGGTGGCCCGGGCATTGGTGATGGCGGCACGGATCTTGAGCCGGTTGCGGACGATGCCGGGATCCTGGAGCAGGCGCTCAACATCCGCTTCGGTAAAAGCGGCAACAGCGTCCGGCTGGAAGTCGAGGAAAGCCTGACGGAAGGCGGGGCGCTTCCGGAGGATCGTTGCCCACGAGAGACCTGCCTGGAAGCCCTCAAGGCAGATGCGCTCGTACAGGCCTTGTTCGTCCCGGACGGGCAGGCCCCATTCGAAGTCGTAGTACTCGCGCAATAGCGGATCCGCGGCGGCCCACGGCGGACGGGCGAGGCCGTCGTCGCCCAGGACGGTTCCGTATTTGTCCGGTGTCATCTGTAATCCTTCGCTTCTACCTGCCTTGCTCAGCCTGCGGTGCGCTGCCTATAGCATTATCGGTCACGGGAAGGATGCCATATTCAGAAGTACTGAAGAATGCACCAAGAAAAACGCAGCACGTAAGGGCGAGTTTGAGGCCCTGCCCAGTTTCGATAAGCCGGCGATGCGCGATCAGATCGTGGGAATGAAAACGAACGTCTTCTTCGAAGCCAGCGTCGCGACACATGCTATCGCCCACCTATGCGCTGGCGTCCCGGGCAGGCTCCAGGACCCAGCGATCATGCGCTAGATCCTCAAAGTGTTGAACGTTTTCCCTTCCATTAACCCCGATCTGGATCGGGTCTCTGAACAGTGCTTCATGTTCAATCTGAGAGCCGCGGGAAAGGGATCAGCCGGGTACTCCTGAGTGACGGCGATATCTAGGCCACGGTACTAAATGGCTTCCAATGAAGCCTCAGGTTCCAGATGGAAAACCTCGATCCGGAGTTTCTGGGCCTCCTTTTCCAGCTGCGTGAGAACAGAGGGCAAGATAGTCACGGCCGCACTCTGAAACATGGCGAGACGGATGGTCCCGGATCAGGTCCCGCAGTTCACGGGTCGGGGGCAGCCGCACGAAAGATGCCTTCACCAGCCCGTGGGCGCCCAGATCGGCCGGCCAGGCAGCGTCGGAGACATGGCGTCCCACCAGAAATTCCGTGTTAGCTATCCCACCGAATCGGCAGCTAGGGCCCGATGCGGCCGCGATACTGCAGTCCCGAACGGCAGACTGGCTTCGTCGGCGATCTTGTGGGCAGTGGCCGCTGCGACACCATCTCGGGCCAGGAGGCGCAGCGCGCTGCGTCGGTCAGTTCAGTGCGACTTCTATCAGAGGAGCGCTCGCGAGATTTCGCGTTTACAGTCATGTCTCCGTAATGCCTCGTTCATGCATCAGATGAATTGGCCACATGAACTGGTCATATGACCGAGGTATGTTTTTACACACGCCAGCGGTCATTGCGCGGCGAGCCCACCCCTCGAGAAGGAACCCATGAAACTCATTTACCGCGGTCTTGCCGCCTGCGTAGGCCTCGCCCTGCTACCCGGTGTAGCCGCGCCCGCCATGGCCCAGCCGGTCTCTAACGCATCCTTCGAACAGCTCCACGCCGAGTTGCTCAATCACGGCACGAGCGCCAAGCTAATGATCGGCGCCCACCGCGGACAGTGGCGTGATTACCCGGAGAACTCCGTTGCAGGCATCGTGGAGGCCATCACCGATGGCGCAGACATCGTCGAAATCGATGTGATGCTTACGGCCGACGGCATCCCGGTGCTCATGCATGATGCCACCGTCGACCGCACGACCAACGGCACCGGCCGCGTCACTGACCTGACCCTGGCCGAGATTAAGGCCCTGCGTCTCGTCGAAGGTCTTGGCGGAAATGCCGCTGCCGTCACCGAGCACACCGTCCCCACCCTTGAAGAGGCCATGCTTGCCCTCAAGGGCAAGGCCCTGGTTAACCTCGACAAGGGCTGGGAGATCCGCACTGAGATGTACCAGGTCCTCCAGGACACCGACACCGTGGACCACGCCATCTTCAAGGGCAGCCCGGACGTCCAGCAGGCTGCTGATTTCATGGCCACGGACGAAGAGATCCTGTACATGCACATCATCGATGACGCCACCGCATCCCACATCGGCGCATTCCCGGAGCGGCAGCCGGTGGCCTACGAAGTCATTTTCGACAGCCTCCAGGACCCGCAGGTGCAGCCCGGCGCGCTGGCGGCCATCCGTGAGGACAGCCGCATCTGGATCAACACCTTGTGGGACAGCCTGGCCGCCGGCCACACGGACGAGAATTCACTGCGCGGCGCGGATGAAAATTGGGACACCCTGGTCGAGGAGCTCGGCGCAACCGCACTGCAGACGGACAACGTCGAGGCCATGGACTACTGGCGGGACGGTGGACGGCTGGATCTTTGGGACCGTGAACCGGGCAGCATCCGGGTACAGGCCGAAGACCCGATACCCGGTGGACAGGGCGTCGGCTACCAGGACAATGACGCCAACCGCTGTGGTATCCGCCCCGACGAGCCCTTCCTGGATGTCTGCGATCAGCGTGGCGCCCGCGTTCTCGGCTGGATCCGGGGCGGCGAATGGGTCAAGTATTCGGTCGACGTTAAACGCAGCGGCACCTACGATGTCTCGGCCCGCGTATCCTCCCCGTATGTCCCGGCCGGCACAATTGTCACCGAGTGGGACGGCGAAGCCAGCGGACCGTTCAGCATCGGGAACACCACCAGCCACGACGCCCTCGAACGTCAGGACCTCGAAAGCAGGCACCTCGAGAAGGGTGTCCATGAGCTGACCCTGCGGATGCCCGCGGACCAGTACCAGAACTTCAACATCGACTACTTCCAGCTGGATCTCGTGAAGTAATTCCACCAGCATCGGCAACACGGGTGGCCGGAACCCGTCATGAATATCCGGCCGCCGCCATGTGTGCAGGAAAAGCAGCGGATTATCGGGAGCTTTTGCTGTGCACATGTCGGCGCGGGAGAGCGTAAGTATTAGCGGCCCCCACAAGAGAATGCCGTTCGTGCACCCAACTTTGATTAGCCGCTGTCATGGGAGATGACCGGTGGGTCAGGACACCGAGGCCATGCGGTCGACCTGCTCAGGCGAGCCCCGCTGGTTGGTCTCCAGCTCCGCTCAAGGTCGAGCAGCCGCGACGCGTCCTCGATCGTCGTCCCCGGCCGGACCCCTCGTCGATCTCGACGAGCTGGAACCACCTATGCAGGGTGTAAGTCGGATCCCGAGCTGTGCTGCGACGGGTCATTTCCTAGGCTGAAATCCGTCGCCTCGGGTCGCTCAATTAACGACCGTTACGTCCCGGCATGGGGCGGCGGATCGGCAGTGGCTGTAGAAAGCAGGTGTGATAGGAGGACAAAGACGTCATCGGGCTTCCACCCGTCCGGATCTGCCAGCCATGCGATTGACATGCCGTCGAAGACGACTGAGCACAGTTGTGCGACGATCTCTGGTCCTCCGGGTAGATCGACTCCAGAGGCTTTGATCCACGCGTCGGTGCTTCGCTTCGCTGTCTCGCGATACAGCGCGTACTGCCGGCGCGCCAGGTCACGCATGGCCGGAGTCCTGATCGATAGGCTCGTGAGCTCGTAGAGCGCCAGCTGCGCTCCTGGATCGTCGCTCTCCACCACGCGCCACGCGGCGCGAAGGGAATCCAGGAGTGTGGCGCTGCTACTCATCTCAGCGGCCTGTTCCATCGCGTCGCTTAGCTTGTCGAGCACAGCGATGACTACGGCCTCCATCAGGTCGTCCTTGCCGGCGAACCAATAGTGGACCGCCCCCAGCGGAAGACCCGCTTCGTCGGCGATCTTGCGGGTAGTGGCCGCTGCGACACCGTCCCGGGCCAGGACGCGCAGCGCTGCATCGATCAGGTCGGTGCGTCTTCCCTCAGAGGAACGCTCGCGAGATTTCGCGCTTACAGTCATGTTTCCATGATGCCACGATCATGCATCAGATGAACTGGACACTTGAACTGGTCATATGACTCAGGTATCTTTTTAAACACGTCCAGCGGTCATCGCGTGGCGAACTCACCTATAAGAGAGTGTCCAGACCATGGCAACTGAAGCAGAGCAGATGAAAGAACGAAACAGCCAGGTAGTGTCGGCAAGCGCACCGGTGGTCTACACGCGCCGTTACTGCCTGGTCGGCGGCGGGCCGTCTTCGATGGTCATGGCGCGGGCGCTCATCAAGGAGGGTGTGCCCTTCGACTGGTACGAGAAGCACGGCGACTTCGGTGGTATCTGGGACATGGACAACCCCACGAGCCCGATGTATGAAAGCGCCCACTTCATCAGCTCGAAGTACACCAGCGGCTTCTATGGACTGCCGATGCCGCAGGATTATCCCGACTACCCGACCTGGCGTCAGATCCGCGACTACATCCGCACTTTCGCCCGCACCTACGGACTCTACGAGCACGTCACCTTCAACACCGAAGTCACTGATGCACGCCGGCTCGACGGTGACCGGTGGGAAGTGACCACATCGGCCGGAGTGACGCGTGAATATGACGGTCTTATCTGCGCGCCGGGTGTCACCTGGCATCCGAGCCAGCCCAAGCTCGCCGGGCAGGACATCTTCGCCGGCGAGATCCGGCACTCGGTCACGTTCCGGGACAGCATGGAGTTTCGCGACAAGAAGGTGCTCATCATCGGTGCCGGAAATTCGGGCGTCGATATCGCCTGCGACGCCGCCGCCCAGGCTTCGCAAGCATTCCTCTCGGTGCGGCGTGGCTACCGCTTTGTCCCCAAACACATCGGCGGCTTGCCCACCGATGCTGTGCTCAGCGGGCTGTTCGAGCCCCCGCGCGTGATGAGCCTGTCGGGCAACGTCAATGAACTGATCGACGCGGTGGTCGGTGACCTCACCCGGCTCGGTCTGCCGGCGCCCGATCACGACGCCCTCGCCAGCCACCCGATCATGAACACGCAGGTGCTGCACCACCTCGCTCACGGGGACCTGATCGCCAAGCCTGACATCGACCACCTCACCAAAAACGGCGTCGTTTTCAGCGACGGGTCGACCGAGGAGATCGACTTCATCCTGTTGGCCACGGGCTATGAGTACCAGATCCCGTTCATCGACCGTGACCTGCTCACCTGGAAATCGGGGCACCCCCAGCTCTACCTGAACGTCTACTCCCGCGAAGTCGACAGCCTGTATGTTCTCGGCTTCATCGAGTTCGCCGATGCCGCCTACAAGCGTTTCGACGAGATGGCGCAGCTGGTCGCCATGGACATCCGGGCCCGTGAGACAGGAATCCATCGCGACGAACTGCTTCGGCTCAAAGCGCAGGACCGTCCCGATCTCAGCGGTGGCATCGACTACATCGACAGCCCCCGGCACGCGAACTACGTCGAGAGCCACGCCTACCAGGGCTACCTCGCGGATCTGCGGGACCGCTTCTCCTGGAACGACGTCGACGAGGACACCTTCGACGACCTGGCAAGTGCAGGCTCCGACACCGCCGCTGGGCTACACCGCTCGACTGAGAAGGATGTGACGCATGTCTGACACGAGGTTCGCCCTCGTCACCGGAGCCGCCGGAGGAATCGGGCTGGGGGTCGGGGCACGTCTGGCTCAGCGCGGGCTCACAGTGATCGCCGTCGAACGGAACCTTGAGCTGGCCGAGCGAGCTACCGCAGCAATCGGCGCGAGCAGCATCGCGGTGGCCTGCGACCTCAGCGACCGAAGCTCGGTAGCGGAACTCTCGGACCGAATTGAGCACGAATGGGGCGGCCGCCTCGACGTCGTCGTCTTCAACGCCGGGGTAATCATCCCAGGAGACGCCGCAGACACGTCGACCCCCGATCTCGAGTTCCAGCTGGAGATCATGCTCCTCAGCGTCCTCGCGCTGGCAAATGTCACGGCGCGAGTCTTCCGGGCCAAGAATCAGGGGCACATCCTCGCCACCGTGTCGATGGGAGGCATCCTGGCCATGCCGGGATCAGCCGCCTACGCGGCAGCGAAGGCGGGGCTGCGGGCGTACCTGGCTTCCCTCAAAGCGGAACTGCGCGGCACCGCGGTCGCAGTGAGCGGGATTTATCCCAGCGCCGTCGACACACCGATGCTGTACCACGAAGCCACCCACGACGGAAGCCTGCTGAACTTCGTCGGCAGGGTAAGCCATATCGACGAGGTTGTGAATATGTTCGACCTGGTACTCAGAAGCAAGCGTCTCGAGATTTACCTCCCCTACAGCGACAGCATCCTGTCGCGCTTCCTGCAGTGCTTTCCCTGGATCCTTCCGCGCATTCTCGGGCCTTTGGAGTCGATGGGACGGCGTGGACGAAGTAAGTACCTGGCAACCAAACGGATCGGAGCAAGCGCATGAAATGCCTCGTCACGGGTGCGACAGGTTTTGTTGGCGCCAATCTTGTCCGCGAACTGCTCGAGGCTGGTCACGACGTGACCGCGACCGGATCGCCAGGGTCGGCGACCCGATGGATCGAGGATCTGCCCCTCACCATCGATCTGAGTGACCTCACCGCAGCCGGAGAGGCAGAACGCTTAGTCGCCGGACAGGAATGGGTCTTCCACGTCGCCGGGGACACCTCGACCTGGAGCCAGTTTGCCGCCCGGCGCCGAAAGGTCAACATCACCATGGCGGGGAATCTCGCGAAGGCGAGTCTGGCTGCCGGCGTGCGGCGCTTCGTTCACACCAGCACGCTGGACGTCCACGGCTTCGATCCCAGCGGGGCTGCTCTTCCCGAAGGACCGGGACCCTCCTCGCTCACCGGCATCGGATACGACTACGCCGACACCAAGGTCGAGGGCGAGCACGCCGTGCGGGCCTACCTTGCTGAGGGCCTCGATGTCGTGGTCGTCTATCCCGGATTCATGATCGGCCCGTTCGATCACACGTTGCAATTGGGACGCATCATCCGGGACATGCAACAAGGCAAACACACCTTCTCCTTCCCCGGTGCGTCGTCGTTCTGCGACGTGCGGTCAGTCGCTTCCGGCATGGTTGCAGCGGCCACCAAGGGAACAGCCGGCGCGGGCTACAACCTCAGCGGGCACAATCTCACGTACGCAGCCGTCTTCGGGCGCATGGCGGAGATCGTTGGCGCGAAGCATCGACCAATCGCACTGTCCAGGCGGGCCCTCGTCGCATACGGACATGCTGCCAACCTTGGTGCACGGTTCACGCATCGGGCACCGGACATGGACCCCGGCCTCGCGCGCTATCTTTCGTCGCCCCAGGCATCTGACTGGACCAAAGCCAAGAACGAACTCGGCTATGCCCCGGGGAATCTGGACAAGGCCATCATCGACGCTGCGAAGTGGTACGACCTCAATATCCCTGTAACGGCGTGAGTCGGACCACACGCAACGCAACGCAAGTACTACGTGCGTGTGCTCCCCGACACGTACGAGCGGCTATCTGAACCCTGGGTACTCCGCGGCGGAAGCTAAGTTGACTTCAGATAATCAGCGTATGTGCAGCGCACCTACCCATGCTGCCCGCTAACGATTCCACGAACTATGCTGACTGATCGAAGGAGATCACCATGTACCGCAGCCCCTATCCTGACCAGGTCATTTCGAACACATCCGTTTTCGAATTCCTTTTCGGTGCCCTGAGCGAAGAGGACGCTGCCCGCACTGCCATCGTCGACGGCACAACTGGTGCGGAGACAACGTTTGGCGAACTCGCGGAACGCAGCATCCTGCTGGCGGGGGCACTTGCCGCCCGCGGAATTGGGGTCGGTTCCGTGGTGGCGCTGCATTGCCCGAATGTGCCGGAATTCGCTACCGCCTTTCACGGCATCTTGCGTTCCGGAGCGAGCGCGACCACAGTGAACGCGCTGTACACGGCGGAGGAGATCACCGTGCAGTTGCGGGACTCCGGCGCGCGGACTCTCGTGACCACGAGCTCCATTTACGAGCAGGCCAAGGTCGCAGCGGACGCGGTCGGGTTGAACGCCGACGCCGTCATCGTGCTGGACGGAATGGATGGGCACCCGAGTCTTGCCGACCTGCTCGGCCAGGGAGCGCCTGCGCCCGATCTCGTGTTCGACCCGGCTACGCACGTCGCAGTGCTGCCGTATTCCTCTGGAACGACGGGAATACCGAAGGGCGTGCAGCTCAGCCACACGAACCTCGTCGCGAACGTTTGCCAGGTCCGTGCGGCCGTCGACGTTGAAGCGACCGACCGGGTGCTTGCGCTTCTTCCGTTCTCGCACATCTACGGGATGACCGTGCTGCTCAACATTGCCTTGGAACGGCGCGCAACGCTGGTCACGATGCCTCGATTCGATCTGCCCGAGTTCCTGCGCATCATTCAGGATCACTCGTGCACCTACCTGTTCATCGCGCCGCCCCTCGCGGTCGCCCTGGCGAAGCACCCGCTCATCGACCAATACGATCTGACGAGCGTTCGCGCCATCCTCTCCGGCGCCGCCCCGATCGACGCGGCGCTGATGGCGGCCGTCGAGAACCGGTTGAACACACGGATGCGTCAGGGCTATGGCATGAGTGAGGCCAGTCCTGTGACCCATGTGCTGCCCGCTGACGGTGACCACCTCTCCCTCGGATCGGTGGGGGTGCCGGTCGCGAACCTCGAAGCGAAGCTGATGTCGGTGGAAACCGGCGAGGAGATCGTGCACCCTGCCAGCGGGCACAGCCCTCCGGGCGAGCTATGGGTGCGCGGGCCGAATGTCATGCTCGGCTATCTTGAGCGCGAGGATGCAACGCGCGAGACGATTGACGCGGCTGGCTTCCTGCATACCGGCGATATTGCGACCGTCGGGGAGCATGGTGAGTTCTACATCGTCGACCGCCTCAAGGAGTTGATCAAGTACAAAGGGCACCAGGTCGCACCGGCCGAGCTCGAAGCGTTGCTGCTGACTCATCCTGACATCCTCGATGCGGCCGTCGTCGGGTCACTGGACGAGGAAGGGCAAGAGGTTCCCAAGGCCTTCGTCGTTCGACGCGGCGGTTCCTCCATCGACGGATCCGCGGTGATGTCGTTCGTCGCATCCCACGTCGCGCCACAGAAGAAGGTCCGCGCCGTGGCCTTCATCGACGTCGTGCCAAAATCCGCCGCCGGCAAGATACTTCGGAAGGACTTGAAGGGACGGTGAACGACGGGCCAAAAGCACATGCCCCCCGTGCCACGCTAGACAATATGAAGCGCCAGGCCCGGTCCCGGGCTGGAACCCCCGGTTCAATTAGGTTCGTGGGTTACGCGGTAGAGCCAAACTTGAAGATGTGGAGGTTCCAGCTAAGGCTGTTAGCGCCATGGAAAATTGCCCAAGGGCGGGTATTGAATTGCCAGTGAGGGCGGGTGCGGCGGGCCAGCACACAGTGCCGGGCCGCCTTGCGTGCAGCCAGTTCCCTGGCAGCGATACAGGTTCAGGTGATCGGGAGCCTAGGAACGCCACCGCGTGGTCATCAGGAAGCCGATGATGGCAATGCCGAAGCCGGCCACGATGTTCCATGACTCCCACGCCTGGACAGGAAACCGGCCCTCGCTGATGTAGAACGTGATGATCCAGAAGAGCCCGATGATCATCAGGCCGAACATCACCGGCTTGAACCAAACAGCGTTGGGCTTATACGCCTGCGCCGCGGAAGCGGGCTGCGCGGCGCTGGAAGTCTTCTTGCGAGGCTTTGACTCGGGCACGTGCTCTCCTTGGCGGACTGGAGCAAGCTCGGCGCCGCGGGCTTGATATCCTGCAAGAAGGAAGTTGCCAGCGGTCTGCGCGATCTTGGTCAAATCTGGATTCTTACTAGCAGTCAATTCTAGCCGTAGTTCAGGGCATTCAAACGCCCATCGCGGCCACCCCGGAGGAGAACGCGTGGTAGTGCAGGAGAAGGCGAGGCGCGCCGCCACGCGGCCCGCGCGTGCGGCGCCCGCCCGCGCTTCCATTCTGCGTGGCACAGTGCAGGTGCTCGGCGAGCTGCTCATCACAGCCGGCATTATCCTCCTGCTCTTTGTGGGCTGGCAGCTGTGGTGGACCAACATCGAATCCGACGCCAAGCAGAGTGCCGTCATCAAGGAGTTCGCCCAGGGGCTGGGCGGCGCGATGCCTGCAAGCCCGGAACCGGATCCATCGGCAGCGCCCGTGGATTACGGCACCCCGGCCGTTGCCGCGGCACCAGGCCATGCCGGCACCATCGGCATCATGTATATCCCCCGCTTTGGCCCCAACTACACGCGACCCATCGTGCAGGGAACCACCGGGGATGTCTTGGATACGCTGGGGCTTGGCCATTACGCCAACACCGCCATGCCCGGCGCCGTCGGGAACTTCGCGGTGGCCGGACACCGACAGACGCACGGTGCCGTCCTGGACAATATCCACACCCTTGTCCCGGGGGACAAAATCTACGTCCAGACCAAGGACGGCTACTACATCTATGTCTTCCGCAACAACCAGATTGTGATGCCGTCCCGGACCGATGTCCTGGAACCGGTCCCCACCCGCCCCGGCGTCACTCCCACCGAAAGCTTCCTCACCATGACCAGTTGCAATCCGCGCTTCGGCGCCGAGGAACGCATCATCGCGTACGCGCTGCTGGATAGCTGGCAGCCTGCCTCGGCGGGCCCGCCGGCTGAGATCGCCGCCCAGGTGGCCGCAGCCGTGGGAGGAAACTGAGTATGTACGGCTGGATTTTCCACCACCTGCCGGGCCCCCTCTGGCTGCGGATCCTCACGTCGCTGGCGCTCATCGCCGGCGCACTGATCCTGATGGTTCAGTTCCTGTTCCCATGGATGTCCGGGTTCACCGCATTCACCGACTCAACGATTGGTTCTGCAAGCCAGCCATGACCACAACCAAAATCCTGGTCGTAGACAACTACGACAGCTTCGTTTACACCCTGGTGGGCTACCTCCAGGAACTCGGCGCCGAGACCACCGTTGTCCGCAACGACGACGTGACCCTCGCTGAAGCCATCGAGATGGCACAAACGCGCGACGGCGTCCTCATCTCACCCGGTCCGGGCAACCCCGCCGAAGCGGGCGTGTGCATTGAGCTGATCAAGTGGTGCGGGGCGAACAATAAGCCGATGTTCGGTGTGTGCCTGGGCCATCAGGCCTTGGCCGAAGCCTATGGCGGCACAGTGACCCACGCGCCGGAGCTGATGCACGGCAAGACCTCGCTGGTGGAGCACAACGGCACAAGCGTCTTCGCCGGGCTCCCCTCCCCCGTGACAGCGACGCGCTACCACTCGCTGGCAGCGGTAAGGGACACCATCCCCGACGTCCTGGAGATCACCGCCGAGACCGCGACCGGCGTCGTGATGGGCCTGCAGCACCGCACTGCACCGCTGTGCGGCGTGCAGTTCCACCCGGAGTCGGTCCTGACCGAAGGCGGCTACCAGATGCTGGGCAACTGGCTCGAGTCCCTGGGAATGGCGGGAGCCGCCGCCCGTGCCGCCACGTTGAGCCCGCTCATCCAGCACTGACCGGCACACGCACGAACAACGCGGGGTCACTTCGCGCCCATGTTCCCCTTCGGGATGGGCGCGAAGGGACCCCGCGTTGCTTTAAGGAGCGGGCGGAGGCTTAGCCCTTTTTGGTGGCTGTGGGTGTGGCTGTCGGCGTTGGTGTGGGCGGCGGGGCCGGTTCCTTGGCCACCACAATATTGATCGTCTTGCCCTGATCGACGGCGGCATTCACGGGGTCACTTTGATCCGTGACCAGGCCCGCCTCCACCTGGGAGTTCTCCACTTCCTGGACGTTGGGGACCAGGCCAAGTTCTTTTAGCGCCGTTTCCGCCTCGGCACGCGTGCGGCCCCGCAGTTCAGGCATGGACACCTTGCCGGTGGAAATCACGATCTCCACCGTGGTGCCCACCCCCACCATCTGGCCCGGTGCCGGGCTGGTGGTAATCACCCGGCCGCCGGGAACGGTGGCGCTGTTGGCTGTGGTGGTGGAAGGGGCTCCCACGAGTCCTGCCTGGCGCAGGATGTCCCGCGCCGCGGCTTCTGTCTGGCCCGGAAGGTTCTCCGGAATCTTGACGGCGCTTGGGCCTTCAGAGATATTCAGGATCACCTCCGCATTGGGGTCAAGCGAGGTTCCGGCCACCGGGTCAGTGCCGATGGCCGTCCCGCTGGGTATGGTCTCGTGCTTGTTCCGTTTGATCTGCGGCCGCAGGTTGGCACCGTAAAGTTCCTGCAGGGCCGCCGACTCCGTCAGGGACGCGACCGCCGGGACCGCCACCTTGGGCGGCGCTGGAGCTGGCTGGTTCATGATGCTGTACAGCCAGAGACCGCCGCCGCCAAGAACCAGCAGGGTGAAGATCACCAGTGTGGCAATCCACGTACGACGACGGGACTTCTGCCGGGCGGTCCGCTCACGTTCCGGAGCGAAACCCAAGGGCAGTTCATCGACATCCGACTGTCCCAGGGTGGCGGCCGCCATGACCGGTACGCCGTCAGTCCGGGTGTCGTCCGCGTTGCGCTGCAGGCCGGTGGGGGCATCGTCCAGGAAGCCGGCTCCGGTGAGCCCGAACGCCTCTGTCACGGGCGGGCGTTCCGGCGTCGGGACGTGGTCATTAGGATCGGTGGGGGCTTCGGTCGCGGCCAGCGCGGGCACCGACACGCCCGCCCGGGCGGCGCGCAGCGCACGCCGGAAGGCGGCCGCGTCCTGGAAACGGTCCGCCCGGTTCTTCTGCAGAGCCTTGGCCAGGACACTGTCCAGGGCGGCCGAGACCTCCGGGTTCACGCTGCTCGCGGGCTCCGGGATTTCCCTGACGTGCTGGTACGCCACGGACACGGGGCTGTCACCAATAAAGGGCGGGCGGGCGGTGAGCATTTCGTACAGCAGGCACGCTGCGGAGTAGAGGTCGCTGCGCGCATCCACCGTTTCGCCCCGGGCTTGCTCGGGCGAGAGGTACTGGGCAGTGCCCACCACGGCCTGGGTCTGCGTCATGGTGGCGGATGAATCGGCGATGGCCCGGGCGATCCCGAAGTCCATGACCTTCACGGAATTGGAGCCTTCGCAGTACATCACGTTGGCGGGTTTGATGTCCCGGTGGACGATGCCCGCCTTGTGGCTGTATTCAAGGGCAGAAAGCACGCCCAGGCAGAAGTCGATGGCCTGGTCAATGCTGACTTCCTTGGCCCGGATCAGGTCGCGGATGGTCCGGCCCTCAACAAACTCCATCACGATGTAGGGCACCCGGACACTGTCCTCCGAGCCATCCGGAACCGTATGTTCGCCCGTGTCGTAAATGGCGACGATGGACGGGTGGTTCAGCGCCGCCACGGACTGCGCTTCCCGTTTGAAGCGTGCCTGGAACTGCGGATCACGGGCCATATCCGGGCGGAGAAGCTTGATAGCAACGGTCCGGCCAAGCCGGGTATCCACTCCGCGGTGGACATCCGCCATCCCTCCGCGGCCGATGATTCCGCCGAGTTCGTAGCGGCCGCTCAGGACACGCTGGTTATCCACCGGGAGGCTGTCCTCCCGGTGGAGCGGGGTGCGGGCCGAATCACTCACTGTCAATCCTGACCGCTACGGCGCGCAGGTTGGGGGCAAGCCCTGCACCTGGCCGGGGTTGCAGCCGGGCAGGGCGGACGTTGGTGCAGCGGAGGCCGGCGTGGACGGCGGAGCGGTCGGCGTGCTGGCCGGGACCGGGACGGCGTAGGTCACAGTCACTTCAGCCCCCTTGGGCACGGTGCCCGTGGGGTTGACCTGCAACACCGTTCCGGCGGCGGAAGTACTCTGCTGCGGGATGACCCGGACGGACAGGCCCATGGTTTCCAGCGCCCCCTGGACCTGACGGTAGTCCTTTCCGAGGTAGGCCGCAGAAATGATGTCCACCGTGCTGGGCGTGGGCGTTGGAGTGGGCGCATCGGTGGTCCGGCTGGGCGTAGGTGTAGCGGATGCCGAGGTCTTTGTCGGGCTGGCGCTGGTGGACGGCGGGGTGCTTGATGCCGAGTTGGTGACGGTATTTGCCGGGTTAAAAATCCCCTGCTGCGTCAGGAAGAACCCCACCAGCGCGAACAGGACCAGCACGATCAGGGCGACCAGTGGCCACGTCCAGGGGCTGCGGCCGCGACGGTCGGGCTCGTCGGCTGGCTCGTCGTCGTACTTCTCTTCCTCCTGCACCCAGCTGCGCTCCGCAGCCAGCGCGTCCGCACGCGAAAGCGTGCTCCCGGCTCCAGTGGCTGCGCCCGCGGCCGCGGCGCCGACTGCAGCTCCGCCGGCAGCGGCACCCAGCACGGGCAGTGCGGACGTCGACGTCGTGTTTCTGTCCTTCTGGGCGATGACGCCAGTGGGGGCCGTGGCAATGTCCACCGGCGCGGTAATGGGGCCCGTGGTTGCCTCGAAGAGCAGCATGCCGGGAACCGCTGCGTGCGCGGCGTCAATATCGCCGTTGCGGATGGCCTCGGCGGCTTCGGACAGCTTGATGGCGTTGGCCGGGCGGTTCTTGGGGTCCTTGGCCAGCATTGACATCAGGAGCGCGCGGACCGGTTTGGGGAGAGTCTCCGGAAGCGGCGGCGGGGCGTCGTTGACCTGGGCGAGGGCAATGGCGATCTGGGATTCGCCGGAGAACGGCCGGTGCCCGGTGAGGCACTCGTAGCCGATCACGCCGAGTGAGTAGATGTCCGAGGCGCCGGTAGCGGTCTGGCCGGTGGCCTGTTCGGGGGCGAGGTATTGGGCGGTGCCCATCACCTGGCCCGTCTGCGTCAACGGGACCTGGTCGGCCAGGCGGGCGATGCCGAAGTCGGTGACCTTGACCCGGCCGTCGGGGGTGATCAGCAGGTTGCCCGGCTTGATGTCGCGGTGGACCAGCCCCTGGGCGTGGGCGACGGAAAGCGCGCGCGCGGTCTGCGCCATCATGGACAGCGTCCGGTCCGGGGACAGCACCTGCTCGTGCTCGATGATGCTGCTCAGCGGCTGGCCCGGAACGAGCTCCATGACCAGGTAGGCGGATCCCTCCTCCTCGCCGTAGTCAAAGACATTGGCGATGCCCACGTGGTTCAGCAGTGCGGTGTGGCGTGCCTCGGCGCGGAACCTCTGGAGGAAACCGGGGTCCCCGGTGTATTCCTCCTTGAGCACCTTGATGGCGACAATGCGGCCCAGGACCTGGTCCTTGGCCTTCCAGACCTCTCCCATCCCGCCGATCGCAATCCGCGTGGTCAGCTGGAATCTGCCGCCGAGGGTGATTCCCGTTGTAGGCCTCACTTATTCAACACCGCCTCAAAAATCTTCTTCGCGTTCGGACTGGTTAGCTGTGCGCCGGTGGTGATGTCTACGCCTTCCATGACGATGGTGACACTCACCTCCGGGTTGTTCGCCGGGGCAAACCCGGTGAACCATGAGTTGTTCAGGCCGTTGCCCAGTTCAGCGGTTCCGGTCTTGCCGGCCACTTGGACACCGGGGACGGCAGCCCCGCGGGCTATGCCCTGGCTCACCGCACTGGTCATCCACTCGGTGATCTGCCGGGCAATTTCCGGGGTGGTGGACGTCCGGAGCGCTTCAGGCTGGGGCTCGTCAATGACCCTGAGGTCCGGGGACCGCACGGTCTTGACCAGGCTGGGGCTCATCTGGACGCCGTTGTTGGCGATTGCCGAGGTCATCAAGGCGATTTGTAGCGGAGTGGCGCGCACGTCCTTCTGGCCGATGGCGGACTGGGCCAGGCCTGGCCCGTCCAGGTCATCGGGGAATCCGCTGCCCCTGGCGTAGGCGAGCTTGAGCTGGTCGCCCAGATCCTCGCCGAAGCCGAATTTCGCAGCCTGCTCGGCGATGGCGTCGCGGCCCAGGTCGAGGGCAATGCTGGCGAACGGCGTATTGCAGGATTGCTGCAGGGCGAAGGCAAAGCTGGCCTTGTCCTGGGTGTAGCAGTTGCCTCCGGCGTAGTTCGGGAGTTTGTACTGGATCCCCGGGAACGGCATCTCGGCCGGGTTGGGGAGCACGCTGTCCTTGTTGTACTTCCCGGAGGCGAGGGCCGCAGCCGTATCCACCAGCTTGAAGACTGATCCCGGAGCGAGCAGCTCGCCCGTTGGTCCGCTGACATTCTGGTTCAGGTTGATGCCGGGTACCTTGACCAGCTCATTGATGTTGGTGGTTTCGGCGTTGGGGTCCTGGGTGGCGATCAGGTTGGGGTCATAGGACGGCTTGGACACCATGGCCAGGATGGCGCCGGTCTTGGGGTTGGTGACCACAATGGATCCCCGTTGGCCGTCCGGGATGAGGTCGTAGGCGAGCTTCTGGATGGCGGGATCGATGGTGAGTTCCGCCGAGGCGCCCTTCGGCTGGTTGCCCAGGAAGAGCTGGCCGATCCGGTCGAAGAACTGCTGGTCTGAGCTGCCGGCCAGCTGATCGTTCATCGCTACTTCCAGGCCAGTGGCACCGTAGTTCCGGGAGAAGTAGCCGGTGAGGCCTGCATACAGTGCCGGCTGCGCGTAGGTCCGCTGGAACTGGCAGACCTCGGAGGTGCCTTCCACCGATTCGGCCACCGGCTCGCCGCCCACGATGATGGCGCCGCGGTCGTTGCAGTAATTCTGCAGAATGGCCCGCTGGTTCAGGGGGTTGCCCTTGAGGTCATCGGCACCGACCACCTGGACGAAGCTGATGGCGCCGAAGATCAGGGCAAACATGGCGATCGCTGCCACCCAGGAATTACGGATTGCTTGGTTCACGCTCGTTTCACCGCCTCGGTGGGAGTATCAATTCCTGCAGGTTCCGCAGCGCCGCCGGGAGGAAGTGGTGTGGTGTCCACCGGTCCCCGCGCCGTATGGGAGATCAGCAGGAGCAGGCCCACGATGATCCAGTTGGCCAGCAGCGACGAACCGCCGGCGGCGAGGAAAGGCGTGGTCAAACCGGTCAGGGGGATCAGGCGTGTGACTCCGCCGATCACGACGAAGCACTGAAGGGCGATGGCGAAGGAAAGTCCGCAGGCCAGCAGTTTCCCAAAGGCATCTCGGGTGCCCAGCGCCGCCCGGAACCCTCGTGTGAACAGCATCACGTACATCAGCACCACGGCGAACAGTCCGATCAGGCCCAGCTCCTCGCCGATGGACGCGATGATCATGTCGCTGTTGGCGAAGGGGACCAGGTCCGGCCGGCCCTGGCCCAGGCCGGTACCCACCAGGCCGCCGTTGGCCATGCCGAAGAGTCCCTCGATGACTTGCCGGCTGCCGGTCTCGTATACGTCGGGGCTGAAGGCGTTCAGCCAGCCGTAGATGCGGACTTCGACATGGGAAAACACCTGGGCTGCCACGAAGCCGCCACCCAGGATGAGGCCCAAGCCGATCACCACCCAGCTGATACGGCTGGTGGCCACGTAGATCATCACGATGAACAGGCCGAAGAACAGCACGGAAGACCCGAGGTCGCGCTGGAAGATCAACACGCCGATGCTCACCAGCCAGGCGGTGATCATGGGCCCCATGTCCTTGAACCGGGGGAACTGCAGCGGGCCGATCTTGCGGCCGGCCAGCAGAATGAGGTCGCGGTTGGAGGAAAGATAACCGGCGAAGAATATAGCCAGGGTGATCTTGGCGATCTCACCCGGCTGGAACGTCATGGGACCCACCCGGATCCAGACCCGGGCGCCCAGGATTTCGCCGGCCGAGATGCCGGGCACCAGCGGAAGAATCAGCAGGAGCGCGCTCACAGCCAGCGAGATGTAGGTGAAGCGGCGGAGGACCCGGTGGTCCTTGAGGAACCAGATCACGCCGATGGCCACGGCCATGGCGATCAGGGTCCAGCGCAGCTGATTATTGCCGGTGTCCTCCCCGGGGGCGTCGAGGCGGTGGATCATCGCGAGACCCAGGCCGTTGAGTGCCACCACCAAGGGAAGTATCACCGGATCGGCATATTTAGCCCGGATGCGCAGGACCACGTGGAAGACCAGGGCGGCCACCGCGAGGAGGCTGGACTGGAACCAGAAATCGGAGTCGAACGCCTTCTCCTGGTCAACGCCCACCAGCATGTTGGCGCCGATGCCCACACACAGGGCGAGGATCAGCAGCAACAGCTCCACGTTGCGCCGGGGCTTGGGTACGGTGCTGAGCTGGCTCATTGGCCCCCCTCGCAGGTGGCAGTGGGGCTGGGTGAGGCGGCCGGGGCCGGGGCTGCCGCGGGAGCGGACGGGTCCGGCGATGGGGCTGGCGCGGTGGGTGTCGCGACAGGGGCAGTTGTTGAGGCTGGTGTGGGCGACGGCGTAAGGCACTCATCGGCCGGAGCAATGGTGCCGGTGCCTTCAAGGTTCTTCACGATCCGCTGGGCGTCGTAGAGGTCACGCGCGGGAACTGTCTGCCGGACGCGCTGCTGGGAGAACTGGGGCAAGGAATCCATCCGGATCTCTGTTACGGCTTCGAGGGTTGAAAGCTGGAGGGGACCAAGCCGCTGCGACACACCGTTGTAGATGGCCACACGGGAATCGTATTCCCCGATGTAGTAGCGGGTCTGGGTCCAGGCGTAGCCGAGCCAGAGGCCCACGGTCAGCACCACCAGCACGGACGCGGCGATGGACATAGTGACCCAGCGGCGGGGTTTGGGCTGTCCCAGGAGGTCATCCGCCTCAGCAACGGGGGCGTCGGCCTTGTGCGTCAGGACGGTGGCGGCCCGCCGGGCCACGGTGCGGCCGGCGATGGTGGGAATGGAGCCGGACTCGGCCGCAGTGGCCGCAGCACCGACGAGTTCGTGCGGGCGCGATGCGAGTTCCTGCCGCAGCACTTCGGCCGAAAGGTGCTCGCCGAGATGGGGGTCGGTGGAGGGCGGCGGTTCCGCGGCAGCTGGCTTTTCGGGGGCTTTGTCGGCGGCGGGCTTTTCGTCGTCGGCCGCCTCGGGGTCCGGTGAAGCGCTGGCGGCGTCGCTGGCCGCGGCGAGGGCTTCGGTGAGCAGCTGTGAAGGGATGATGTCGACGGCGGCGGTACTGACGTCGTCGGACGTTTCCTCGGTGATTTCCACCATGACCACGGTGACGTTATCCGGTGAGCCGGCTTCCAGCGTCAGGTTAACCAGGGTTTCGACGCACTCACGCAGATCTTTTGTCTCGCGGACGGTCCGCTCCACCACGTGTCCGGCCACATAGTTGAGCCCGTCCGAGCACAGCAACCATCGCTCCCCGGGTTTGACGTCCAGGGTGTCCAGATCCAACTCGGGGCTGGCGTCGACGTCGCCCAGGACGCGCATGAGGACGTTTTTGTGCGGGTGGGTTTCGGCCTCTTCGGGCCGGAGCCGGCCCTCATCGATCAGCCGCTGGACGAACGTGTGGTCTACGCTGACCTGTTCAAACTCGCCATCACGCAGGCGGTACGCCCGGGAGTCGCCGATATGCGCGAAGTGCAGCTTGCCCTCGGCGAGCAGCAGGGATGTGACGGTGGTGCCCATGCCGGCGAGCTTGGGGTTGATGTGCACCAGCTCGGATAGCAGGGAGTTGGCCGTCTGGATCTCGTCGGCGAGGACCGTGCCGGCGTCGCCGTCGTAGTCGCCGTGGTCCAGGTGCAGCATGTCCAGCACGGTGGCGGCGGAGGCTACATCGCCGCCCGCGTGGCCACCCATGCCGTCCGCGACCACTGCCAAATGGCGGCCGACGTACGCCGAGTCATCATTCTTGGCCCGGATGCGTCCCACATCCGAGCGCGCGGCATAGCGCATGATGAGGGGCCGCTGGACGGGTGTGGCCCCGCCGGCGGGAATGTCAGCGGCCATGGCTACGGCCTCAATTCGATGACCGTCTTGCCGATCCTCACGGGTACACCAAGCTCAACGGGCAGAGCCCGGGTAAGTTGCTGGTCGGCCAGGTAGGTGCCGTTAGTGGAGCCAAGGTCCTCGATGAACCATCGACTGCCTTGCGGGAACAACCGCGCGTGGCGGCCGGAGGCGTAGTCGTCCTCAAGTACCAGTGTGGCTTCCTGTGCGCGGCCCAACAGGATGGGGCTGGCCGCCAGGGGGATGGTGGTTCCCTTGAGCGGGCCTTCGGTGACCACCAGTTGGTGGGCCTGCTGCTTGAGCGGCTGCGGCGGAGCCTCGGCCAGTTCCGGGTTTTTGCGGACCTGACGGGCGGTGGGGGTGCCGGCGGCGGCTTTGCGGCCCACCATCAGGTCCCGGCGCATGGCCGAAACGATGCTGAAGATGAGGACCCAGAGCAGGATCAGGAACCCAAACCGCAGGGCAGTGATGGTCAGGTCGCTCATGGGCGGCCCCCAGGGTTGGCGGGAAGCAGGCGGAAGATGATCTTTGTCCGTCCCATTGTGATGGTGGAGCCGTCGGTCAGTTCGGTGCTGCCTGCCAGTTTATGGCCGTTGACGTAGCTGCCGTTAGTGGAGCCGAGGTCCACAGCGCTGGTGACGCCGCTGGCGGTGCGGATCTCGAGGTGGCGGCGCGAGACGCCGGTGTCGTCAATCAGGATGTCGGCCTCGGAGGACCGGCCCAGGACGATGGAGGGGGCATTGAGGGAGTAGCGCTGGCCGTCGATGTCCAGGACGGGCTGCAGCCGTACGGGCGGGCGGCTGGGGGCTGCCGGCATGTTGGGCCTGGCCGAGGAGACTCCGGGGCCGGCTTTGGACTTCTCAGTGGAGGAGACGATTTCGAAGTCCCCAGCGCGCAGCTCCTCGGAACGGCGGAACGAGATCCGCACCGAGCCCTGCAGGGTGTAGCCCTGGCTGCGGACGTGGTTGATGACGACGTCGCAGAGTTCTTCGGCCAGCGGCGTGCCCCAGTCCTGTGCCCTCCTGAAGTCGTCGTCACTGAGTTGGACGTCGAAGACATTGGGGGCCAGGCTGCGGCCGGCGGCGATGGTGAGGGCTTTGTTGTCCACCTCGCGGCGGAGCCGGCTGGCGATTTCCACAGGTTCCACCTGGGCGCGCGAACCGGTGGAGAAGACACCGCGGACGGCTTTTTCGATGCCGCGCTCGACCTTGTCCAGCAATCCCATGGTCCTTCTCCTTTCCCCCCGACTGCGGGGCAGTTTTCGTTCCGGAACTCAGCCAACAATGCAGTTCAGAACCCAGCGGCCTGCCTGGCAGTGGCAGGCACTACTACATCAGATACTACTGGGCAGGCCTGTGAATGACCTTAATCCACAACGGCCGGGCCCCCGGAAAAGTTCGCTAGGGGTTCCCTGCCGGCCCCCTCCCGGCGGGGAATTTGACCGCTCCCGGGGCTCAATTGGTGTTTTGCCGCCGATGTCCGTTATGCTTGATCTCGCTGCTTTTACAAGGTTGCGGATACGGGAAACCGACCGTAATTCATGGAAAAGAAGTTGCGCGCGAGTGGCGGAACGGCAGACGCGCTGGCTTCAGGTGCCAGTGTCCGAAAGGGCGTGGGGGTTCAAATCCCCCCTCGCGCACGCAATCAAAGGAACCCCGGTCTTCGGACCGGGGTTCCTTTCTTTAACGCTGGGCCTCTTCAACAGGATGAGGCTGAGAAAGCCCTGCGCCTACTCGCGTAACGCCCCGAAGCCCGCAATAAGGGCCTCAAGCCCGAGGCTGAACGCCACGTCCGCAGGTTTCTCGTGCCGCAGCGCGGCCAGGCTCCGGACGGCACCCGTGAAGCTCGGCGTCGATTCCGCCATGCTGCCGGAATCGAAAATGTCGGCTGGGGCCGTGACGTCGTAGGCGGATCCGAAGATGAAGGATTCCAGGGCCACGATGGCGGACACGATCCGCTCCTCCGGGAATCCGGCCGCCCGGAATCCGGCGCTGACGGTCTCATACATGGCGAGGGTCTGCGGTGCGTCAGTCACGGGAAGTACTGCGATGACGGGAATCAGGGGCGTGTGCTCTGCGAAGACGTCCCGGTAACTCCAGGCCCACTTCCGCACGGCGGACTCCCAAGGTTCCGCCGCGAATGCGGTCACATCCACCAGGGCAGTCAAATGGTCTTCCACGAGGAGGAGCACGTCCCGCTTGGATTCCACATGGTTATAAAGGGCCGACGGCGCCACGTGCAGTGAGCGGGCCAGTGCGGCCATGGTGAGACCGTCGTAGCCGTTCTTGCCGATGAGCCGCAGGGCTGCTGCCGTGATGCCCGCCAGGTCCAGGACCGCTGCGGCGGGCCGCCCCGCGCGGCGCCGTGCCGCACCGGTTTTCGGCACAGGCTCGCGCTCCGTGGCAGTTCGTGAAGCGGCTGGTGATGCCGGCATTGCTGGCCTTTCTGCGGGCAGATGTCTCCAGCATTATTCCACCCGGCTCTTCCTTGCGGACCGCAAAACAGCTATAGTTCTAATAAATGAATGGCATTCATTTAGTGGTTCGTGTCACTCGACCGGCCATAGAGAGGACATCATGCTGAATCTTGACCGTGACGTTGTGATCGTTGGCGCCGGACCCTCCGGGCTCACCGCTGCCCGCGAGCTGAAGAAGGCCGGCCTCAGCGTGGCCGTGCTGGAAGCTAGGGACCGAGTGGGGGGACGGACCTGGACCGACACCATTGACGGGGCCATGCTGGAAATCGGCGGCCAGTGGGTCTCCCCGGATCAGACCGTACTGCTGGAGCTCCTGGACGAGCTCGGCCTGAAGACATACTCCCGCTACCGGGAGGGCGAGTCCGTCTACGTCGGCGCCGACGGGAAGAAAACCCGCTACACCGGTGATTCCTTCCCGGTGAGCGCAGCCACCGGGGCGGAAATGGACAAGCTGATCGGCATTCTGGACGGCCTCGCCGCGGAAATCGGCGCCACCGAGCCGTGGGCCCATCCCAAGGCCCGTGAACTGGACACCATCTCCTTCCACCACTGGCTGCGCCGGAACTCCGCCGACGAGGAGGCCTGCAACAACATTGGCCTGTTCATCGCCGGCGGCATGCTCACCAAGCCCGCGCACGCGTTTTCGGCGCTGCAGGCGGTCCTGATGGCAGCCTCCGCCGGGTCCTTCAGCCACCTCACCGACGAGGACTTCATCCTGGACAAGCGGGTCATCGGCGGGATGCAGCAGGTGTCCCTGCTGCAGGCAGCGGAACTGGGTGCCGACGTCGTACTTAACAGTCCGGTGCGCACGGTCCACTGGGAGGATGCCGGGGAAGGCGGACACCGCGTCAGCGTTGTCTCGGAGCGCGCCACCGTGAATGCGCGTTTTGTGATCATGGCTGTGCCACCGAACCTCTACTCGCGCGTCTCCTTTAACCCGCCGCTTCCGCGGCGGCAGCACCAGATGCACCAGCACCAGTCCCTCGGCCTGGTGATCAAGGTCCACGCCGTCTACAGCACGCCGTTCTGGCGTAAAGACGGACTCTCCGGCACGGGTTTCGGTGCCGGTTCGCTGGTCCAGGAGGTCTACGACAACACTAACCATGGTGATTCACGTGGAACCCTGGTGGGCTTCGTTTCGGATGAAAAGGCCGACGCCGTGTTCGAGCTGGGTGCCGAGGACCGCCGCCGCGCCATCCTGGAATCGATCGCCGGGTTCCTGGGGGACAAGGCCCTGGCACCCGAGGTCTACTACGAATCCGACTGGGGCTCCGAGGAATGGACCCGGGGCGCGTACGCGGCAAGCTACGATCTGGGCGGCCTGCACCGCTACGGCAAGGACCAGCACACTCCCGTGGGCCCGATCTACTGGTGCTCCTCAGACCTCGCCGCCGAAGGCTACCAGCATGTTGACGGAGCCGTCCGCATGGGCCAGCGCACTGCGGCGCGCATCGTAGACGCGGCGGGCGCTTTCAATGCGGCAAACGAGGCCGCGGCCGCGGTCGGCTGAGCGCACCAGCTCCACCCCATTCAGCGTCGAATGAAAGAGAGGCAAGGCCATGAGTCCCAAAGAAGTGACAGCACAGCCACCCAGCGCCCCGGGCAATGGCCTGGCTGAAAAGGGCCTGAGCGGGAAGGGCCTGAAGGCGGGCGCGGTGGGATTGCTGGGCGCCGTCGTGATCGGTGTCTCCTGCATCGCGCCTGCGTACACGCTGACTGCGGCGCTGGGGCCAACGGTTTCGGAAGTGGGGGTTCAGCTGCCGGCGATCTTCCTGGTGGGCTTTATCCCCATGATCCTGGTGGCGTTCGGCTACCGCGAACTGAACAATGCCATGCCCGACGCCGGCACCTCGTTTACGTGGGCATCGCGCGCCTTTGGTCCGTGGATCGGCTGGATGGGTGGCTGGGGGCTGATTGCGGCCACCATCATTGTGCTGTCCAACCTGGCGGCGGTCGCCGTCGACTTCTTCTACCTCATGCTGGCCCAGCTGTTCGGGAACCCGGACCTGGGCGAGCTGAGCAAGAACCTGCCGCTGAACATCGCCACCACCCTGGTGTTCATCGCCCTGGCTTGCTGGATTTCCTATCGGGGCATGGAGGCCACCAAGGGTGTGCAGTATGTACTGGTGGCGTTCCAGCTGCTGGTGCTGGGCTGGTTTGCCGTTGCTGCCTTCAGCCATGTGGCCAACGGCACGGCGTTTGATGCGACTGCCATTTCACCGGACTGGTTTAACCCGTTCGCGGTTGGATCCTTCTCAGCCTTTGCTGCCGGGGTTTCCCTCTCCATCTTCATTTACTGGGGCTGGGACGTCACGCTGACCATGAACGAGGAAACCAGGAATCCGGAGAAGACTCCGGGGCGGGCGGCAACCGTCACCGTGGTGGTGATTGTCGCGATCTACATGACCGTTGCGCTGGCCACCCTGTCCTTTGCGGGGGTGGGCGAAACCGGCCTCGGCGCCGGGAATCCGGAGAACCAGTCGAGCATCTTTGCCGTCCTCTCCGGGCCGGTGATGGGTCCGTTCGCCATCCTGATGTCCCTCGCCATCCTGAGCAGTTCGGCCGCCTCGCTGCAGTCCACGTTTGTGTCGCCGGCGCGGACCATGCTGTCGATGGGTCACTACAAGGCACTCCCGGGCCGCTTCGGCAAGGTCAGCCCGCGCTTCAAGTCCCCGAGCTACGCCACGATCGCCGCGGGCGTTGCCGCCGCAGCCTTCTACGTCATCACGCGGACCACCTCCGAAAACGCGCTCTGGGACACCATCACGGCGCTGGGCATGATGATCTGCTTCTACTACGGCATCACAGCCCTGGCATGCGTCTGGTTCTTCCGGGCCCAGGCGTTCAGCAATGGCCGCGCCTTCTTCTTCAAGTTCCTGGCGCCGCTGCTGGGTGGAGTCATCCTGCTGGTGATGTTCTTCAAGACCGCCGCCGATTCCATGGACCCCGAGTACGGCTCCGGATCATCGGTGGGCGGGCTGGGGATGGTGTTCATCCTGGGCATGGGCGTGATCCTGCTGGGCGTGGTGATCATGCTGTTGATGTCCCGGCTGCGGCCCGAGTTCTTCAAGGGGCAGGTGCTGGCCCGCGGCCGCGAGGAGCGCTGAGCGCGGGCGGTGCCTAAGCGGGCGGGCGTACCGAAGCCGTGAACCGCCGTCGGGAATTTGCGAGGTGGCTGCGCATGGCGGCTGAGGCGGCGGTCTCATCGCCGTCGGCGATGGCGGCAGCGATGGACCGGTGCTCGTGCACCACCTGGTCAAAGTGGTCCCGTGCGTAATGTTCGACGCCGGTGAGCAGCCGGGTGCGCGGCATCGCGATCATCGTCTGGCCCAGGGCGGCGAGGCAATCGGAGTAGAAAGGGTTGCCGGAGGCGGCCGCGATGGCGCGGTGGAACTCGAAGTCCGCCTTCATGGCGTGGCCGGGGTGGTCAGCGCTGGCGGCGAACTGTTCCAGGGCAGCATAAACCGCCCGGAGCTGGCGGTCGGAGTGGTTGCGGGCGGCCAGGGCCGCAGCTTCGGTCTCGACGCCCAGCCGGAATTCCAGCAGGTGGAGGCGGTCTTCGATGCTGGCGACGGGGCGGCTGCCCGGGACTGGCTGGGGGCCGTCGTCGGGCGGGGTCAGCGCGAAGCTGCCCCGCCCGCGTTCGGTTTCCACCAGCCCTTCGGCCTGGAGGCGCGTCAGTGCCGAGCGCACCACGGTGCGGCTGACGCCGAAGTCGACCATCAGCGCGTTTTCGCTGGGAAGCTTGTCGCCGGGCTGAATGACGCCGTCCACGATGCGGGCGCGAAGGTCGGCGGCGAGGTCCGCGGTCAGGTTCCGGCTCATGCGTTCAAGGATACGCGCCGAACTCCACGGAATCGGTGGTCCAGGCGCGGGCCTGGTCACTGAGGGTCACGCCCAGGCCGGGACGGTCCGGGACCAGCATGCGGCCGTTCTTGGTTTCGAGGCGCTCGTTGAACAGCGGATCCAGCCAATCGAAGTGCTCCACCCACGGTTCCCGCGGGTACGCCGCGGCGAGGTGCAGGTGGATCTCCATGGCGAAGTGGGGCGCCAGGCCAAGCCCGCGTTCGTCCGCGAGGGCAGCGAGACGCAGGAACTGGGTGATGCCGCCGACGCGGGGTGCGTCCGGCTGGATGATGTCGCAGCCGTTGGCGGTGATGAGGCCCTTGTGCTCGGCCACGGACGCCAGCATCTCGCCCGTGGCGATGGGGGTGTCCAGGACGTTGGCGAGGTGCGCGTGGCCCTCAAAGTCGTAGGCATCGAGCGGCTCTTCGATCCAGATGAGGTTGTACTGCTCCAGCTGGCGGCCCATGCGCAGTGCGGTGGCCCGGTCCCACTGCTGGTTGGCGTCCACCATCAGGGGAACATCCCAGCCGATGTGTTCGCGGATTCCGGCCACGCGGCGCAGGTCTTCCTTGCTGTCCGGCAGGCCCACCTTGATCTTGATGCCGCCGATGCCTTCCTCCAGGAGGACCGTGGCGCGGTCCTTGACCTCTTCCAGGGAGGCGTTGAGGAAGCCGCCGGAGGTGTTGTACGTCTGGACGGAGTCCCGGTAGGCGCCCAGAAACTTGGCCACGGAGAGGCCGGCGCGCTTGGCCTTGAGGTCGTAGAGCGCGATGTCGATCGCGGCCAGGGCCTGGGTGGCCACACCCGAACGGCCCACCGAAGCGCCGGCCCAGAGGAGCTTGGTGTAGATCTTGCCGATGTCGTTGGGGTCCTCGCCGATGAGCCCCTCAGCGACCTCCTTGGCGTGGGCGTACTGTGCAGGGCCGCCGGCGCGCTTGGAGTAGCTGAAGCCGATACCGCTGTAGCCCAGTTCCGTGGTGATCTCCGCGAACAGGAATACAACTTCGGTCATGGGCTTCTGGCGGCCGGTGAAAACCTTGGCGTCACTGATGGGGACGGCCAGCGGCAGCCGCGCGGTGGAAAGCTTGACGTGCCGGATGACATCGACGGTACTCATGGTTGCTCCTCAAAAGCAGGCTGTCCGGGCTGCATTGCCCTCTTACTTATGATACAAGTCTGCTACTTGTATTACAAGCGTTGTTGGTGCCACTCTTTCCGCTGGTCCCACTGCTGCTCGATGGTCCTGCTTCCGCTCCTTGATAAAGGCCGTTCGAATTCGGCTAGGGCGCCCGTCATCGAGAGCATGAGACCGGCTACCGGGAGTCCGCGCCGGTGAAGACCAGGCGTTCTTGACGAACGCCACCCGTAGGGTCTCGTTGGTCAGGGGGTGGACCAGTGAGGGCAGGTTGTCCAGATTGCGGTCGAGCGGTCCATGCTGTGGACTACCACAGCGTCTGCATCCCGGGTAAAGCACATGAGCTCGGCAAGTGTGGCCGGGCAATATCCATTCCGGATGTCAGGATGAAATCTATGACTGCCTCAGAGGGCTGTCTAGAAAACGGCGAATCGATGACAGCCCTCCGCTGGTTGCCTGACGTCGGTTTGGGGTGTGCCCCAACTAGACGAACTCCTCGCCCGTGAGGAAACAAGCCCAGCTATACACGGGGCCTTGTTCGCCCAACTTTGAGAGCTGGCTGGTCTTGCAGCGTTCTCGCGCAGGCACGATGTTCTCCCTCAGCAGGCGTGGAGTTGGTTTTCTGCGCGGACCCTGGATTGGGCCAAGTTGACACGCCGTTCATCCAGCACGGCCAGGGCGTCGGCATAGCCTTCGGCCTTCAATGGCCGCGCGTCGCCCTGCACCGCAGCCACGCAGGCTGCCGCAGCTGCGTCGATGGCGGTCATTCTCCCGCCCTCCGCCGCGGGAGAGCTGGCGAACCCGGGCCGTGGCAGTGGATGGGACGACGACGACGTCCTCGCCGCGGACGAGCAGCCAGGATGTCAGGTGTCGTCCGAGTCCTTCGGCGTTTTCCAATAGCCCACCGTCGCTGCGGCCACAGCCGGGCCCAGGCCAGCATCCGGCGGTACTCACCCAAGCTGGCCTCGATGCGAACGGAGGCCAGCTCCCGGGCTGCTCGGTTACATGCGCGTCTCGAAGGCCGACGGTCCCAGACCACGGACCTGCAGCGCGATGCACTGGCCGCCGCCGGCATTGGCACGGACTCCCTCTGCGAGGACTGGGCCTCCGGTAAGAAGGAGGACCGGCCTCAGCTGCCCGGCTGCCTCAAGGCCCTACGGCATGGGCACACCCTGGTCGTGTGGAAGCTGGGCCGGGACCTGTGGCACCTGGTCAACATCGTCCACGAACTGACAGAACGCGGCATCTGCCTCAAGGTTCTCACCGGCGGGGCGCCGCAATCGACACCACCACGGCCTCCGGGAAGCTGGTCTTTGGGATCTTCGCCGCCTTGGCCGAATTCAAACGGGAAGTTATTTCCGAACGCACCCTCGCCGGCCTGGCTTCCGCCCGCGCGTGCGGCCGGAAAGGTGGGCGGCCCTTCTAAATGACACCCGGCAAAGTTCCGGGCTCGCCCTGGCTTCCAAGGGCAAGCCCGGAACCAAAGTCAGTGACCTCTGCACCGAACTCGGAATCACACGTCAGACCCCTATACCGGCGCGTTTCACCCACCGGGGAATTGCGCCCGGTCGGCGAGAAGTCATTTCCCGGTAGGCGCCCAGGCTCGCCGTCGACGTTGGAACGCCTTGGACAGGACCGTCCAGCAACTAAGGAAATGGGACGCTGATTTGAGCGGGGGGAAAGGGCCCGGATCACGCCGAACGGGGACGAGACGTTCCAGCAATTCACCTGATTTCGGCGTGGCCTGGCGCGGTACGGCTATGCTGAGGAGCGCCGGCAAGGCACGACAGGGGCATGGCGGCAAGGACCATTGTCACTGGTCGCGGAAGGACAACCGAATGGCGCGAGCGACAGTACAGAAAGTCGCTAAAACAGCAGGCGTGTCAGTGGGGACGGTGTCCCGCGTCTTGAACGGAAGTCCGGCCGTCAGCGAGTCGAGCAAGGAAAAGGTCACAGCTGCCATCCTTCAGCTCAATTACCGGCCTCTCGCCTCTGCCCGCGACCTGCGCAGGGACCGGACCATGCGCATTCTGGCCCTCGCCAAGAACCTGAACTCACCCGTCATCAATGAAGTCTTCCGAGGTGTTGGCGACGCCGGGGCATTGTCGGGCTATGTCAGCCTCATTGCATCGACGTCCGGGAACCTCGAAAGGGAACAGCAGCTGGCAGACATGCTGCGCAACGGCTCGGTGGACGGGTTGATCCTGTTTTCGCCAACGATGTCGGATGAAGATGTCGAGGCAATGGCCGAGCAATTAAGCGTTGTCCAAGTCTGCGAAATCGTCGACTCCGAGGCGGCATTCGGCGTTTCCATCGACGACCGGCAGGCCGCTTTCGACATCACGCGGCACCTCATTGAGACGGGCGGCCGACGATTGGCGATGATCGGCAACAGGGCGGCCCGCTCTGGCCGGCTGCGCGAAGAAGGCTTTCGCCTGGCGGCCGCCGAAGCGGGTTTGTCGCCGGACCCGAGGCTGTTCGTAGAAGGTGATTTCAACTTCCACAGTGGGCGCCGCCTCACCAGGAAACTGCTGAAGATAGACCCCCTTCCCGACGCCGTGTTCTGCGGCAGTGATACCGTCGCCGCCGGATGCGTCCGAGAGATCACCGACGCTGGGCTGCGGGTGCCTGACGACATCGCCGTGGCAGGTTTTGACGACTCGGTACAGGCGGAAATGTGCGTCCCGGAACTGACCACGATCAGGCAGCCGGCTTATGACATGGGCCGTGTGGCCTTTGAAGAGCTCCTCGCGCGCATGACCGTGCCGGGCGTACATCGCCGCGGCAAGACCTTCCTCCCCCATGAACTCGTGATTCGGGACTCGACAAAGAACTAAGACGAGGGGTTGACAGCCCCACGTGGCGCCTGTCACACTACTTTGGAATCGATTCCAAACTAACTAGAGCCACACCTGGCTCGGATTTGGAATCGATTCCAAACAGAAATCCAAACAAGCCAGCCAGGCAAAGAAGTCATGTTCAGGGTGTGTGCGCAGACTCCAACGCTGCCGCCTCCTTGAGCTTCCCACAGACCCCAAAGGAGCCACTTGTGGACTTGATTCGACCTTCTTCTCCGCTGCAGGAGAACACCGCAACATCCAAGCCCGCTGCGAGAAGGACCGCACTGCACGGCGATTCCGGGCGGCGCCCGCGCCTCACCGCTATCGCCGCCGCGGCCATGGCTGCGGGCCTGCTGATGAGCGGGTGCGGTGGCGGCGCGGCCACCCAGAATGCGGAAACGGCGGCGGCCGCCGATCCGGCATCGGCGGCCAACGCCACCGGCAGCGTCAACATCTGCGGCGGCAAGGACGCCTCCGGCATCTACAAGGGCACGGCAGAGGCCTTCACCAAGGCGAACGGCAAGGTCACCGCCAAGTACACCGAGATCGGAGCGACCACCGACGAGGCCCGCACGCAGGCTGTGCAGCGACTCGAAGGCAAGTCCACCGAATGCGACATCTTCCTCACGGACGTCATCTGGACCTCCGAGTTCGCCTCCCAGGGCTGGCTGCTCGACCAGACCAGGCTCGTCGAGGCCAACAGGGACCGCCTCATCCCCTCCACCGTGGAGACCGCAAAGTACGAGGACAAGTACTGGGCTTCCCCGTTCTTCACCAACGCAGGCCTCATCTACTACCAGAAGGACAAGGTGGCCAAGCCGGAGACCTGGCAGCAGCTCTACGCTGAGGCAGCCAAGGCCCCGGGCAACAGCTTCGTCTATCAGGGCAAGCAGTACGAGGGCCTCACCGTAAACTTCCTGGAGATGCTCTACAGCGCCGGGGGAGAGGTGCTGGATGAGAAGGGCGAGGTCAAGATCGACTCGCCGGAGACCCGTGAGGTGCTCGACTTCATGAGCAAGGGCCTCAAGGACGGCTCGGCGGACCGTGCCGTCCTGACCTACAACGAGGACCCTACGCGCTTGGCCTACGAGTCGGGCAAACATGGCTACCAGCGCAACTGGCCGCACGTGTACCGCCTGCTCAACGCCACCCCGATGGCCGGCACCTTCGGCGTAGCCCCGCTTCCGGCATGGGAGGGCGGCAAGCCCTCCGGCGTGCTGGGCGGCTGGAACCTGGCCATCTCGGCCCACTCCACGAACCAGGCCGGGGCTGTGGCGTTCATCGACTTCGCCACCACCCCGGACTGGCAGAAACACGTGGCCATGGACTTCTCGCAGGCTCCGGTCAATGAGGCTGCCTACTCCGACGCGGCTGTCCTGGCGAAGATGCCGTTCGCTACGGAACTGCTCGCCTCCGTGAAGGGCGCCAAGCCGCGCCCGATCTCCCCGGTCTACCCGCAGATCTCCCAGGCGATCTACAAGAACGTCTACGCCGTCCTCTCCGGCACGGCCTCCACGGAGGACGCCGTGAAGACGATGGCCGAAGAGATCAAGACCGCAAAGGCTAGCTTCTGATCATGGTAACCAAGTCTCTTGCCCCCGGTCGCGGCGTGAACGGTCGCGACCGGGCGGAGCGGCGGGTCGCGTTCCGGATGACCGCTCCGTCCCTGGTCCTTATGGCCCTGGTGGCGGCGGTCCCCATCGGCTACGCGCTCTGGCTGTCCCTGAACCAGTACAGCGTCCGCACCGCCGGTTTGTCCCGTTTCGTCGGCCTGGAAAACTACATCACGGCGCTCAGCGGGCCGCACTGGTGGGCGGCGTTCGGCCAGACCTTCCTCTTCGCAGGACTTTCGGTCTCCCTCGAGCTGGTGCTCGGCACTGCCATGGCACTGCTGCTCAACCTCGCCTTCAAGGGCCGCGCGCTCTTGCGCACCGTGGTCCTGCTGCCCTACGCGGTGGTGACCGTGGTCAGCGCCATTACTTGGGAGACGATGTTCGCGCCCAACCTGGGCCTGGTCACCAACGTCCTCTCGACGCTGGGCCTGCCCGGCGGCGACGTTGTCTGGCTCGGCGAGCACGGCTACGCGATGGCCGTGATCGTGCTTGCCGACGTCTGGAAGACGACGCCGTTCGCGGCACTCATCATCCTGGCCGGCCTGCAGGTCATTTCGGCCGAGACCTACGAGGCGGCCGAGCTTGACGGCGCCAGCAAGCGGCAGGCCTTCGTACACATCACCCTGCCGCTGCTGCGTCCTGCGATTGTGCTTGCGGTGATCTTCCGCACCATGGATGCGCTGCGCGTCTTCGACCTTCCCTTCGTGCTCACCCGCGGCGCCAACGGTACCGAGTCCATGTCGATGCTGGCCTACACCCAGCTCCGAGAAAACCGCCTGGTGGGCGAAGGATCGGCGCTAGCCATCCTGACATTCCTCACCGTCATGGTCGTTTCGGTCGTCTATATCCGCTTCGCCGGGGGCAACATCCGTGAAGTCGCCAAGGAGGAACAATGAGCACGCTGACTGCACAGCGCACGACGACGGAACCCACCACCCGCCGTCGGACACCGAAGCGCAGGCTCCGTGGCGAGGCGAAGCTGCGCCCGCTCGTGTGGGTCTTCGTCATTGCCGTTATGGGCTTCTCGCTCATACCGTTCTACTGGCTGGTCAACACCTCCCTCAAGAAGGGCGCGAGTCTGTCCAAGGGCGAGCTCTTCCCGAGCCAGCCAACCTTCGAGAACTACCTGGTGGTGTTCCAGAACGCCGAGTTCCTCCTGGCCCTGCGCAACTCGGTGATCATCGCCGTCGTCACCACCACGGTGGCGCTCGTGTTGGCTTCCTTCGCCGCCTACGCCCTGGCCAGGCTTAAGATGCGTCGTAAGGCCATGATCCTGACCCTCATCCTCTCGGTCACCACCTTCCCCGCCATCGCCATCGCTGCCCCGATGTTCTCGATCTGGCGCGAAATCGGCCTTTACGACACGCTGCTGGGCCTGATCATCCCGAAGCTGACTTTCGCGTTGCCGCTGGCGATCTACACGCTGACCTCCTTCTTCAAGGAAATCCCGCGCGAGCTCGAGGAATCGGCGTACATGGACGGGGCCACGCCGTTCACCGCCTTCCGCAAGGTCATTCTGCCCCTCGCTGTTCCGGGCCTTGCCACGACGGCGATCCTGGTGTTCATCTCCGTCTGGAACGAATTCCTGCTCGCCGTCACCCTGACCACCTCGCCGGAGGCGCGGCCGGTCCCGGTTGCGATTGCGTTCTTCAGCGGAACCAGCGAGTTTGACCAGCCCCTGGGCACCATCAGTGCCGCGTCGGTGATCATCACGGTCCCCCTCGTCATCCTCGTGCTCGTGTGCCAGAAGCGCATCGTTTCCGGCATGACCGCCGGCGCCGTCAAGGGCTAAGAACCTACTCATCAAGTCCAGATACAACCACACAAAAAAGGAAATATCCGTGAACAACGAGCAGTCCCCCAAACAGCAGGCCGCTGCCCTGGAAGAACCACGAGTCGAAGAACTGAGGGTCGGCGTCGTCGGCATCGGCTGGGCGGGACAGCAGCACCTCAAGGCCTATGATTCCCTGGAAGGCGTCCGCATCGTGTCGCTGGCAGGGATGGAACAGGACCTCCGCGACTCCCTGCAGTCCGAATACTCGATTCCGAACGCCTTTGCGGACTGGCAAGAGATGCTGGAGCACGGAGGCCTGGACGCGATCAGCGTGGCAGTGCCTACCTTCCTGCATGCACCCATCGCCATCGCCGCCCTTGAACGGGGCCTGCATGTGCTGAGCGAGAAGCCGATCGCGCGCAACGCCGTCGAAGGCCAGGCCATGGTCGACGCCGCCCGCAAGGCCGGGCGCGTCCTGGACGTCGCGTTCAATCACCGCCGCCGCGGTGACATCCAGGCGCTCAAGGAAGTGATCGACGACGGCGGCCTCGGCCGCCCGTACTACGCCAAGGCGTCCTGGCTGCGCCGCTCCGGCATCCCGATGCTGGGGAGCTGGTTCACCAACCCCGAGCTCGCAGGCGGCGGCCCGCTTGCCGACATTGGCGTACACGCGCTCGACTACGCCCTGCACCTGCTCGGCGAACCGAAAGTGGTCGCCGTATCCGCCACCACCCATTCAGAGCTGGGCCCCCGCGGCCGCGGCGGCAACGCCCGCTACAGCGCCATGGGCTCCAGCCACCCGTTTGAGGTGGAAGACTTCGCGTCCGCGTTCCTCCGCCTTGAAGGCGGCGGAACGCTCCTGATAGAGGCCGGTTGGGCCAGCTACCGGGAAACGGACGACCTGCTGGACTTCACGGTCTACGGGACCGACGGCGGAGCGGAGCTCAAGGTGCAGGGCACCCCGCTGGCACCCGTGGGTCAGCTGAGGGTCTTCACGGAAAAGGACGGCGGAAACGCCGACTACGTGCCACAAGCCCTGCCCGGCAAGGCCCACCAGGCCGTGGTGGACGACTTCGTGGCGGCGGTGCGCGGCGGAGAGGACGTCTGGGGTGACCACGACGGATCCCAGGCGCTCTACCGGGCACAGATCATCGACGCGTGCTACCAGTCGGCACAGCAGCAGAGGGAGGTTCGTCTCTAATGAACGACAAGCTGAGAATCCGGGTCTGGAACGAGGGCGTCCACGAGGCACTCAACGAGCCCTCCCACATCGGGGAGATCTACCCTGACGGCATCCACGGCGCCATCGCCGCAGGGCTTCGCCCCTACTACCCCGAGGCCGAGATCACGACGGCGGTCCTGGCCACCGACGACGAACACGGCCTCGATGAGGAGATCCTCGCGGACACCGACGTCCTGCTGTGGTGGGGCCACAAGGCCCACGCCGAGGTAAGCGACGCCGTCGTCGAACGCGTCCACCGGCACGTCCTCGGCGGGATGGGGCTCATCGTGCTCCATTCGGGGCACTTCGCCAAGGTATTCACCCGCCTGCTGGGCACCAGCTGCTCCTTGGCATGGCGGAACGATGGCGAACGCGAGCTCGTGTGGACCGTCAAGCCGTCGCATCCCATCGCCGAGGGCGTGGACAGCCCCATCGTCATCCCCGAGCAGGAGATGTACGGCGAGCTGTTCGACATCCCGGAGCCCGACGATCTGATCTTCATCAGCTCCTTCGCCGGCGGCGAGGTGTTCCGCTCCGGTGTCACGTTCACCCGCGGCAAGGGCCGGATCTTCTACTTCAGCCCCGGCGACCAGGAATACCCCGTGTACCACCACCCGCAGATCCAGCGGGTCCTCGCCAACGGCGTCCGCTGGGCCGCCCAGCCCGAGCTCCACCGCTCGGTCCCGGCCGTGAGCAACACCCCCCGGGGCTGGTTCGAGGAGTAGGGTCCCCTCCCTTCTGTGAACCCCGAACCTCGCCGAACCGCCAACTCCCAGGAGCGCCATGACCACCTCCACTGCACAGACAACCCCCCGCCCGTTAGGCGTCGCCACCATCGGCTACGCCTTCATGGGGAAGGCCCACTCGAATGCGTGGCGGAACGTGGCCAGCTTCTTCGACGTCCCGGCCTTCGAGCAGAAAGTGCTCGTTGGCCGGGACGCCGCCCAGGTGGCCGAAGCCGCCGCGAAGTACGGCTGGGCGGAGTCCGCCACCGACTGGCGCTCCGTTCTGGAGCGGGATGATATCGACATCGTGGACATCTGGGCCCCGGGCTGGATGCACGCCGAGATCGCCATGGCCGCCCTCGAGGCCGGCAAGCACGTCCTGGTGGAAAAGCCGCTGGCCAACACTCTGGCCGAGGCCGAAGCCATGACCGCGGCCGCGGCAGCCGCCCGGGCCAAGGGCGTCCAGTCCATGATCGGGTTCAACTACCGCCGCGTCCCCGCTTTGGCCCTCGCCAAAGAATTGATCGCGGAAGGGCGGCTCGGTACCGTCCGGCACGTCCGCGCCGCCTACCTTCAGGACTGGCTCGCCGACGCTGAATCCCCCATGACCTGGCGTTTGCGCAAGGAGACCGCCGGTTCCGGTGCCTTGGGCGACATTGCCTCCCACGCCATCGACCAGATCCAGTTCCTGACCGGGCAAACCATCCTTGAGGCCTCCGGGATGTTGAAAACCTTCGTCACACAGCGCCCCGGGCCGCAGGGTTTGGAGGATGTCACCGTGGACGACGCCGCCTGGGCGACCTTCTGGCTCACCGGAGACGTAGGAGCTTCAGTCGAGGCATCCCGTGTTGCGACTGGACAGAAGAACTGCCTCCAAATTGAGGTATATGGCACTAAAGGCGCCCTGACCTTCGATTTGGAAAACCTGAACGAACTGACTTTCCTGGACGCCACCGTGCCTGTTCGCGAGCAGGGCTTCCGCCGGATCCTGGTCAACGAACCCGAACACCCCTACCTTGAAGCGTGGTGGCCGCAAGGTCACATCATCGGTTGGGAGCACACCTTCACGCACCAGATCCGCGACTTCCTGACGGCGATCAGCGCCGGGGAGGCGCCGTCGCCGTCGTTCGAAGACGGGCTGCAGGTGCAGCGGGTCCTGGCCGCCGTCGAAGAATCCGCGAACAACAAAAGCACGCTCACCGCCGTCAACGACGCTGCGTTTGCCACCGAAGGAACCTGACATGCCCCGCCCGTATACCCTGTTCACCGGCCAGTGGGCCGACCTCCCGTTCGAGGAAGTCGCCAAGCTGGCATCCGGCTGGGGCTACGACGGCCTGGAAATCGCCGTCTCCGGGGACCACCTGGACGCGTGGCGCTGGGACGAACCCGGCTACGTCGAGTCCAAGCTCGCTGTCCTGGACAAATACAACCTCAAGGTCTGGGCCATCTCCAACCACCTCAAAGGCCAGGCCGTCTGCGATGACCCCATCGACTTCCGCCACGAAGCCATCGTCGGGGCCAAAGTCTGGGGCGACGGGGACCCCGAGGGCGTCCGCCAGCGCGCCGCCGAGGAAATGAAACACACCGCTTGCCTGGCCAAAGCCCTGGGCGTGGACACCGTCGTCGGCTTCACCGGCTCCTCCATCTGGCAGTACGTGGCCATGTTCCCTCCCGTACCGGAAAAAGTAATCGAGGCCGGCTACCAGGACTTCGCGGACCGCTGGAACCCCATCCTGGACGTCTTCGACGAATGCGGCGTCCGCTTCGCCCACGAGGTCCACCCCTCCGAAATCGCCTACGACTACTGGACCACCGTCCGCACCCTCGAAGCCATCGGACACCGCGAGGCCTTCGGCCTGAACTGGGACCCGTCCCACTTCATGTGGCAGGGCATCGACCCCGTCTCCTTCATCTGGGACTTCAAGGACCGGATCTACCACGTCGACTGCAAGGACACCAAGCTCCGCCCCACCGGCCGGAACACCGTCATGGGCTCCCACCTGCCCTGGGGCGACCCCCGCAGGGGCTGGGACTTTGTCTCCGCTGGCCGCGGCGACGTCCCCTGGGAATCATCCTTCCGCGCCCTGGCCGCGATCGGCTACGACGGACCCATCTCCGTCGAATGGGAAGACGCGGGCATGGATCGCCTCCACGGCGCCCCCGAAGCACTTGCCGCCCTGAAGAAGTTCGACTTCCCCGCCTCCAGCACCTCCTTCGACGCGGCCTTCAGCACGGACTTTTCCGGCGAAGTCGACGGAAGAGCGTGACGCACCCCGCCATGAGCGTGCTGGGTTCCCGGTTCGACGCTTCTAGGAGATGATCATCCAGTGTGGGCCAACAGTGTAGGGCTGACCACACCAGGTGGCTCCATTTTTCCACATCCAAGGATATGAACCAGTATCTGCAGTTTGTAAGAATCTGGCAGGTTACCGATGACGCCAAAGCCGTTTGGGTCTCCTTGCACCCTAGGTATTCGCGGGTGGTGTTGTTCCTAGCAGGAGTGTTCAGGTACTCAGCCTGCGATTATTACTACAGCCGTTCGTGGCACCTTTTGGTGCCTTCGCCTTCGTAAGTGAGTCCGATCTGGCGTCTAACTTCGTCCATTGCCTCCATGATCACTGCACTGTCCCGGAGCGGCAGGATGTCGTTGACAAGGGCGCCGGAGGCTATTAGCCGCTCAGCTTCGCGCGCTTGGTATTGCATTCCACGGCCAGTGACCGCTTCGTCGAACGTCTCGACCAGATGTCCGTCCGCGTCGTATCTGGTGAACGCTGACGGCGCGTACCAGATCGGCTCGATCTCGATCCTGCCGCCCGTGCCGATGATCGAGGCACGATTCGGCCCTGATGTGTCCAGGGCGCAGTGCAGCAGCGACTGCTGACCATCCCCGTATTCGAAGATCATCGCTGTCTGCCTGTCCACACCCGTGGCTGTCATGCTGCCGCTGGCTTGGATTGTGACGGGCGCTCCAAACACGTCAAAAGCGAGGGAAACGGGGTAGATGCCCAGGTCGAGGAGAGCACCACCACCGAGCAACGGGTTGTTGAGACGGTGGAGCGGATCCTTAGGCAGGTTTTGATTGTGGTCAGCGATCACCGTCCGGACCTCGCCCAATGCCCCCGATCGGATCAGCTCACGAATACGAACCATGTGCGGAAGATAGCGTGTCCACATGGCTTCAAGAGCGACAAGTCCCTTTGATTCGGCCAGGCCTACGATTTCCTTTGCTTGCGCGGCGTTCATGGCAAGGGGTTTCTCAATCAGTACATGCTTGCCCGCGTTGAGCGCGAGGAGCGCGTTCTCGAAATGGAACACGTGTGGCGTCGAAACGTACACAACATCCACATGAGGGTCAGCCACCAGGTCCTCGTAGCTCCCATGGGCGGTGGCAATTTGAAACCTGGCGGCGAATTCTGCGGCCGAAGCCGTGGTCCGTGAGCCTACGGCCTGGACGGTGGAGCCGTTGGCGATCAGATCCGCAGTTTGCAGACCCGCGATGGATCCTGTGCCCATGATTCCCCAGCGGACAGCTGGTACGGAGTGAGCGGGAGTATCCGTCGCAGCGCTCTTTGACATGAATTCTGTTTCCCTTCGGCCAAAAGTGTGACGAGAAAAGCCCAGCGTAGGGGTGCGTTCAAGTGTTGCAGGGACTTGATCGCACCAAGCCCGTCACGAAGGCAGACGTTTGGGTGGGTATCTATGGAGCTGGCGGCGCGCCCCCGGCCTGTGCCGGGTGCCGGGGGTCGCTCGAGGTCAAACAATCCATGCCGTGGTGTTCGGGGGGAGCTTCCCGTTGTCAAGCGGTTCGCTGCTGAGGAGCACGATGCCTGCGGGCAGTTCCACGGGCTCGCTGCCGAAGTTCGTCACCGACTGCCAGTCGTTGGGACGGATGAAGTGCAGGACTGCGGCATCTGCACGCACCCATTTCAGTCGCTCTTCTGTCCGCAGGCGGCGCCGGTAGAGCGAGGCTGCTCGGTACAGCTCCAATGTGGAACCGGGCACGTTGTCTTGGGCGTCCACGGCGTAGCCGGCGAACCACGCCGGCTGTGGGATGTGGGCGCCGTCGGCGCCGAAACCGAAGGATGACCCTTCGGTGGTCCAGGGCAGCGGCACCCGGCACCCGTCCCGGCCGACGTCCACTCCCGGGTTGCGGAAGAACGAGGGGTCCTGGCGTTCGGAATCGGAGATGTCGCCGACTTCCTGGAGGCCCAGTTCCTCGCCCTGGTAGAGGTAGGCGGAGCCGGGCAGGGCGAACATCAGCAGCGACGCGGCGCGAGCACGGCGCAGGCCGAGCTCAACGTCCACAGCCGCTGGGGAACCGCCGTCCAGCAGCCATTCCTGGCCGTGGCGTCCGCCCCCGGCGGGGAGGCCGTAGCGGGTGGCGTGCCGGATGACATCATGGTTGGAGAAGACCCATGTTGAGGACGCTCCGGTTGCTGCGGCTTCGGCAAGGTTCTTGGTGATGATGCTGTGGAACTGTCCGGCGTCGAAGTCGGCCTGCAGCAGGTCGAAGTTGAAGGCCTGGCCCAGTCCTTCGGGGCTGGCATAGCGGGCGCGGCGGTCTGCATGGACCCATGCTTCGGCGACGGCTGTCCGGGGCGGGGTGTACTCATTGAAGACCTTGCGCCACTCGGCATAGATCTCGTGCACGTCGTCGCGGTCCCAGAACGGGTGGGAACCGTCGACCAGACCATCAATCCCGGTTCCTTCTAAGGGCAGCTCGGCCTTGGATGGAATAGGCTCACTCAGGTCCTTCATCAGTGCGTGTGCGACGTCGATGCGGAAGCCGTCCACGCCGCGGTCGGACCAGAAGCGCAGGGTCTTCAGGAAGTCCTCGCGGACTTCGGGGTTGTCCCAGTTGAAGTCGGGCTGTTCCTTGGCGAAGATGTGCAGGTACCACTGCCCGTGGGTGCCGTCCGGCTCGGTGATGCGTTCCCAGGCAGGGCCGCCGAATTTGGAATCCCAGTCCGAGGGAGGCAGTTCCCCGTTTTTCCCCAAGCCGTCGTGGAAGATGTATCGTTCACGGGCTGCCGACCCTTTTGGTGCAGCCAGGGCTTCCTTGAACCATTGGTGCCGGTCGGAAGAGTGGTTCGGGACGATGTCTACCACAAGCTTGATGCCTGCTGCGTGCAGTGCGGCCGCCATCTCATCGAAGTCGGCCAGCGTGCCCAGCTTCGGGTCCACATTGCGGTAGTCGTCCACGTCGTACCCGCCGTCGGCCAGGGCCGAGGGGTAGAAGGGGCTCAGCCAGACGGCGTCGATCCGAAGCGCCTTCAGGTACGGGACCCGGGAGGTGATGCCTTTGATGTCGCCCAGTCCGTCGCGGTTGGAGTCTGCGAAGCTGCGCGGGTAGATCTGGTAGACGGCTGCCTGGCGCCACCAGTCGGCGTCATTGAATGCATCAGGGCTGACGTCATTGGAGCTGTTCAATGCTTGGTTTCCTGTTCTTGGGTAGGGGGCTGGCGACTTGTGCCGAGCTGGTTGCGGCCGCGGATTCATTTAATGGCACCGGCTGTGATGCCTTGGGTGAGTGTTCGTTGGAATATCAGGAAGAAGATCAGGGTCGGGAGCATGCCCAGCAGTGCTGCGCCGGCGGTGGTTGTGGGGTCGCTGGTCATTGCGCCCTGCAGGGTTCCCATAGCCTGTGTGACGGTCTGGTTGGAGTCCGAGACCAGCATGACGAGCGGCAGAAAGAACTCATTCCATGTCCAGATGAAGAAGAACGTGCCCAGGACCATGAGGGTGGGCCGAAGAATGGGCAGAACCACGTGGATGAGGATGTTCAGCCTGCCTGCACCGTCAATCTTGGCTGCTTCGAGGACATCGCGTGGGAACGCGCTGAGGACTGAGGCGACGAAGTAGGTTCCGAACGCGCTTTGGAGAACGGTAAGGACGATGATGATCGATGTCTTGGTGTCGTACAGCCCGACTTCCTTGGAAAGGTAGTACAACGGGTAGACCAAGGCTTCCTGAGGGAGGGTGAGCCCGATCATGAACAGGGCCAGCAGGACACGATGTCCCCGGATCCTGCCGATGCCGATCGCGTAGGCGTTGAGCAGGCTCAGGACGACGGCCCCCACGGAGACAGCGACGCTGATGACCAGGCTGTTGATCAGTTTGTTCCCGAAGTCCACGTTCTCCCAAAAGGTGGTGATTCCGGTGAAGGAGAGCCCTTGGGGCAGTCCCACCGGCCCGTTGGTGGCGTAGTCCGCGGCTGACTTGAAGGCGTTGAGTATGGCCAGGTAAAACGGAACAAGCGTCAGGAGAAGGACTACTGCCAGTACGGCAAGAACGATCCACGCGGCGACACCGCGCTTGGATCGGCCCCGGGCGGCATGAAAGGCCGCTTTGGGCGTTTTTGTTTTCATTGAAGATATGTCGGTAAGTGCCATGTTCCTCAGTCCTCCTGACCTTTGGATTGAACTTTGAGGAAAACCAGTGCCAAGACGATGATCAGAACGGTCATCACGGTAGAGATCGCGGCGCCGTAGCCGATTTGGTTCTTGGAGAAGAAGTTCTGCCAGGCGAAGTAGGACGGGACGGTGGTGGCGTTGCCGGGACCGCCCTTCGTCAGCACGAAGATCGGTCCGAACACCTTGAGGGCGGTGATGGTTGTGGTCAGCAGCACGACGTAGATTTCGGGTTTGAGTTGCGGCACGATCACATGGCGGAACCGCTGTGGCCAGGTTGCGCCGTCCAGCGATGCTGCCTCTGTCAGTGAGGGATCGGTGCGGGAGAGGCCGGCCATGAAGATCACGAGGCAGTATCCGACCTGAAACCACACCAGGACAGCCATGACGGCCGCCAGCGCGGTGGACGGTTGTCCCAGCCAGTTTGATTTGAGTGCGCCCAGGCCCGCGCCGTCCAGGACGGTGTTGAGGACTCCGCCGCTCGGCAGCAGAATCCAGCCCCAGAGGATGCCTACGACTGTCACGGGAAGAATCTGGGGCAGGTAGAAACCGGCGCGGAAGAAGCTGGCGATTCGTGGGCCAAATTTGGTTCCGATGAAGTCATACAGCAGGGCTGCGAGCAAGAGTGACAAGGCCGTGGGGATGATCGCCATGGCCACGATCATCGCGATGCTGTTGACGAAGGAGACCCAGAAGTTGCCGTCCTGAAGCAGCCGTGCGAAGTTCTCGAGACCGATGAATGTCGGCGTTCCGATCCCTGCCCATTTCGTGAAGCTAAGAACGATGTTGGTGGCGAATGGGAGCACGACGACCAGTGCCAGGCCTGTTATCCCGGGAAGCAGGTAAAGCAAATATCCGCGTCTGGTGCGGCTGGTCCGCAAGCCTGCGGCTGGCGGTTGAAATCTTGTGTTCATGGTTTGGTTCCGTCCTGAGCCGAGGCTCCCGGGGTCCGGCTTGGCCGGACCCCGGGTCGGGGCTACTTCAGTTGTGACAAGTAGTCCTGGTACGGCTTTGCGATTGCGTCATTGAAATCCTTGACCGAGATGGCCCCGGTCAACAGGTTTTGAAGTGCTTTGACTTGCTGGTCGTAGTAACCGGGTGCTGGCCAGTCCGGGTAGTAGGCGAGCCCGTCGCTTTCCGTGATGCTCTTGAACGTGGCCACTGCGGCACTGCTCTGCGGGTCGGTTATGGCAGCGGGATCGGCAGCTACGGGCAGCCCGCCGGAATTTCCCATCAGGTTTTGGTTCGACGTGTCTAGGGTGCGATTGATGAAGTCGTATGCGAGGTCTTTGTTCTTTGACTTCTCCGGGACGACCCAGATGTTTCCGCCCGATCCGGCGGTGAGTTTGTTGCCGGGGAACTGGAACTGCCCCCACTGGAAGGATTTGACGCCTGTCTTCAGCTGTCCGTCGAACCAGGATCCGGAGACCATCATGGGGCTGGTGCCGGAGGTGAAGGCATTGAGCATGTCTGTGGCCTTGATACCGGTGGAATCCTTGCTGAAGTAGCCCTTCTTGCCCCAGTCGACCATGGTCTGGGCGGCAGATGTCCACGGTTTGTCGTGGAAGTCGACGGGCCCTTTGTAGAGCTGGAAGTTATCGACCCAGGATCGGTCCGCCTGGGAGAGCGCCAGTTCATACCAGAGGTGGTTGGCGCCGTATTCCGCGCCGGACATCGTCAGCGGCGTGACGCCGTTGGCAACGAAGGTGTCCATGGCCGATTCAAACTCAGCCAGCGTGGTGGGTACCTTTACCCCGTACTTCGCGAACATGTCCTTGTTGTAGTAGACGCCGACGAATTCGCCGTAGGCGGGGACCCCGTACAGCGGGCCGTTGCCGAGCACGCCGCGTTCGTCATAGTGGCCGACGGCAGCCACGCTGGCTGGAATTTTCTTGTCCCAGCCGTTCTTGGCGGCAACGTCAGTCAGATCCGTGAGGAGACCGGATTTCGCCGCCAGCCCTGCCGTGGCGGAGCCTTTCGCATATTCAAGGACATCCGGCGCGCTGTTGGAATTCAGGATCATGGTCCCTGACTGCTGGATCTGGTCGAAGCTCTTCTGCTCGAACTTGACCGTGACCCCCGGGTGCGCGGCTTCAAAGTCCTTGCGCGCCTGGGCGAACGATACCCCCATCGCGCTGTCGGGAGCTTCGAACCACCAGACGGTCAGTGTCTTACTCTCGTCGGTCGCTCCGGAACCGCTGCAGCCGGACAGCGCAAGTGCCGCCGAGATCGCCAGTGCGGCCGCAGCGGTAGTGCGCCGGAAAAAAGGAACTTTCACTTTGTCTTTCCTCTCAGTTTGGCTGCCCGTCGTTGGAACAACCACTTGGTGGGGCGCTGCGGGTCGGATCCTCCCGACTGGCAGTACACCCTAACGGCGGATTGGCTCAGATGTGATTTGAGTCTCTCACGCAAACGTTTGAGTTAAAGATAGATCCTCCCGTCGACGGGGTCAAGCGATAACCTAAGGACGCCTGCCTTCCAACTCGGGGCTCTGCGTGGTAGCTCGTTTTCTCAGGAATACGCAAACGTCTGCGCTGGATCCGGTACCATTGAAAAATGGCCAACGGGGATCGACAGTCAGTGAATATGGTGGACGTCGCAAGAGAGGCGGGCGTTTCGGTGAGCGCGGTCTCGCGCGCTCTGGCCGGGGGCAAAGGCGTGTCCGAACGCACCCGCCTAAAGATTCAGCAACTGTCCGAACAGCTCGGCTACGTGGTCTCGCCCGAAGCCTCGAAACTCGCCGGCGGACGTACTGGACGCGTTGGGCTTATCACTCCGACCATCAACGAGTGGTTCTATTCCGCTGTCATCGCCGGCGTGGCGGCAGAACTCACGGCCGCCGGTATCGATGTACTCCTTTACCCGCTCAACGGCTCCGAGGAGAGGCGCCGGTTTTTCGAGGACCTCCCGGCTCGGCGAAAAGTTGATGCCGTCATCAATATTGCTTTCCCCATCACCGAGGAGGAGTGGGAGCGTCTGGACGTGATGGGGGTTCACGCAGTTGTGGCGGGAATCATTAGACCCGGGCGCCCTTCTGTCGGGATCGACGACGAGTTGGCCGCGCGACATGCCGTCAATCATCTGCTGGGCCTGGGACATCGGCGGATCGCGATGATCAGCAGCGTTGACCCGGAAGGTACCCACTACTCCGCCGACGTTAGCCGCGAGCGGGGATACCGGAGTGCACTGGCGGCGGCCGGCATTGACGTCGATGAGGAACTCGTGGTTCCGGTGCCATGGGGCATCGACGGCGGTTCCCAGGGCATGGACAAAATTCTGACCCTTTCCCCGCTGCCCACCGCACTATTCGCCTTTTCCGACGAAGTTGCCTTCGGCGCTCTCCAAAGCCTGCGGCGATCGGGACTCCGCGTCCCCCAAGATATGTCAATCATCGGGATCGACGACCACCCGATGGCAGAAACGATGGACCTCACAACCGTCCATCAAACACCGTTTGAGCAAGGTGTACTCGCCGGCCGTCTCTCGTTGAGCCTGATCAACGGGGAGTCTCCCGACCAGCAAATCGTCTGCCCGGCTAGCCTGGTAGTTCGACGCTCCACTTGCCCCCCTCCGGCTATTGCGATGGCTTGGCCGGCTTAGCTTGCGGCGCCGCCCAATTCGCGGGCCCGCAGCCTCCGGCCAAATCAAGTGAATCCGCCGCCGCTCACGCGGTGGTCTGACTGCATTCGCGGATGCTCGGTAAGATCCGGCCGGCATTTTGAGGACATCCGAGTTTGGCGATGCGAACGGTTCCAAGCAGCCAAAATATGCGTTAGTGAACCTTTGTAAAGCTGCGTTTAGTTCGGTCAAGGATTAATGCATGTTTTTACTTATCCGGGCACCGGGATTGTTTGATGAACAGATGCAGCTTCGCCGGCGGGGCCGACGATGCCCGCTTCGTTGCGAAGAACTGCCGGCACGATGGGCGTTCGGAGTTTGAGGTTGGGCAGGTAGTCGTGTGCCCGTTGGGAGATGCCGCCGCCCACGATGAGCAGTTCGGGGGAGAACATGAACTCGACGTGGGAGAAGTAGCGCTGCAGCAGAACGCTGTATTCGTTCCAGGACAAGCCGCTTCTTTCCCGGGCAACGGCTGAGGCTTTGCTTTCGGCGTCGTATCCATCGATCTCCAGGTGGCCCAGTTCGGTGTTCGGAACCAGTTTTCCGTCGAAGATAAATGCTGAGCCAATTCCGGTGCCCAAGGTGATCACTAGGACGGTGCCGGTAACCCCTGCCCCAGCGCCGTAGCGCGCTTCTGCAAGCCCGGCAGCGACGGCGTCGTTGATGACCTCAACGGGCTGGCCCAGACGCGCCGTTAAGAGGGCATCAATGTCGGTGTTGAGCCAGCTCTTGTCCAGGTTGGCCGCGGAACGAACCACGCCGTGCTGGATGATGCCTGGGAAGGTCACGCCGAGGGGGGAGCCGGGAGCAGGCGCTTCGGGGCGGGCCATGAGTTCGGAGACCACCAGCGCAACGGCTTCGGCGACGGCCTCCGGTGTGGCGGGCTGCGGGGTGGGTACGCGGAACGGTTCACCCAGCAGCCCGCCCTCTTTCAAATCGACGATGCCGCCCTTAATACCGGTGCCTCCCATGTCGATGCCGATCAGCGGCGTGTGTTTGTGTAACTTCTCGTCCAAATGACTTCCGTTCAATGCAGGAGCGTGCAGGCAGGGGAGGACCGGCAGCGGCCCTGTAGGCAGCGGTGGTTCCCGCTCTGGTTGTTTCAGTGGCGCTTTTCGTGGATGCTGCCGCAGGGCACGCTCGGATCGACTTGGACGGTGTAAGTGCCGATGTCGTGTTGAGCGACGAGGATGCCGTGCCTGAGTTCGAACGCGGCAGCTATTAGCCGGTCGACGGCTTCACTGATTTTCGGGTCCCGGCTTTCGGGGTCGTCCTCTGTCGTGACCTCAACGGAAAGCGAGAGCGGTGGATGACCAGGGAGCAGGTCGTTGGGTGTGATGAGGCCGTCCTCGTGGGCGGGCGGCCTATGGGCGTCGCGGGACATGAGCCCTCCTAGGATGGTGAATAGATGGCTGGGGAGATGGCGATCACATCGAATCTGGCTTTGTTTCCGGTCCAAGGCCGTTGTCGCCGTTGAGAGACCCAGTGTGAGGGTGACAGCCATTGCCGGCGGGCGCGCTTTGGTGAAGAAGGTAGATGTCGAAGTTGACAGAGCCGCCGTACCGGGACAGGTTGTGCCTGCGTGGTGCCCGGGCCTTTGTACGACTCCGCCGATGGTACGTCCTTGTCTTGTTGTTGATGACCATGCTGGTCGTACTTTGATGATGAGGCGGGCAGCAGCTCGGCAAGGGCTGCTGCCCGCTTCGTTTCACAAACTGGTTTTAATTCGCCCTGTTATCTCGCAGGACATCGGTGACAGTTCTGCAAGATAACAGTGTGATGTCTCCGGAGTTTGGTGACAGTTCCGCCTCAGGACTTCGGTGACACTTGCTGTCTCTGGACAGCGGTAACAGTTTTCCTTGCCCGCCTACCTGCGGAAGTGGGTGCGTGCCTTGCTCATCCCGACGTAAGCGGTTCCTTCGGGCGGCCAGAAGTACTCTGCAAGGACCTCTCCTTCGGTATTGGCGAGCACGACACCGTCAAGGTCCCAGGCGGCAATGACGACTCGTCCGCCCATCCGCTTGGTCACCGAGTACAGGGTCCTGCCGATGCCGACCACGCCGTTGGGATAGACCCGCAGCTTCCGGCTACCAGTGGCTGCCGGGTGGGCGATGCTGCCGCTGATTTTCTGCGACGGGTCGGTCTCGGGAGGTGTTTGAGCCCGCTCCGTCGTGGTGAGCTCCGCTGCTTCCGCACCAACGTCGGCCACCGGTCCGGTAGCGCCCGGAGGATCGGCCACCTGCCCCGGCACCTGCGGTCCGGGGAGAACCGGCAATGGTTTCGGCCGGGGCGCTTCGGCGACGGCCGTGGCGTCCCACGACTGCCGCGGGGTGATACGCCCCGGCAATCCCTGGTGCGGGCGCTCGGTGTTATAGATCAGGTCAAACCGGTCGACCTGGGCTTGGAGCTCTTCGTGGGTATGGGCCAGGGGCTGCTTGTCCAGCCACCGGAACAGGGTCTGATGAAACCGCTCGTTCTTTCCCTGCGTGGTCGGTTTATACGGTTTTCCGGTGATCGCCTCGACCCCGAGCGAGGACACATAGGTGACCAGCCGACCTTCCCACCCGCGACGTGAGGGGTTGAGCGCGATCCCGTTATCGGTCAGCAACCGTTGCGGCACCCCATGGGCTGCGATGCCCTTGGCCACGACCGCCAGGGCCGCCTCGCTCGTTTCACCGGATGCTATGTGGGAGGCGACCGCGAGGCGTGAATGATCATCTTGCAGTTGGAAGATCACGCACTTGCGCCCACCGGTGAGCACGTACTCGGTGGCATCCAGCTGCCAGCAGGCATTCGGGGCCGGGTAGACGAACCTGCGGTACTCGGCCCGGGGTTTCTTCTATTCGCCCTGGTCTAGGGGGTGGACTTCCAGGCGTTCCAGCTGTCCCAATTCTCGCCATCAAAACCGAGGCGTCCCAGCTGGTAGTCGGCCCAGTTGCCTCCGGCTTTCTCGATGACTTCGCCGCCCACGGAGTAGTTTTCCAGTGCCAGGCCCTTGCTGTCAGTTACCTCGTTGCCGATGGTGACCTTTTCACCTGCGGGGTTGGTGTAGCGCTTGAGGTGGCTGACCTGCGAGGTCCAGTCGAGACCATTCCAGGCATCGATGTTCAGGTTCTTAATGTTGATGTTCTCGGTATTGGATAGGGCGTAGACGCGGATGGCGCAGTTGGTCATGCCCTCTACCTTGAAGTTTTCGAACGTCATGTTCCTGACCGTGGTGGTGGGGTCGGCCTTGGCGGTGGAGCCCATGTCCTCCCAGTGCGAGGTGGAGTTGAAAAGGCAGGTGTTGAATTTAACGTCCTTCCAGTACATCCGGTTGTGGATGACCGTAGCGTCGTGATTTCCTTCTACGCCATCTTCGTCCTCGCGCTCCAAACCTCCATCCCCCATCTCTTCTAGGAGACCCCCGTGGATTTTCTGAATCCCGTCATCAACGGATTTGCCGTTGTCCTGGAGCCCACCAACCTCCTGTACTGCCTGCTTGGCGTGGTGATCGGCATGCTGATCGGTGTGCTGCCCGGCCTGGGGCCCGCGGCAACCATCGCCATCCTTCTTCCGCTCACGTACAACGTGGAGCCCGTCACCGCGATCATCATGCTGGCCGGCATCTTCTACGGTGCCCAGTACGGCGGCACCATCACCTCGGTCCTCCTGCGGCTGCCCGGCGAAGCGTCCTCCGTGGTCACCGTCTTCGACGGCTACCAGATGGCAAACAGGGCAAGGCCGGCACGGCGCTGGGCCTGGCGTCCATCGGCTCCTTCATCGGCGGAACCGCCGCTATCATCGGCCTGACCTTCCTCGCGCCCCTCGTGGCGAGCTTCGCGCTGGACTTCGGTCCGCCCGAATACACCGCCCTGGCGATGCTCGGCATCCTCCTGGTGGCCACCATCAGCAGCGGATCGAAAGCCAAAGCGCTCAACGCCGCGGCCCTTGGACTCCTGCTGGCCACCGTTGGCCGGGACATCTTCACCGGCGAAAGCCGCTTCACGTTCGGCAGCCTGCAACTGGCCGACGGCATCGACTTTGTGCCGATCGCCATGGGCATCTTTGGCCTCGGCGAGATCCTCTACAACGTGGAGGAACGGCATCGGGCCGCCAAAGCGCCGTCGAAAGTCACCAACGTCTGGCCCTCCCGCCAGGACCTCAAGCAGGCTTCCGGCGCCATCGGCCGGGGATCCGTCCTGGGTTTCTTCCTCGGGATCTTGCCCGGCGGCGGCGCCACGATTGCGTCCATGGCCTCCTACGCCATGGAGAAAAAGCGCGCCAAGCAGCCCGAGCGATTCGGCAAGGGCGCACCCGAAGGTGTGGCCGGGCCGGAAACAGCCAACAACGCTGCCGCCACCTCGTCCTTCATTCCGCTGCTGACCCTCGGGATCCCCGCCAACGCCACCATGGCGCTGATGTTCGGCGCGCTGCTGATCCAGGGCGTAACCCCCGGCCCGCAGCTGGTGGAACAGAACCCGGAGCTGTTCTGGGGCGTGGTGAACTCCATGTACATCGGCAACATCCTGCTGCTGATCATGAGCCTGCCGCTGGTGGGAATCTTCGTGAAGATCCTCCGCGTCCGGGCCGCCATCCTGGCGCCCGTCACTGCCCTGATCACACTCTTGGGTGCCTACACCATCAACAACAGCATGTTCGATGTCACCCTGGTGGTTGTCTTCGGCATCGTGGGCTACCTCATGAAAAAGTTCGGTTTCGAACCTGGTCCACTGGTACTGGCCTTTGTGCTCGGTGAACTGCTGGAAAGCTCGATGCGCCGCTCGCTGCTGGTCTTCGGCGGCGATCCCATGGGCTTCTTTGGCCGCCCGATTTCGGCCACGCTGCTGCTGGTCTTTGTCCTGGTAGCGGTTCTCCCGGCCATCCGCGGTGCCATCGCCAAGCGCAAGTCCCTGGCCACCCCAGCCGTTATGCCTGAAATCAAGGAGAAGGTATGAGCATCGTCGTCGGATTCGTTCCAACACCCGCAGGAGAAGCCGCACTGACGGCAGGAATCGCCGAAGCCAAGCTCCGCAACGAGGACCTGGTGATCGTCAACTCGGCGAGGGAAGGCGCGTTGGTGGACAAGTCAGTGGCGCCCGACGACGTCCTCGCCCAGGCAGCCAGCCGCGCCACCGAAGCCGGCGTGAAGGCCACCGTCATCCAGCCGCCGTACCTGAACGATCTTGCCGACGAGTTCCTGGAATTCGCCCGGGAGGCCGATGCGTCCCTGATCGTCATCGGCCTGCGCCACCGCACGCAGGTGGGCAAGTTCATCCTCGGCAGCCACGCGCAACGGATCCTGATGCAGGCGGACCGCCCGGTCCTGGCGGTCAAGGCCGGTACTTCGGACACCTAAATGCTGCGGGCTACGGCACCACTGTCAGCGCGGCGAGGACGGCGGGCAGCAGCACGTCATTGCGGCCCCAGACCGGATCCAGGATCTCCACATACCAGGAGTCGGCGAGCAGGAGCGCCAGTGTTTCGTTGGTTTCCTCCGCCCAGTCCTGGATCTGCTCTTCCTGCACCGGAGTCTCGCTGGAGCCGAGGACGGTAACTACCTCGTCGCCGTCGAGCGTTACCGGGATGGCGGCGCTGCTGGCCTCGCCCGGGGCATGGGCCACGGTCACCAGCTCAGTCCGGGTGGAAAGGGCCAGAAGCTCCACGGCCGCCTCTGCACTGCAGAAGCCGGTCACGTACTGCCGCTGGGCGGAGTTGCCGGTCCGCATCCCGGGCTGGGATTCCTTGGTGAACAGCCCGTTCCTGTTGAGGGCGGCAAGCTCGGTGGCGATCGGTTCTGTTTCGGCGTCGTAGCGGACCGTAAAGGTGGCGGCCTGGTATTCGCTATGGCCCTCCAGCCACCGCGCAGTCAGTTCCCCGGCAGCTTCCAGGGTGATGGCCTGCCGCCAGGCCCCCTTATCCTCCAGGCGCCTGCCGAACTGGTCACGGATTTCCGCTTCTGTGGGTTCCATCCTCGGATGCTACGGCGCCCTGCCGCCGGACTCCAGTGGCGGCGACACAGCAGTTAATGTCCGACGGCGGGGAGTTCCGCAGGGATCCCGGCCGCCCGTTCCGCCGCGGCGAGGGCAAGGCCAAAGCGGACGACGGCGGGAGCGTACCCTTGGTGCGGCACGGCCCGCAGCTGCTCGGCCTCCCTCATGGCGCGGATCAGCGCGGAAGTTTCGGGCAGCCGGACGTCCGTCATGGCGGGGTAGTCGATGCTGCTGGCAGGGTCCAGTTCGTAGCGGCTCCACCGGGCCAGGAGTGCGTCATGTTCAGCCTGCGCCGCGGTGAGGACGGGCCGGTCCTGCCGCAGCTGGCGGCGGCGTTCCTGCCACGCCAGGATCTGGGGACTGCCCCGGTAGGCGGCCACGCCCGCCCCTGCGCCGAGCGCGGCGAGGACTACGCCGGACCACGGTGACGCGAGTGTGGGAATAAGGATCGCCGGAAGTGCCACGGCCGAGCCCATAAACACGTCCCAGAACACGGGGTCCGGGGCCCGGACGGCAGGGTCCGCCGTCGAATGCCGGCGGACAGCCAGGACGGTGGCAGCCACCGCGCACACCAGCACCGCACCCCAGAAACTCAGCTGCAATGCTCCAAACAGGACGGATTCTGCAAATGCCGGCACTGCGGCACCTCCCCGCGTCAGGCCCGGCCCAGGATTCCGGGTTGCTCCTTCCATTGCATCCCTTCCGGCCACCGGGGTCAATGGCGGGACCGGCATACGGGCACGGTTGCCGGACTGGAGGTTCCTGCGCCTGCTGCGGGCCGGGTAGCTTGGGACCATGAGACTGAAAATGTGCAGCATCCATGTCCAGGATCCAGCCGCCGCCCACACGTTCTACACCGGGACCCTCGGGTTCGAGACGCTGATGGGGATGCCCGAGTACAACCTCTTCATCATCAAGGATCCGGGCTCCGACGCCGGTTCGGTGGGGTTGCTGCTGGAGCCCAGCGACAACCCGATCGGCGCCAATTACATGAACGCACTGCACGACGCCGGGATCGCGGCCATCACCTTCGGGGTTCCGGATGTGCAGGCCGAGTACAACCGGCTGGTGGCTGCCGGGGTGACATTCCAGGGCGAACCGTCCGAGGGCCCGTCCGGGATCAGTGCAGTCTTCGACGACGGCTGCGGCAACTTCGTGCAGCTGCACCAGGACTGACGTCGCAGGGCTGACTTTCCTCCAGAAACAACAGAGGCCTGTCCGCGGATCCGAACCTTCAAGGTTCGGATCCGCGGACAAGCCTAGGAAAAGCGCAGGCAACTCAGAAAGCGGAGGCTACTCGGCCTGGGCGCGGGCTTTCTTGGCGTCCTTTTTGGCTGCTTCGTCCTTGACGCGCTGGGCTTCGGTGCGGACGGCGGCGTGCGTGGAGCGCTCGGTGACGAGCCATGCCGGGGGAGCCTGCAGCAGCGCGGTGATTTCCGCCGTCGTCAGCGCTTCCTCAACACCGCCGCGGGCCAGGCCGCTGATGGAGACGTTCAGCTTCTGGGCCACCACCGGGCGGGGGTGGGGGCCGTTGCGGCGGAGCTCCACGAGCCACTCCGGTGGGTTGGACTGGAGTTCGGCGAAATCGGCGCGGCTGATGGTTGAATCCTGGAACTCCTGCGGTGTTGCCGGCAGGTAGATGCCAAGCTTCTTGGCAACGGTGGCCGGCTTCATGGACTGGGAGTTTGCAGAGGTCATGGTTCAAGGGTATCCGGCTGCCTGCCTGAAAGGCACCAACTCAGCACCAGCGCTGCGCCATCTCAGCACCACCTCTGTACCAACCCCGCACGGGTTCCGGCATTGCGGGGCCGCGCGGGCGGTACTGTGAAGACGTGCCCGCAGACAATGAATCCCCGCAGAACGCCAGCCCCGACGAATCGCCGGAGCAGGAGGCGCCCCGTGTGCTCCGCTTCGCCTATGTGGCCGGCGTGACCCCGGGCAAGTGGATCCGCCGCTGGGAAGAGCGCGTGCTGGACATCCCGCTGGAGTCGTTTATGTCCGACGACGGCGCCCAGCTTTCGGTATTAAGCGACGGTTCCGCGGACCTCAGCTTTGTCCGGCTTCCGGTGGAGCGCGAAGGCCTCAACGTGATCCCCCTGTATGAGGAGCAGCCCGTGGTGGTGGCGCCCAAGGGGCACGAGATTTCAGTGTTTGAGGAAGTGGCCCTGGCCGACCTGTCGGCAGAGACTTTCCTGGACGTCGCCGACATGGGTGGTCCGGAAGCGGCCATGCAGGTGGTGGCATCCGGTGCGGGCCTGGTGATCCTGCCCATGTCCGTGGCCCGGCATTTCAACGTCAAGGACACCGTGGCCCGCAAGCTGACGGGTGCCCCGGTCACGGAGATCGCGCTGGCCTGGCCCAGCGACTCCTCGGACGACATCATTGAGGAGTTCATCGGGATTGTCCGCGGCCGCACCGCGGCGAGCTCCCGGCAGCCCTCGGCCCAGCAGGAGAAGCCCAAGAAGGAGCCGAAGCCGGACAGGCGTGGTCCCGCGGTCAAAAAACCGAAGGTGGCCCAGCGTTACGCGCCGAATCCGGACAAGGGCCGCGGCAAAGGCTCACGCAAAAAGGGCAAGCGCTAGCTTGTGAGGAACGCGGGGTCACTCCCTGCCCAATAATCCCTGGTTATTGGGCCGGAAGTGACCCCGCGTTGCCTTAACAGAGGCGGCCGGGAACTAGGCCGAGCAGGCTTCCGTCAGTGCTGCGACTGACTCAGCCGGCACCTGGTCTCCGGCTTCGGCGATCTGGCCCAGCGGCGTCGTAATTTCCGCGGGCACCCCGGCAGTGTCCGCGGCGGACACCAGCCCGCCCAGCAATGCCTTGTCCTGGACGCTGACCAGCCCGTCCTCCACGACGGTGCAGACCTGCTTCCGGACCTCGTCCGTGGCTGCGGTTGCCACCTTGGAGGCGGCATCGTTCGCGGTGGTTTCAGCGACCTCCTGGACCGATCCGCAGGCGGACAGGAGGAGCATCAGGGGGACGGCGGACAAGGCGGCAAGGCGGCGTATCATTCGTCCAGCCTAACGGCTCAGTCTGTTCCTGCTTCGCCGTGCACTTCGCTCAGGTTGTATTCGGAGCGGTCCAGATACGCCAGAAGCAGGTCAGCCGCACGGTCCAGTTCCCCGGCTTCCAGGGCCAGGCAGATCGCTTCGTTGTCCGGCAAGTAGTGCTGGTAGAACTGCGCGTCCACGGTGGCCTTGTGGAAAAACAGGCGCATCTCGGCCAGGACCTGGCCCATTATGCTGTTCAGCCGCGGGCTTCCGGCCATGGCCACAATGGCGCCGTGGAAGTGCTGGTTGGCGGTGCCCAGGGCTTCGTCGTCACCGGCTGCCGCAGCTCGTTTGCCTTCCTCGACGGCGGCCCGGACAGCGGCCACGTCCTCCGGGCTGCCTCCGGCACGCAGCGCGCTGACCTCGATGGCGCGACGGACGGTATAGACGTCGTGGACGTCCCCTGCCTCCAGGCTTGCCACGAAGACGCCGCGGTTGGGATGGCGGACCACCAGGCGTTCGCTGGCAAGTTCAACGAAGGCCTCGCGCACCGTGTTGCGGGAGACGCCCAGGTCCTCGGCGATGGTGGATTCGGTGAGCCGCGTTCCCGGGAGCAGCGCCCCCTCCGCCAACTGAAGGCGGAGTTCATCCGCCACCCGCTCAGCCACGGACGGGACGGCCACCCGGAGGCGGCCTGAGGCGGTCCGCGTCGCGGTTCCATTCAAGGGAGCGCGGGAAGAGGGGACGATCGGTTCTGAAGAGGCCATACTCGAGAATTTACACGATCGTCACATTGTTGAATCGAAGGATTGTTGAACAATCCGTAAATTTAGTGCATTCTAGTAGGACCACTCCATGAGACGGGGATCACAAATGGCAACGATTGACCTGAACAGCGACGTCGGCGAGTCGTTCGGACGCTGGAGCCTTGGCGATGACCTGGCGATGTTCGGCTCGGTTTCAAGCGCGAACGTGGCCTGCGGATTCCACGCCGGCGATCCCAGCGTCATCCGCAGGACCTGCCGCGAGGCTGCTGCTGCCGGCGTTGTCATCGGCGCCCACGTCGGCTACCGGGACCTCGCCGGGTTCGGCCGCCGTTTTATGGACATCAGCCCCACGGAACTGGCCGACGACGTCGTGTACCAGATCGGTGCCCTGCAGGCTCTGGCGGCCGTTGAGGGAGCCCGGGTCCAGTATGTGAAGCCGCACGGCGGACTGTACAACGCCATCGTCACACACACAGCGCAGGCCCAGTCCGTCGTCGACGCCGTGAAATCGGTTGACCCCAACCTTCCGATCCTCGGCCTCCCCGGTTCGGAAGTCCTGCGGCTTGCCGAAGCAGCCGGACTGCGCGCCGTGACCGAAGCGTTCGCGGACCGGGCCTACAACCCGGACGGCACCCTGGTGTCGCGCTCCCTCCCCGGAGCAGTCCTTGAGGATCCGGAACAAGTGGGGGAACATGTCCTACGGATGGCCACGGAATCCTCCGTCCGCGCCATTGACGGGTCCACCCTCAAAATCCGCGCGGAAAGCATCTGCGTGCATGGTGACTCACCGAGGGCCGTAGCAATGGCCACTGCAGTGAAGTCCGCTCTCGGCGACGCCGGCGTGAGCATCGGCTCGTTCCTCTAGCCCCATCCCATGGCCGCACACAGGCCCCCCCGCACCACCCCTCATCCCCCGGAGGAAACCATGACCAGCACGAACAAGGCCGCAAAGGCCGCGGCAAGGAAGCCGCCGCCCGGCGCGCTCAAGGCGTACGTCGCCAGCCTCACCGGCACGTCGCTTGAGTACTACGACTTCGCCATCTACTCGGTGGCCTCAGCCCTCGTTTTCCCCAAGATCTTCTTCCCTTCGGACGATGAGTTCGTGGGCCTCCTCCTGTCCTTCTCCGCCTTCGCGGTGGGCTACCTCGCCCGCCCCATCGGCGGCATCGTGTTCGGCCGGCTCGGCGACAAGGTGGGCCGCAAGTACGTCCTGGTCTTCACCCTGGTGCTGATCGGCGTCGCCACCGTCCTCATCGGTGCGCTGCCTGACTACTCCGCAATCGGCATCTGGGCCCCCATCATCCTGGTGCTGCTGCGCCTGGCCCAGGGCATCGGCGTCGGCGGCGAATGGGGCGGCGCTGTGCTGCTGTCCAGCGAATTCGGCGACCCCAACAAGCGTGGTTTCTGGTCCTCGGCAGCCCAGATCGGCCCGCCCGCCGGCAACCTGATGGCCAACGGCGTGCTTGCCATCCTGGCAGCCTCGCTGAGCACCGAAGCGTTCCTCTCGTGGGGCTGGCGCGTAGCCTTCCTGGCCTCCGCCCTCCTGGTGGTCTTCGGCCTGATCATCCGCCTCAAGCTCGAGGAAACCCCGGTCTTCAAGGCCATCGCGGCCCACGGCGACCAGCCGAAGGCGCCCATCAAGGAAGTCTTCACCACCCAGCCCCGTGCGCTGATCTCCGCCGCCCTGTCCCGCGTCTGCCCGGACGTCCTGTACGCCCTCTTCACCGTTTTTGTGGCCGTCTACGCCACCAAGGAACTGGGCATGACCACCGGCAACGTGCTGGCCGCCATCCTCATCGGCTCCGCGTTCCAGCTCTTCCTCATCCCGCTCGCCGGCGCCCTGACCGACCGGTTCAACCGCCGCTGGGTTTACGGCATTGCCGCTGCCGCCACCGCCGTCTACATTCCCCTGTTCTTCCTGATGATCGCGGGCAAGTCCGTGGTGATGCTGATCATCGGCGTGGTGATCGGACTGGCCCTGCACGCCTTTATGTACGGCCCGCAGGCAGCCTTCATCACCGAGCAGTTCCCGGCCCGCCTCCGCTACGCCGGCAGCTCCCTGGCTTACACCCTTGCCGGCGTCATCGGCGGCGCTGTGGCTCCGTTGATCTTCACCGCCCTTTACGGCGCAGCGTCCGGCGGCTGGTACCTCATCGCCGGGTACATCCTCCTGACGGCCATCATCACGATCGTTGGCATGCGCCTCGGCCGCGACCCGCAGCCGGAAGAGGACCTCCGCCTGCTGCACCGCGACGACGCGCAGGAGAGCCACGCCTGAGCGGCGCGGCCTGATCCCCATGGAAACAGTCAGTAAGCCAGCTGCCGCAGCCCGGGTGCTCGCCGTCAGGCAGGTAGGTACGACGGCGGTGCTCGCCGAACTCTCCGGGCTCCACGACGTCCTGGCCCTGCAGGCTCTCCTGCTGGAGGAGCCGCTGCCCGGCCAGGTGGACGTCCTGGCGGCCGCCGAAACCGTGATGGTCAAGGCGGATTCACCCGCTGCCGCCCGCCGGATGGCGGCCCGGCTGCTGGAGATGGACCTGACGGTCCGGTCCCACGCCGAAGGCAAGCTGGTGCAGATTGAGGCCGTGTACGACGGCGACGACCTCGCCGAAGTGGGTCGGCTCACCGGGCTGGGCACCGACGGCGTCATCGCGGCCCACACCGGGCAGGTCTGGACGGTGGCGTTCGGTGGCTTCGCGCCGGGCTTCAGCTACATGGTGGGGGAGAACCAGGTGCTCGAAGTCCCGCGCCGGAGTTCGCCCCGGACGGCCGTCCCCGCAGGCTCCGTGGCCCTGGCGGGCAACTATTCGGCCGTGTACCCGCGGAAGTCCCCGGGCGGCTGGCAGCTGATCGGCCGCACCGCGGCGCCCATGTGGGACCTCAGCCGGGAGCAGCCGGCCCTGGCCGCGCCCGGCGACCGCGTGCAGTTCAGTGCGGTTCGCGAGCTCATTGAAGTTACGGCGCCGCATGCTGCTGCCGCGGATTCCGAAGCCCCGGGTTCCGAGGAATCGGAGGTCCAGTCCGGCCTGCTGATCCTGTCGCCCGGACTCCAGAGCCTGATCCAGGACCTCGGCCGCCCCGGTCACGCCGGGCTCGGGGTCTCCTCAGCCGGGGCACTGGACCGCTCCTCCCTGCGCCGCGCCAACCGGCTCGTGGGCAACGACCCGTCGGCCGCCGTCGTCGAATTCGTTGCCGGCGGGCTCCGCGTGCAGGCCGTGGGGGACCAGGTACTGGCAGTGGCTGGCGCGCCCTCGGCACTGACTGTAGTGACGCCGTCGGACGTTCCCGACTCAGATGCTGCGGAGGACGAAGCTGACCGTTCGGCGTTTGACCGGTCCGAGCAGGTACGCGAGGTGCCCATGGCCACGGCGTTTGCCCTGCTGGACGGCGAGATCCTGACCATCGGCGCACCCGAGCGCGGCTTCCGCAGCTACCTGGCCATCCGCGGCGGCGCAGCAGCCGATGCGGTGCTGGGGAGCCGGTCCACGGACACCATGTCCGGGATCGGACCTGCACCGCTGGCCGCCGGGCAACTGCTGGGAGCCGGCGCCGCCACGTCCTCCAACGTGGTGGGCAACCCTGAGCTGCAGCCTGACTTCCCGGACACCGGCGTCACGGTCCTGGAGATCGTTCCCGGACCTCGCGATGACTGGTTCGACGCCGCAGCACTGGAATCGCTCTGCGCCCAGGATTGGGCAGTGACGCCCCGCTCGAACCGCGTGGGCATGCGTTTGGACGGCCAGCCGCTCAGCCGAAGCCGGGACGGGGAGCTGCCCAGCGAGGGAACCATGGCCGGCGCGCTCCAGATCCCGCCGGAGGGACAGCCCGTACTCTTCCTGGCCGACCACCCCATCACCGGTGGCTACCCCGTGATCGGCGTGGTGGTGGACCACCAGCTGGACCTGGCCGCCCAGGTTCCCATCGGCGGGTCCATCCGGTTCCGCTGGGCTCCCGGCTACGGGCTGCCCACCGGCTTTTCCCATTCTTCCCCAGACATTTCCCCAGACAAAGTGAGCAACTGATGCGCAAGGTCCTGATCGCCAACCGCGGAGAAATCGCCGTCCGCATCGCCCGCGCCTGCGAGGACGCCGGACTGGAGTCCGTGGCTGTCTACGCGGACGTTGATGCCGACGCCATGCACGTGGGCGCCGCCACCGAGGCGTATAGCCTGGGCGGCAACGCGCCGTCGGAAACCTACCTCGATATCCCCAACCTGCTGCGCGTGGCCGCGGAGTCCGGGGCGGACGCGGTGCACCCCGGCTACGGCTTCCTGTCCGAAAACGCCGGCTTTGCCCAGGCGGTCCTGGATGCCGGCCTGACCTGGATCGGGCCCAGCCCGGAGGCAATCCGGCAGCTGGGCAACAAGATCACGGCGCGCGAGATCGCCGTCCGCGCCGGCGCCCCCTTGGTGGCCGGCACCGACGGTCCGGTGGATTCGGCCGCGGAGGTCCGCGAGTTCGCCGAGGAGCACGGCCTGCCGATCGCCATCAAGGCGGCCTTCGGCGGCGGCGGGCGAGGGCTGAAAGTGGTCCGCGAGATGGACCAGATCGAGGAGTCCTTCGATTCCGCGGTGCGCGAAGCGGTAGTCGCCTTCGGCCGTGGCGAGTGCTTTGTGGAGCGTTATCTTGACCGGCCCCGGCATGTGGAGGCCCAGGTCCTGGCGGACCAGCACGGCAATGTGGTGGTGGTGGGCACCCGCGACTGCTCGCTGCAGCGCCGGCACCAGAAACTGGTGGAAGAGGCTCCCGCACCTTTCCTGACCGAAGAACAGACCCAGCAGATTTACGACGCCGCCAAGGCAGTGTGCCGCGAAGCCTCCTATTCGGGGGCCGGGACCGTGGAATTCCTCGTGGCCGCCGACGGCACCGTCGCGTTCCTTGAGGTGAACACGCGCCTGCAGGTGGAACACCCCATCACCGAGGAAACCACCGGCGTGGACCTGGTCCAGGAGCAGTTCCGGATTGCCGCTGGCGAGCCGCTGCGCTTCACCGCCGATCCCATACCGCGCGGCCACTCGTTCGAGTTCCGGCTCAACGCGGAGGACGTGGGCCGGGGCTTCCTGCCGTCGCCCGGAACCATCGCGACCTTCAGCGGCCCGACGGGACCGGGCATCCGGCTGGACTCCGGGGTCCGCTCCGGCTCCATCGTGGCACCGCAGTTCGATTCGCTGCTGGCCAAGCTGATCGTCACCGGCGCCGACCGCCAGCAGGCGCTCCGCCGGGCCCGCCGCGCCCTCGCCGAAATGGAGATCACCGGCGTGGCCACCGTCCTGCCGTTCCACCGGGCCGTGGTCCAGGCGCCGGACTTCACGTCCGAGACCGCGCTCGGCATCCACACCCGCTGGATCGAGACGGACTTCGCGGATTCCATTGCGGCGGATCCGGAGTTCGGCACGTCCGTTCCGGACGGTGAGCGCCGCACTATTACCGTTGACGTCGACGGCCGGCGCCTCGCCGTCGGCCTGCCCGCTGACCTGCTGGATGGCTGGGCGCGCTCCGGCGCGGCCGTTCCGGCGGGTCTCTCCCTTGACGGGGCTGGTTTGGATGGCGCTGCCGACGGCGGAGCTGCGGCAGGTGCCGCTGATCCCGGCGAGCTGCGGGCCGACATGGCCGGGACCGTGGTCAAGTGGCTCGTGGAGCCGGGCGCCGACGTTTCGGCGGGGGACGCCGTCGTCGTTCTTGAGGCGATGAAGATGGAGACCCAGGTGACCGCCCACCGCGCCGGGACGGTCACCGATGTCAGGGCCCAGGCCGGCGGGATCGTGAACGCAGGGGCCGTGCTGGCGCTGATCGGCTGAGCGGGACTAGGCGGAAACTCTAGTCTTCCGTTAACAAGGAAGGTCCGGCCGGCGTTCTCACGCGGCCGGACCTTCCTGGCGTGTGGAGGTGCTTCAGTCGACGTGGTTGGACAGGGCCACCAGGACGCCTGCCAGGGCGAAGTACTTGTTGCTGCCGAGCTCCCGCACCGTTTTGATCCCGAGGCCGGCGAGGACTTCAGCGTGCTCGTCCGTGAGGCCGGCCAGGGCGGACGGCGGGGCGTCCAGGACTTCCTCCAGGCTTTTGTTCTCGTAGTCCTTGTCGAGTTTCTTGCCCAGCTCAATTGAAACGGCCACGATCAGAGGAAAGTGTTTGACTATGCTTCATGACACTAAATCGAAACCCGGCGGTTGACTCTTTTCTTGAGTCACTGGACCACCCGCTGAAGCCGGTGATCGAGCGCCTTCGGGTCGCCATCCTGGACGCGGATGACGCAATCACGGAGCGCATTAAGTGGAGGGCGCCGAGCTTCTGCTTCAACTCTGTCGACCGAGTCACGTTCAACTTGCGGCCGCTTCATCACGTTCAGCTGATTTTTCACCGCGGCGCGAAGACCATCGTGGATGACTTTCCTTTTGATGCCTCTAAATGGAGTGGGCTGTTGGAAATGATCGGGCAGGACCGCGGCCAGGTGATTTTTCCAAGCGCGGAAGCGGCGGCAGCCCGGCAGGACGAATTTGTTGCGCTGGTGAAGGCATGGGTGCGGGCCTAACCTGCGCGATTCGACAGCTTTGGCTGGCGGTGCCCTGGCATGATTCTGATAGTCTTCAGTCATCCACGGGCCTCCCGGTCGCCTCTTTGGCCGGTTGTAGATAACGAGTGGGAACTCGCGATTTATCGCGAATGATTAGGAGGCTTTTTATGCATCTAACGCCACGCGAAAGCGAAAAACTGATGATTGTGGTTGCTGCCGATCTTGCACGACGGCGGCAGAAGCGCGGACTTAAGCTCAACCATCCGGAATCCATCGCGATCCTTACCTATGAGCTGGTCGAGGGCGCCCGCGACGGACGCCGGGTCGCCGACCTCATGAGCTATGGCACCACCATCCTGACCAGGGAAGATGTCATGGAAGGTGTCGCCGACATGATCCATGACGTCCAGGTCGAGGCGACGTTCCCGGACGGTACCAAGCTCGTCACCGTACACAACCCCATTCGCTAGGCGAAGGAGAACCCATGAAACCCGGCGAATACATCCTCCGGCCCGAGCCCGTCACGTGCAATGCTGGCCTCATTCCCCTCGCCCTGGCCGTGATCAATCGCGGTGACCGCCCCATCCAGGTGGGGTCCCATTACCATTTCTTCGAGGTGAACGATGCCCTCGAGTTCGACCGGGATGCGGCCCACGGCTTCCGGCTGGACATCCCGGCGGGCACAGCTGTGCGCTTCGAGCCCGGTGATGCCAAGACGGTCAACCTGCTCGCTCTCTCGGGCGAGCGTGCGGTGTTCGGATTCCGGGACCGCGTCAACGGCCCGCTCGAGCCGAGCCGCGGCCTGACCTCCCTGCAGGACGACACCAAATGAGTTTCGAGCTGAGCCGCAAACAGTACTCGGACCTCTACGGCCCCACCACGGGCGACGCCGTTCGCCTGGCCGACACTGATCTGTTCCTCGAGATTGAGCACGATCACACCAACTACGGTGAAGAGGTGGTGTTTGGCGGCGGCAAGGTCATCCGCGACGGCATGGGCCAGAACGGGCAGCTGGTCCGGGACGACGACATTCCCGACACCGTCATCACGAACGTGATCGTGTTTGACTACACCGGCATCTACAAAGCCGATGTGGCCCTGCGCGACGGGCACATCTTCAAAATCGGCAAGGCCGGCAACCCCCAGATTTCCCGGGGCGTGAACATCACCATCGGCGTCGCCACCGACATCATCGCGGGCGAGGGCAAGATCCTCACCGCAGGCGGCATAGACACGCACGTGCACTTCGTGAGCCCCGACCAGGTGCCCGTGGCGCTGGCCTCGGGAGTCACCACCCTGATCGGCGGCGGCACCGGACCGAGCGACGCGAGCAAGGCCACCACCGTGACGCCGGGCGCCTGGCACATTTCACGCATGCTTCAAGCCGTGGAGAACCTCCCCATCAATGTCGGCCTGCTCGGCAAAGGCCACGCCAGCGCAATGGAGCCCCTCGCGGAGCAGATCCGGGCGGGTGCCATCGGGCTGAAGGTGCACGAAGACTGGGGCGCCACCACGTCCTCGATCGACATGTCGCTGCGCGTGGCTGACGAGTATGACGTGCAGGTGGCCATCCACTCCGACACCCTCAACGAGTGCGGCTTCGTCGAAGACACCATCCGGGCCATCGGCGGCCGGGTCATCCACACGTTCCACACCGAAGGCGCCGGCGGCGGGCATGCCCCGGACATCATCAAGATCGCGGCGCTGCCCAACGTCCTGCCGGCGTCGACCAATCCCACACTGCCGTACACGGTCAACACCATCGACGAACACCTCGACATGCTGATGGTCTGCCACCACCTGAGCCCGGACATCCCCGAGGATGTGGCCTTCGCCGATTCGCGTATCCGCAAGGAAACCATCGCAGCGGAGGACGTGCTGCACGACATGGGCATCTTCTCCATCACCAGCTCTGACTCCCAGGCCATGGGCCGGGTCGGCGAGGTGGTCCTGCGCACCTGGCAGGTAGCGGACGCCATGAAGCGCCAACGCGGAAAGCTCGACGGCGACCCCGCGGTGGGAGACAACTTCCGGCTCAAGCGCTACGTGGCCAAATACACCATCAACCCGGCGATCGCCCACGGCATCGCGGACGCGGTCGGAAGCATCGAGGAGGGAAAATTCGCCGACCTCGTGCTCTGGGACCCGATGTTCTTTGGGGTCAAGCCCGAGCTCGTGCTCAAGGGCGGGCAAGCGGTCATGAGCGTTATGGGGGATCCCAACGCCTCGATCCCAACGCCGCAGCCACGCACCCTCCGCGGCAATTTCGGGGCGCTCGGCACCGCGGTACATGCCTCCTCGATCACGTTTCTTTCCAAGGCCGCCATAGCCGCCGGAGTCCCCGAGCAGCTGGGCCTGCGCCGCGTGATCCGGCCGGTGAGCGGTGTCCGTACCCTCACCAAGGCAGATATGAAGCACAACGGCGAGACGCCGGATATCGGCGTTGACCCGGAAACTTACGAGGTGACTGTCGACGGCGAGCCAATCACGGCGGAGCCCTCAACGGTGCTGCCCATGGCGCAGCGCTACTTCCTCTTTTAGACACATATCCCTAAGGGGGCATATATGATCATCGACCACGTCATCGCCAACCGGCACGATCTCCCCGACGACGAACTGGCCGGCCTCCACGAGGAGCAGGTCCTGCTGCCGAGCGCGGAACTCGTCAAGAAAATCCAGCGGGTGACCACCGACCATGGCCGTGAACTGGGCATCCGGCTCAGCGATGCTGCGGGCCCGGTGCGCGATCTCCGCGACGGCGACATCCTGTTCCGCGACGACAAAACAGTCATCGTGGTGACTGCGCTGGCAACCGACGTCCTTGTTATCGCCGCGCGCAGCATCCGTGAAATGGGGGTTGTGGCGCACAACCTCGGCAACCGGCACATGCAGGCGCAGTTTTTCGACGCCGACAGTGAATATGCCGCCGAGGTGATGGTGGTGCAGTACGACCACACGATCGAGGACTACCTGATCCACGTTGGTGTGCCGTACTCGCGCCAGGAACGTGTGGTGCCCGTGCCGTTCCGCCATGCCGAACACACCCACTGAGCACGTGAACGAGCCGCCGTCGTACCTGCTGCCGCTGTTGCAGCTCTCTGATTCCGCGCTCCCCACCGGCGGGTTCAGCCATTCCTTCGGTATGGAAACGTTCCTGGAACGTGGCCTCATCGACGGCGAAGCGAGCTTCGCCAGCTGGCTGAGCCAGTTTGTGAGCATCCAGCTGACCTACAGTGACGGCTTCGCCCTGCGCCTGGCGTTCGAGGCGTCCTCGGCGGACGACATCGCCCGTGTCGACCGGATGATCGCCGCGGCGGCGCTGCCCCGTGAGGTCCGCGAGGCGGGGACCAAGATGGGCGCACGGATGCTGGCCATCGCCGGTACCGTGGCGCCAGGTGCGCGGCTCGCGGGCTACGCGGCCGACGTCGGATCCGGGCGTTGCGCCGGGCATCCGGCCGTCGCGTTCGGCGTCGCCGGCCGGCAGCTGGGCGTCCCGCTGGAGGAACTGCTCGCGAGCTACCTCTTCACGGCGGTCACGTCGCTGACCCAAAACGCCATCCGGGCCATCCCCATCGGTCAGGACGCCGGTCAGCGTGTGCTTCTGAGAACGCATCCCAGGGTCATGGATGCCGTCCGCCGGATCCAGGCACTCGATGCCGACGACTTCGGGATCACGGCCCCGGGCCTCGAAATCGCCCAGATGCGCCACGAACGCCAGCGCGTCCGCATGTTTATGTCTTAGCAGTCCGCGGTTCGCCGCACCCAATACGTAGCAAGGAGCACCATGAAACTCATCAAAATCGGCGTCGGCGGTCCTGTCGGCGCAGGCAAGACCCAGCTCGTGGAACGCCTGACCCGCCACCTCAGCGCCGAGATTTCGATGGCCGCGATCACCAACGACATCTACACCATCGAGGACGCCAAGATCCTCGCGGCAAACGGGATCCTGCCACTGGACCGCATCATCGGCATCGAAACCGGCGGCTGCCCGCACACCGCGATCCGGGAGGACACGTCGATGAACTCGGCCGCTGTGGAGGAGCTGCGGCTGCGCCACCCCGGGCTCGAAGTCGTCTTCATCGAAAGCGGGGGAGACAACCTTTCGGCCACGTTCAGCCCGGAACTGGTGGACTTCTCGATCTACATCATCGACGTGGCGCAGGGCGAAAAAATCCCGCGCAAGGCCGGCCAGGGCATGATCAAGTCCGACTTCTTCATCATCAACAAAAAGGACCTGGCCCCGTATGTGGGTGCCGACCTCTCCGTGATGGAGGCGGACACGCTCGAGTTCCGCGGCAACAAGCCCTACTGCTTCACGAACCTCAAGACCGACGAAGGCCTGGAGCACGTCATCAACTGGATCAGGCGCGACGTGCTCATGCTTGACCTCCGCCAGTGACGGGTGCGCCTGCGCCCGAACTCCCGGTGCGCCGCGCCGCCGTCGAAGTCGCCGGTACGCTCGCCCTCACCGTGGGTGTGCGGGGCGACCGCTGCATCGCCACGAGCCAGTACCACCAGGGCGCGCTGCGCATCCTGCGCCCGCACTACCTCGATGACACCGGCCAGGTCTGCTACGTGGTGGTCAATCCCGGGGGCGGGTACGTCGGTGGCGACGAGTATGAAATCGACATCACTGTGGAAACAGGGGCCCGGCTCCTGCTGACCACGCAGTCCGCGACGAAGGTCTACCGCACTCCCGGGACCCATGCCGAGCAGCGGACGCACATCCGGCTCGGCCCCAACGCGAGCCTGGAATCTGTGCCGGACCCCCTGATCGCTTACCGCGGGGCGACGTACCGGCAGGCCACAGTGGTGGAGATGCACGGCAGCGCCTCGCTGGTGATGGCCGAGATCCTCACCCCGGGCTGGTCCCCGGACGGCACGCTGTTCGGCTATGACGAAATCCGCCTGCGGAACGAGATCTCGGTCGACGGTCGCCTGGCGGTGCTCGACAACCTGTTGACCCGTCCAGTGACCGGAGCGGCGCCGATCAACGGCATGGCCTTCCTTGAGGACTACACGCACGTCGGTTCCCTCCTGGTCATGGATGTCCGCGTGGACGCCGCACTGCTGAACGAGCTGAACGAGCTGTTGCTGCCGCTCGCCGGCGGCTGCAACCTGGGAATGTCACTGCTCGACGGCGGCCTGGTCATCCGGGCCTTGTCCCACGCCACCGAGCCGCTGGACGCCCTCATCCGCGCCGGCGTCGATTTTCTGCGATTCCGCTGGCACGGCCAGCCCCGCCTCAACCTTCGAAAGTACTAAATGAAAGCCCTCTTGAACCACCACGAGCGGGAAGCCCTCCCGACGGCCCGCCGTTTGGCGGTCACCTTCGCAGCAGTCGCCGCCCTCCACATCGTTATGCTCGCGCTGCTGGCCGATTCGCTGCGCACAAACCACAACCCTGTGGTGCTCGGCCTGCTCATCACGGCTTACCTGACCGGTGTGAAGCACAGTTACGACTGGGACCACATTGCGGCGATCGACAACTCCACCCGCCGATTCGCCGCCCAGGGCCGCAGCCCCGTCAGCGTGGGCTTCGCCTTCAGCACGGGCCACAGCATGGTGGTTGTGCTTGCCGGGGTGCTTGTGGTCAGTGGTGCCGGCATCATTCAGGACGCACTTAATGACGGCTCGTCCGCGAACATGGTTTTGAGCATTACCGGGGCATCCGTCTCGGGTCTGTTCCTGCTGACCATCGGTGTTTACAACGCCGCCGCGTTCCGACGTACCGCATTGCTGTACCGCCGGGTCAAGGACGGTGCAACGGTCACCCGCGAGGCGCTGGCACCGACCGGACTCGTGGCACGCCTGCTCGACAAACCGCTCTCCCGCGTCAATCGCCCGCGCGACATCTTCGTGCTGGGATTCCTCTTCGGCCTCGGCTTCGACACGGCCTCGACGATCGCGTTCCTGCTCCTCACGGCGACGGCCGCCCTCGCCGGCATCTCCCCGGTGGCGCTGATGGCCCTGCCCTTCGGCTTTATGGCGGCGATGACACTGTGCGACACGGTGAACGGCGTCGCGATGATGAAGATGTACCGGAGCGCCGTGGTGGATCCCCGGCGACGGATCGGCTTCAACATGGTCATCACGGGTGTGTCTGCAGCCTCGGCACTGTTCATCTCGGTCATCACCATCGCAGGCGTACTGCACGGGATGCTCGGACTCACCGACCCGGTGACCACCTTCCTTGCCGAAGTCGACCTCGGCCACGCCGGGCTGGTCCTCGTGGCGCTGCTGCTGTTCATCTGGGCTGCGCATACCTGGGTGCGCCGCGCCAGCGACGCCGCCTCAGCCACAACGGGCGGAAACCCGCAGGGATAGGGCTCGACGGCGCTACTCGGCGGACGGCCGCCGGCGCCAGGCCGGGGGCCGCGCTACTCGGCGGACGGCCGCTGCCGTTGCCGCTTCGTCGCCGAACGTTGTTCTTTGGCGGCGAGGCGACGGCGGTTCGAACCCCGGGTGGGTTTGGTCGCCCGACGGCGGGGGCCTTCGGGTGCCAGACCATCAGTCACGAGGTCGGCGAGTTTGGCCAGTGCGGTCTCGCGGTTGCGCAGCTGGGAGCGCTGCTCGGAGGCGGTCACGGTGATCACCCCGGCTATGAGGCGTGGTCCGAGCCGCCTGAGGAGCATCTGCCGCTGGTCATCCGTGAGCACGGCGGAGCCGGCGATGTTCCATGAGAGTTCCGCGCGGCTGTCCGTCGTGTTGACGTGCTGACCGCCGGGCCCGGATGAACGCGAAAACCGCCAGCGGAGTTCCGACGCCGGAATTGTGAGCGCGGGCGACACCTCCAGATCCATGCAACCAGCGTTGCACACTCCGGGCGCGATCCACGCCCTCAGGCTCGGGCCTACCAAATAGCGCGCATGCTCTTAAACCCTAATGTTGGTAGATGTCGCGCCGGTGGCCCATGGCGACAACCAGGACGATCAGCTGTGCGTCCCGGATCTCGTAGATGATCCGGTAGTCGCCGGTCCGGACACGCCAGTCGCCGCTGCTTCCGGAGAGTTTCTTGGCTCCTGGGGGACGCGGCGTCTCGGCGAGCAGTTCGATGGCGGCTTGGATGCGTCGGCGCGCGTCGGGCGGAAGTTTGCGCAACTGCCGGACAGCGGCCGGAGCAAGCTGCACGGCATAGCTCACGCCAGGCCCAGTTCCGCCTTGACTTCCTCCCAAGGCACGGGGTCTTCGCCCGTATCGGCCATTTCGCTCCGCGCAGAGCTCGCCGCGCGGAGATCCTCCAGGTCCTCGGCAGCCTCGATCAAGCGGGCGAGATCCTCGGCGTCGATCAGCGCGGCCACGCGGCGTCCCCGGCGCAGCAGGTACACCGGTTCATGATTCACCCGCGCTGTATCGACCGCTTCCGAGAGCCGGCTCCGCGCGTCGGTCACAGTCATCTCACTCATGACCCTATTTTAGTCCTAATCCGCCGAAACGTACATAAGCGCCATAAAAGCGGAGCTACGCCCGTCGGGCTCGGGCAGGGGTACTGGCAGACCCCTGATAGGCAGGGCCCTCGCTAGGACGGGGATGACCGCGTTGTATTGAACGTGAAGCCCAGTCTTTGCCCCCAACCCGTAGAACGGAGCCAGCGTGACCGCCGTCGAAACCACCATTCCCGCACGCGAGCAGGCGGTGGGACGGCCCCTGGCGGTTGTGCTCGGCCTGCTGACCATCTTCGGTCCCATCTCCATGGACCTCTACCTCCCAGTCCTCCCGGCCCTCACCGCTGAACTGCAAAGCACGACGTCGGTGGCCCAGTTGACCATTACAGCCTGTCTGCTGGGCCTCGCCATCGGCCAATTGGTGGCAGGGCCGCTCTCGGACCGCCTCGGGAGGCGGACTCCGCTGCTTGTCGGCGTCGTTGCCTACACGGTCACGTCGGTCCTGTGTGCGCTGAGCCCGACCGTCGAGACGCTCATCGTCGCCAGGTTTGTCCAGGGCCTTGCCGGAGCCGTGGGCATCGTTATTGCGCAGGCCGCCGGGAGGGACGTCTACTCGGGCGCCAAGCTGATCCGCTACTACGGCCGCCTCACGGTTCTCGGCGGACTGGCCGCCATCATCGGCCCGGTCATCGGCGGGCAACTTGCGACCGTCACGGACTGGCGCGGAGTGTTCCTGTTCCTCGCGGCCGTCGGGGTCGCGGTCCTGGTGGCGTCATTGGGGATCTTCCGGGAAACCTTGCCGGCGAACCGGCGGGTGACCGGAGGCCTCTCCCACACGCTCCTGGATTTCCGCCGGCTCCTCGCTGACCCGGTGTTCGTCGGAGCTGTGCTGATCACCGGCTTCACGTACTCGGCGGTCTTCGCCTATTTGAGCGGCGCAACCTACATCCTCCAAGGCATGTATGGGCTCTCCCCGCAGGGCTACTCGTTCGCGTTCGGCCTGAATTCACTGGGCTTTGTGGTCTTCGGGTTCGTCGGTGGCCGGCTCGCTGAACGGTGGTCCGAACGGGGGACGCTCACCGTGGGCCTGCTCATGACGGCGGCCGGCGCCACGGGACTGCTGGCGACGGCGGTCCTGCACCTGCCGCTGATTGCCATTGTCCTGTCCCTGTTCACCATGGTCAGCGGGGTTGCCGTGACCAGCCCGCCGGCCACGTCGCTTGCCCTCAAGGATTATCCCGATATCGCCGGGACGGCCTCCTCATTGCTGGGGCTGGCCCGGTACGCCTTCGGAGGGATCGCCGCACCCTTGGTGGGCATCGGCGGCGCCAACGACGCCGTCCCCTTCGGCATCGTCGCGGCCGCTTCCGCTGCAGCGGCCGTGCTTTGCCTGGGGCTGGTCAAGAGGCGGCGTGGTCCGGATCGAATTCGCTGACCCGGACCACACTCGCGCACCGTCTATGGGTCTTTGTCAGCGAGGCTTGTAGACGTCCGCGCGGTGCTCGATGCGGTGGACATATAAGGTGTGCTCTTCAACATCGAGGGTGAACAACACGCGGTAGTCACCGCGGCGTGCGGTGCGCAGGCCCAGGAGTTCACTTGTGAGGGGCTTGCTGAGCCGGCGGGGATTGTCGGCCAGAACTCCAGTAACGAATTCGACAATTGCGGCAGCAGCCTTCTCCGGCAGCCGACGAAACCCCTTCAGCGCGGGGCTGGTGACTTCGATTCTCCAGGGGCCCTGCTCGTTCGAAGGTTCCTCAGTCACCTCGGCGGTAGCCCAAACTCGCGGCGCAGGTCATCGCCGCTGACGGTGTTCCCTGCCTCGATGTCGCGCCGGGCCTGTTCCAAATCTGTCCTGATGTCCGGCTGCGATAGCCAGTGGATGGTTTCCTGGAGTGACTCGAGGTCGTCAGCGGACATCAACACCGCTGACGGGTGCCCGTGGCGGGTGATCTGGATGATCTCATGCGTCTTGTCCGCCTCCTCCACGAGTGCGGAAAGCTTGTCCTTGGCTTCGCTAAGGGGCACGGTTTTCATACCGTGATTATAGCCTGAAGTCAGGCTATTTAGTGGCCTGACTTTTAGCCGATAATTGAGCTCGCGGCAGACCAGCCAATGTCACTGCTTAGATCCGCCGCGTTACCCCGCCCGTTCCACCGCCGCCAGGATCGCCTGGCCCAATTCCACAGGTTTGGTAAACTGGGGCCAATGGCCGGTGGGGAGGTCCACGTACTCGACGTCGCGGATGCGGGCCAGCTCGGCGGTGAAGGGATGGCCGGCGTCGATCCATTCGGTGAGGAGCGACGACGGGAACTGGCACGCGATCACAGTCGCCGGAACATCGTACCTGCGGACGTCATGCAGGCGCTGCCGGCCATGCGCAACGCCCCTGGGCTCGGGGACGGCGCGCGCCCGGAACGACGCGCGCAACTCATCGGTGAGGTCCACCAGATCGGCGTCATCGAAGCCATCCCACGGCGGCAGGGGCACGTCGTCGCCCTCGGTGGGCAGCCCGTCATTGATGACGCCGCCCTCGCCCAGGGGTCCGCTGTCCACGTAAATATTCCGGGCAACGCGGTCCGGCCGTGCGTCCGCCACGCCGTGGATGACCGCGCCACCACCGGAGTGCCCCACGAGGACCACCTTTCCGTCGAGACCGTCCAGAACGTCTACGACGGCGGCAATATGGTCCTTCAGAGTGATGCCGCCACGCCGTGCGTCCACAGATTCAAGGCCGGGAAGAGTCAGCGGATGGGTTGTGTGCCCCGCCGCCTCCAGGGCAGGCGTCACCTTCTCCCACGACGACGCGTCCAACCAGAAACCGGGTACCAAGATGATGTCCATGACGGAACCCTACTCCGCGACCCCGGCGCTAAGTAAGGCGCCGGGCACGACCGGGGCGGTCAGGCCGCCGTCGCGCATTACAGCGACGGCGTCGGTCAGCGGGACGAATTCGGTGTCGTGTGTGACCATCACCGTGGCCACCTGGAACTCGTCGGTGACCCGGCGCAGCAGCCCGACGATCGACGCGCTGCGCGCGTGGTCCAGCGCCGCCGTCGGCTCATCCACCAGCAGCACCTTCGGGCTACCCATCAGCGCCCGGGCAATGTTCACCCGCTGCCGCTGCCCGCCCGAGAGCTGGTGCGGCCGCTTGCCGGCGGACTCAGCCAAGCCCACTAGATCCAGAAGTTCCGCGGCGCGCAAACGCGCGGCCTTCAGGGACTTGCCGCGCAGGTGGTGGCCAATCATCAACTGCTCGACGGCGGTCAGGGACGCCAGGAGGTTGGGCTGCTGGAAGATGATGCCCACCGTCTCCCGCCGCAGCGCGGTCAGTTCCTTGTCCTTCAGCCCTCCGGTGTTGACCCCGCCAATAATCACGTCCCCGCTGGTGGGGCGGACCAGGGTGGCGGCGACGGCCAGGAGGCTGGACTTGCCCGAGCCGGACGGGCCCACCAGCGAGACGATCCGGCCCGCTGCGACCCGGAGGCTGACGCTGTCCAAGGCCTTGATGGTTCCGCCGCCGTCCGGGTATTCGAGGGTGACGTTGCTGAGGGTCAGCGAGTGGGTGAGGGCGGAGCCGGCGGTAGGGGTGAGGGGCGCAGCAGCAGTTACAGACATGGGGGAGTACCTTTCAAGAGTTTCAGGGAGAGGAATTAGTTGCCACCGAGGGCGATCAGCGGATCGACGGTGGTCACCCGGCGTACTGCCAGCGCGGCGCCTGCCAGGCCCAGGGCCACAATTCCCAGCACGGGCAGCAGCGTGGTGGCGGGCGTGACCAGGAACGGCGCGGCCTGTGCCGCGGCGAATCCGCCCAGAATTCCGACCGCCCCGCCCAGGCCCGCGCCGGCCAGCAGCACAATGGCGGCCTGGGTCATGGCATCGCGCAGCACGTAGCCGCCGGATGCGCCCATGGCCTTGAGGACGGCGATATCGCGGGTGCGTTGCACTGTCCAGACCGTCAGGAACGCCACGATCACCAGCGCCGAAATCCCGTAGAGGAACGCCTGCATCAGCATCAGCGACCCGTTTTCGCTCTTGAAGGAACCCAGCGCCTGGAACGAACCCGTGAGGCTGGTGCTGACCGTACGCGCCATCGCATTCGCCGACGCCCCGTCCACTACGGCCCCGTCTTGGTACGTGACGGCGACGACGGTGGCCACCGGGATGCTGCCCGGCGCGCTGCCGGCAGCCGGCGCTACATGCGCCACCTCGGCCCAGGTGGGCAGCGCCGTCCACACCACCCCGGTGTGCGAATACCACTGGTCATCCACGACGGCGGCGACGGTCACGTCAGTGCCACCCACCGTGGCCGTATCCCCGACGTCGAGCGAGAGATCCGCGGCGACGGTCGCGCCGATCACCACCAACCCCGCCCGGACCTGCGACGGCGCCAGCTGGCCGTCGTCGGCAACGCCGAACACCGCCACATTGGTGGTGCCGCCGTCGCCGCCCTGGAGGCGTGACTGGCTGATGCCCAGGGCCTCGGCGCTTGCCACGCCCGGGACGTGCTTCCAACTGTCCACCTGCGCGGCCGTCACTTCGCTTTCGGTGAAGGACGCCGTGGGCTGGTTAGTGCCCGGGGCGCCAAAAACGATGCTGTCCACCGGCCCGGAGCCAGCGCCGCTTCCCGCCGGGCCACCGCCCAGCTTCCCGATGGCGGACGTGGACTGGTCGCCTAGCCCTGCGGTGAGCCCGGAGAGCAGCACCAGCAGCAGCGTCACCAGGGCCACCACGCCGCCCATCAGGGCGAACCTGCCCTTGGCGAACCGGATGTCGCGAATAGCGAGAAACACGTTGTACTTCCTTCAGTGGGGGGTGGAATTCCTTCTGAATCCACTCTCCGGCGCATCGGCCCGGCCCACATCGAGGATTTAGTTGAGCCCGGCGGGACAAGAGGTTGAAGAGGCGGTCAACCTTTTGGTTGATCCGCACATTCCCGCAGGCGCCTAAGCTGGTGAAATGCCTGCTGCGGACCCACAGACCACCCCGTCGGGGGCTGCCATCCTGCGGTTCCTTCGGGTGACGCTTCACGTCGGTTTTGCCGTGCTGCTGCTGGTCGCCATCCTGCGGCTCCACTTCGCTGACGGAGCCGTCGGCACGCACGGCGCCGGCACTCCCCTGGGAGCGCAGCGCCTCGCCTGGTCCGCACTCGCCCTTGCACTCGCCGCGGCCTATCTCGCCGGCACCATCCTGGAGAAGCGCTTCGCCGCCGGCCGCTCCAGCTTCAACCCGCACCCCTACGCCGCCCCCTGGCTGGGCCTTGTCACAGCACTGTGGGGCGTCCTCCTCGCCGGCAGCGCCGAATTTTCCTGGGTGGCCTTTCCGCTCTTCTTCCTCCACCTGCATGTTCTACCTCGCCGGATTGCGCTGCTCACCATCGCCGCGATGACGGCCGCCGTCGTGGCCTCGCAGTGGGTTGCCAGCGGGCTGCCGGCGCCCACCCTGCCCATGGTGCTGGGACCGGGGCTGGGTGCGGTCTTCGCCGTGGTCACCGGGCTGGCTTACCGCGCGCTCTACCAGGAGAGTGAGGCGCAGCGGCTGGCCGCGGACGAACTCCGGCGCACCCGGGCCGAGTTGGCCAAAACGCAGCACGACGCCGGCGTCGCTGCCGAACGTGAGCGCCTGGCCCGCGAAATCCATGACACCCTCGCGCAGGGCCTGTCCAGCATCGTCCTGGTGGCGCGGGCGGCAGAGAAGTCCCTGGCCAGCGGCGACCTTGCCACCGCCGCCGAGCGCTTCGCGCTGGTGCAGCAGACGGCGTCGGAAAACCTCGCGGAGGCGCGCAGCTTTGTCAGCGGGCTCACGTCGCCCCAGCTCCAGGAGTCGTCGCTCCCGGAAAGCCTGCAGCGGCTCTGCGGCGAAACCGAAACCTTGGCCGCCGCCCGCGGCGACGGGCTCCGCTGCCGCTTCGAGCTGGTGGGCGACCCCGCGGAGCTGCCGCCGCAGTACAGCGTCACCCTGCTCCGGGCCGCCCAGGCCAGCCTTGCCAACGTCAGGCTCCACGCCAAGGCGGGCACCGCCGTCGTCACGCTCGCGTTCCTCGGGGACGAGGTCACCCTTGACGTGTACGACGACGGCACGGGCTTTGTGCCGGAAGCGCCAGATTCCGGCGTGGCCGGCCGGGCGGATGGCAGCGGGTTCGGGCTGCGTTCGCTGGCTGCCCGGGTGGCTGAACTGAACGGCTCCCTGGACGTCGAGACGGCACCCGGCGAGGGGACCGTCGTCGCCCTCCGGCTGCCGCTCACCGGCGGGGCAGCGGCGCCGAGGGGGAGCGGGACTGATGGGTAGTCTCCGCATTCTGCTGGTGGATGACCACCCCGTGGTCCGCGCGGGACTGCGCGCCATGCTCACCGAATTCGAGGACTTCAGCGTGGCTGCCGAGGCCGCCGACGGCGACGCGGCGCTGCGCGAACTCACCCGGCTGCGGATGCTGGGGGACCGTGTCGACGTGGTCCTGATGGACCTGCAGATGGGTGCCGGGATGGATGGCGTCACCGCCACCGCCGCGATCCGGCGGCTGGACGCCCCGCCGCCGGTCCTGATCCTGACCACCTACGACACCGAGGCGGACATCCTGGCCGCCGTCGAGGCAGGCGCCAGCGGCTACATGCTCAAGGACGCCCCGCCGGAACAGATCCGCCAGGCGGTACTGTCGGCGGCGGCCGGCCAGACGGCCCTGGCTCCGAAGGTCGCGGCCCTGCTGATGTCGCGGATCAGCAGCCCCGAAACTGCCCTCACAACCCGCGAAGTGCAGCTGCTTGAACTGCTGGCCACCGGCCTGACCAACCGCGCCATCGCCCGGCGGCTCTTCATTTCCGAGGCCACGGTCAAAACCCACCTCGTGCACATTTACGGCAAGCTCGGCGTGGACAACCGGACCTCGGCCATCGCCTTGGCCACGCAACGCCGGATCATCCGCGCGCCCGGCCAGTAACGGTGCCATACTGGGCGTTCACACGTCGTCGTCAGGGGGCTTCGGAAATGGTCCTGGATACCGTCACCCTGAGGGTGGCGTTCAGCCTGATGGCGCTCTTTCTTGGCCTGCTGTTCTATTTCTTCACCTACCGCACCACGCGCGCGCCGTACAGCGGCTGGTGGTGCGTGGCCTTGGTTCTGTTTCTTACCGGAGCCCTGGCGTTCCTGCTGGATGGCACACCCCTTCAGCGGTGGACTAATCCGCTGGGGCATGTCCTGCTGGTGTCGGGGGCGGTGAGCGTCTGGGCCAGTGCCCGTTCACTGCGGGGGGCATCCCTTCGGCCGTTGATGTTCGCCGCCGCGCCCGCCGCCACCCTGGTGGCTTGTGTTCTTGACAGTCCGGCCACAAACACCTGGGCAGGTGGGCCAGTCTTCCTGGGCTCGATGAGCCTGATGTTTGGCCTGGCGACCCGCGAGATGTGGCCGTCGGAACATGCTTACACGCGCGTGCGGATCCCTATGACGGCATCAGTGGGGCTGGTGTCCGTCTTCTACCTGGGCCGTCTGGTTGCGTTCCTCACCGACGGGCCCGGCGGACCCATTTTCGAGTTGTTCTTCGGCTCGGCAACCACCACCATGCTCACCATGGTGCTGCTGGGGGTGGTGTCTTTCAGCATGGCCGGTCTCATCAGCGAACAGCAGACCCGCGCCCTGCGCATGGTGGCCACGCGTGACGACCTCACGGGCCTGCTCAACCGCAAGGCATTCCTTGACCTGGCCGTGGGGCTGCTGAACGACAGTGCCGTCACGCGCGGAACGGGCGCCCTGATCCTCGCTGACCTGGACCATTTCAAGGCAGTCAACGACACCCACGGCCACGCCGCCGGTGATGTCGCGCTGCAGGCCTTCGCCGCCGCATGCCAGGACACCGTTAGGTCCACGGACCTGGTGGGCAGGTACGGCGGCGAAGAATTTGTCCTCCTTATCCCGGGCGCCACCGCCGGGCGGGCGGAGAAAATCGCCGAGGAAGTCAGCCGGCGCCTCGCCCAAATGCCCACCGCCGACGGGCTGGAATTGCCCACCGTCAGCTACGGCGTGGCAATGTACGACGCCGGGACCTCCGAAGTGGAAGACCTCATCGCCGCCGCCGACAGTGCCCTGTATGTGGCCAAGTCATCGGGCCGGAACCGCACCGTCCACAGCGACCGGATTGTCTAGTTCAGCTTTCCCGCCAGCCGTTCCCGCATAACAACGCTGGCGGCATTGAGCCCGATCAGCTCCACGTCCCTGCCGTGCCGGCGGTACTTCTCGGTCACGGCGTCCAGCACGGCGACGGTTGAGGCGTCCCACAGGTGCGAGGCGTGCAGGTCCAGAATCACCCGGCTGATGTCCGGCTCGGCGTCCAGGGCGTACTCGAACTGCGTGTACAGGTCGTTGGACGAGGCAAAGAACAGCTCGCCGTCCACCGTGTGGGTGGCCACGTTCTCACCGTTAAGTTCGACGACGGTCCGTTCCACCGTGACGAAGTGCGCCACCCGCCGGGCGAACAGCGCCGTGGCCGCCAGCACGCCCGCCCCGACGCCGATGGCCAGGTTGTGGGTGGCCGATACGACAGCCACGGTGATCACCATGACGGCGGTCTCGGACTTGGGCATGCGGCGAAGGGTCCGCGGAGCGATGGAGTGCCAGTCGAAGGTGATGGCGGACACGAAGATCATTACGGCCACCAGCGCGGCCATCGGAATCAGGCCCACAACATCGCCGAGCCCCACCACCAGGACCAGCAGAAAAACGCCGGCCAGGAACGTGGACACGCGGCTCCGTGCCCCGGATCCCTTGACGTTGATCATGGTCTCCGATCACGGCGCAGCCGCCCATGCCGCCGAAAAAGCCGGTGACGATGTTCGCCACGCCCTGGCCCCAGGACTCGCGGGTCTTGGTGGAGCGGGTGTCCGTGATGTCGTCCACCAGCTTGGCGGTCATCAGCGATTCGAGTAGCCCCACCAAGGCCATGGACAGCGAGAACGGCGCGAGGACCTGGAGCGTCTCCCACGTCAGCGGGACATTGGGGACAAACACCGAAGGAAAGCTCTCGGGCAGCTGGCCCTTGTCCTGGACGGTGGGCACATCCACGCCGGCCAGCACGGCAAACAGGGTGAGCACCACGATGGCCACCAAAGGTGAGGGCACCGCCGTCGTAATTCTTGGCAGTCCCACCACGATGACCAGGCCCACGGCCACCAGCGGATAAACCATCCACGGCACGCCGATCAGTTCGGGAATCTGGGCCATAAACACCAGGATGGCCAAGGCGTTCACGAAGCCCACTATCACCGAGCGCGGGATGAACCGCATCAACCGGGTGACGCCGAGGACCGCCAGCAGGATCTGGAAAACGCCGGCCAGAATCACGGCCGCAAGCAGGTGGTCCAGGCCGTGGCTGCGCATCAGCGGGGCGATGACCAGGGCCACGGCGCCGGTGGCGGCGGAAATCATGGCGGGCCGGCCGCCCACAAAAGAGATGGTGACAGCCATGGTGAACGAGGCGAACAGGCCGATCCGCGGATCCACCCCGGCGATCACCGAGAAAGCGATCGCCTCCGGGATCAGCGCCAGCGCCACCACCAGGCCTGCCAGCGCCTCGGTCTTCAGCCGCCGCGGCGAGCGAAGCGTGGCACGGACTGATTGGAGCTGCTGAGGCGTGCTGGCCCGGGCATCCGGGACGCTTCGTACGGCCATAGCTGGCTCCAATCGTGCGGGTGAAGCTGGCAGTGGCGGCTTCATTCATAGGCGGGGATGGGGCGGCGCGACGCCTCATTGCGAAATAGGGGGCACGTCCGCCCCTACAAGTCTGGGGTACGCCGCGGGCCAACTGCTAAAATGACTGGGTTGTAGACCGGCCTATAGCTAGTCCAGCCAGCGCCGTAACGTAAGTAGGGGACCACACAAGACATGACGGCAGGCGGTTCACACATCGGCACTTCGGAGAGCGTCCCCGGTCCGTCGAAAAAGACGGCGGCCGGCGCGGAGCTCCCGGAGGCTGCCGCGCCCGCCCTAGCTCCCCCCACGAAGCGCCGGGTGTACATCGCCACCTGGCAGGGGTTCCTCGGCGCCCTCATGATGTTTGTGGGCTCGATCGGAACGGGCTGGATCGCCAACGGCTCACCCATGATCCGCCAGCCGGTGGTCATCGCGCTGCGGACCGAGGGCTGGGGCGTGACGCTGTCCACCGTGCTCCTGACGGTGGGGGCGATGCTCCTGATGCGGTCCTGGCTCCGGCTGGGCCAGCGGCTGGACGACTGGGGCGAACACTCGCTGCGGTCGGTGGTCATAGCCATTTCCGCCTGGTCCCTGCCGCTCCTGCTGGCCGTCCCCATCTTCTCCCGCGATGTCTATGCCTATACCGGCCAGGGCCGCCTGGTCATGGAAGGCCAGAACCCCTACGCCGTGGGCATTTCCACCCTCAACAACTGGTTTGCCCTCGGCGCGGATCCGGCCTGGGCCGAGAACAGGACCCCCTACGGGCCCTACTTCCTGTGGCTCGCCCGCGGCGTGGTGGAGCTGACAGGGGCGCAGCCCGATGTGTCCGTCCTGCTGTTCCGCCTGATCGCCGGCGTCGGGGTTCTGCTCTGCGTCATTTACGTGCCCAAGCTGGCCGAACTGCACGGCATCAACGGAGCGCGGGCACTCTGGATCGCGGTGGCCAACCCGCTGTTCCTCATCAGTTTCGTGGCCAGCGCCCACAACGACGCACTCATGGTGGGCCTCGCCGTCGCCGGTGTCTACTTCGCCGCGACGAAGCGTTACCTGGCCGGAATCCTCCTGGTCACGGCCTCCATCGGGATCAAGCCGATCACCGTGCTGCTCCTGCCGTTCATCGGAGTCATGTGGGCGGGGCACGCCGCCTCGTGGACGCGGAAGTTCCTTATTTGGGGAGCGACGGCGGGAATCAGTTTCGCCGTTCTGGCCGTCAGCGGGATCCCGTACAACCTCGGGTTGGGCTGGGTCTGGGCCATCATGGACCCGACGCCGGGGTACACCGGCTATTCGCCGTCAGGGTTCCTGGGGCAGCAGGTGGAGTTCCTCGGCAACGTGCTGGGACTGCCGGGCGGCACCATCGCGGACCTGCTGCGGACGGGCATGAAGTGGGCGGCCATCGGGCTGGTCCTGCTGCTGATGTTCCGCGGCGACTACTCGCGGGCGGTGCGCCGGCTGGCCCTGGCGTTCACCGCCGTCGTGATGCTTTCGCCCATCATCCAGCCCTGGTACATCCTCTGGTTCCTGCCGTTCCTGGCTGTGACGGGCATCCGGAATGACTGGCAGATCCGGTGCCTCTACGTGGGCGTGACGTTCTTTGTGGTGTTCGGCGCACAGGACCAGCTCTCGGTCTGGTCCTTTGTGGAGCTGGCCATTGACGCGTCGTCGCTGGCGTTCGTGACAGCGCTGCTGTTCACGTTCTATCTGCTGGTCCTGGACATCCACACGCGGAAGCTGCTGATCGAGGGCAAACCCTCGGACTGGGCCCGGCGTGGTTGGCGCTGGCTGCTGGACCAGCGCCGCACGGCCCGCTGAGGCAAGACCCGCCACACGGGAATTGGGACTGCTATAGGTACTGCTTACGCGAGGGCTTCCGGCCCGGCCATCACCAAGGGCCCCTGCCATTTTTGCGGCAGGAGCCCTTGGGTAGGAACTTGGCGGTTATTGCTCAGGCCCTGCCGTGTGCGGATCGAGACCGGCGGGAGACTGAGTCGAGGGTTACTGCCAGGAGCAGCACCACACCCGTGACCATGAAACGGAATGACGAGTCGAGATTCAGCAGGGTGAGGCCGCTGGAGATTGACTGGATGACGATGATCCCCAAGATGGCGGCGAAGGCGCTGCCACGGCCCCCGAACAAGCTCGCTCCGCCGATGACAGCCGCAGCGATTGCGTTCAGGTTTACGTCGCCGGTGCCGCTTCCCTGGTTGGCGGCTGCGAGGCGGGCGGCTCCAAGGAGTCCTCCTATCGCTGCGAGCGTTGAGCAGGTGATGAAAACGGATGTGTAAATGGCTTTGACATTTATGCCGGCGCGGCGGGCTGCTTCTGGGTTGCCGCCGACGGCGTAGACGGAGCGGCCCCACTTGGTTCGTTTGAGCAGGTAATTAAGGATCAAGGTCAGTGCGATGAACAAAATGAACATCCAGCCGACTCCGCGGCTTTGGTTCAGGTAGGAGACAGCTACAACGAGGACTACCAACAGCAGAACGGCCCGGAGGGCGACATTCTGCACGGACATGGCGGACAGGCCGGCGATTCTGCGGGCTCGTGAGTGGAAATAGTCGGTGGCGAACATACCTGCCGCTGCGGCTGCTACCAGTACGTAGGACAGCCAGATGGGCACGAATGCCAGTTGCGCGAAGTACACCAGGGGTGAGTCGAACGGCAGGTTGATGGATCCCTTGGCGCCCAGGATGTAGAGCTGCAGCCCCAGGAATCCGAGTAGCCCGGCGAGGGTGATGACGAAGCTGGGAACGCCGAACCGGTTGAAGATTTGTCCATATATCCAGCCGGTGCCGGCTCCGAGGGCACCTGTGGCCAGGATAACCAGCCAGACAGGCCAGCCCATGTTGACCGAAGTGACTGCGACGACAGCGGCGGCCAGTCCGCTGACGGAACCGACGGAAAGGTCGATTTGGGCTACCAGGAGGACGGAGACGATGCCGAGGGCGATGATCCCTACGGCTGAGCTTTCCATGGTGAGGTTGACCAGGTTTGCGGGGGAAAGAAAGATCGGGTTCAGGGCCTGGAGGACGGCCCAGATCACGACAAGTCCGCCGATGACGGGCAGGACACCGAGGTCGCCGGAGCGGGTTCGGTCCAGGAATGCTTGGAACTGGCCTTTGAGTCCTGTCCGGTCTTGCAGCCGTTCGTCCTGCAAGTCCATGGCGAGGGAGGCGGGAGCGGTTTGTGTCTTGCTTTTCATGCTGCGTCGGTCTCCTGGGTCGGTCCCTGGTCGGTGCCGCGTGCTGCGGAGCGTCGCGAGACGACGTTGTCCGTTGCTCCGGTTATGGCGGCGATGATGTCTTCGGTTGAGACGTCGCGGACCCGGAAGTCCCCGTTGTTGCGGCCAAGGCGCAATACAACAACCCGGTCCGCGACTGCCTTCACGTCGGCCATATTGTGGCTGATCATGATGACGCCGTGGCCGCGTTCGCGCAGTCTTTCAACGAGGTTGAGCACTTCGGCGGTCTGGGCGACGCCGAGCGCTGCGGTCGGCTCATCGAGGATGACGATTTTGGGGTCTCCGAGCAGGGACCGGGCGATGGCGACGGTCTGCCGCTGGCCGCCGGACAGCGCTGCAATGGGTGTCCGGACAGAGGGGATCTTTGCCGAGAGCTGCCTCAGCAGCTCCCATGAACGGACTTCCATGTCCACTTCGTTCAGCCGGAGCGGTGATATTTCCCGGCCAAGGAAGAGGTTGTCGACCACTGTGAGGTTGTCGCAGAGCGCCAGGTCCTGGAAGACGGTGGCGATGCCGAGGTGCTGGGCGGCCGCTGGACTGGAAATCGTTACTTCCCGGCCTTCAAACGCGATGGTGCCGGAGTCGGCTGAATGTACTCCCGAGAGTACCTTTACCAGCGTCGATTTGCCGGCGCCGTTGTCACCGACGACAGCGACAACTTCGCCTTCGGCTACGTCCAGCTCAATGTCCATTAGCGCGGCGACGGCACCGAAGGACTTGTTTATGCCGCGCAGTGACAGCAGTTGGGGGCTTCCTGCTGCGGCGATGGGTTCTGATGGCATGTTTTTCCCTGTTGTTCTCTGGGGTAAGTGATGTTGGGGTTGGAGGTTCCGGTGTCCGGACCGGAGCACCGGAACCTCCTTGCCTTGATGCCGGCTCTACTTGATGCCGGCCTTGGCGCAGGCTGCCGCGTAGGCGGAGGTGCAGAGCTCGGACGCCTTCACGATTCCGGTGTCCACCAGCGACGCTTTGAGGTTTTCCGTGGTGACCACTGTCGGGACGAAGAGTTCCGACGGGGTGTTGAACAAGGTGGTTTTGCCCGCAGGCTTCTCGCCCTTGGCAAACGAGTAGGCAATCTGAGCGGCGGCCTCAGCCACAGTCTTGATTGGCTTGGAGATGGTGTTGTACTGATCCCCGGCCACAATGCGCTGGGCGGCGGCGAGCTCAGCGTCATTGCCTGTTACGGGGGGCACTTCGGTTCCGGCAGCTTTGAACGCCGCGATGGCGCCGCCTGCCGTGCCGTCGTTTGCCGCGACAACTCCTGCGATTTTCCCGGAGAACTGGGTAATCTGGCCGCTGACCCAGTCCTGGGCTTTGGTCGGTTCCCAGCCCGGGGTGTCAAACTCGGCGAGGAGCTTGAACCCACTCGGGTCAACGGCGGAGTGGATGCCCTTCTTAATCAGTCCGGCGGCTGCGTCAGTAGGGGATCCGTTGACCTGCAGCAGTCCTCCCTGGACGTTGGTTGCCTTGAGATGGTCGACCAGGGACTGGGCGATCATCGAACCGATCTTTTCGTTGTCGAAGGAAACGTAGTAATCGGCGGGGGCGTCAGGGATCGGGCGGTCGTAGGCGATGATCGGGACGTTCTGCGCCTTGGCTGAGTTGACGATCGTCGCGGCAGCTGCGGAGTCTACCGGGTCAATCACAATTGCCTTTACGCCCTGGGCGAGTGCGGAGTTGGCCTGTTCCTGCTGCTTTGCCGCGCTGGCGTTGGCGTTTGAATACACCACGGTGCATCCCCCACAAAGCTCCTTGATCTTTGCTTCAAACATGGGCTTATCAAACAGTTCATACCGCGTTGAGGCGATATCCGGCATCAGAAACGCTATTTTGGCGGCCGAGGCGTCGCCCGTGCCGGCTCCTGCAGAGCCCTGGGAACCGCAGCCAGTGGCGGCGATGCCGATAATGGCGGCCGTGGCGGCTGCCGTCATGATGCGCGCGTAGAAGTTCTTCATTGAATTCTCTTTCGTGAGGTGAGCCAAGCGAGTTGGGTCCTCCATGACCTCAACTTGTATGTCGAGAATAACAGAAAAAATGTGAAATAAGTCACCAAGATTGATAAATTGTTTCATGGCTTGTGCGGGCATATCCTAAGCACAGGCCTGCCGTATGGGTCCACGCAGTCGTGGAAACCCGCGCGCAGCGACGAAAGTGAGCATGATGAACGACAACCCCGGACTCAAAAAGCCGCGCATCACCCGGCAGCGGCGGATCATCGAACATGTTGTGGGCGCAGGGTTTTCCAGTGCCGCCGATCTTGCGACCCTCACCAACGTCAGTCTGATGACCATCCACCGCGACATCGATGATCTGGCAACCCGGGGCATCCTGCGCAAAGTCCACGGCGGAGTGTCGGCACTGCCCTCCACTGTCTTTGAGGCGAGCTCGGAGATCCGGATGCAGATCCAGCCGCAGGCCAAGATGGCGCTTGCGCGCAAGGCCCTGGAGATGGTCGAGCCAGGCATGTCCGTGATGCTGGATGACTCCACCACCGTGTTCGCCCTTGCCCGGTTGCTCAACGATGTTGGACCCCTGACAGTCATCACCAACTACAGGCAGGCGATAGAGCTGTTCCGGGAGAACGATGACATCCGGCTGATCGTGACCGGAGGCCAGTACTCACGCACCCATGACTCTTTCATTGGCCTGCCGAACGACGGCTCGTTCAGCTCCTACGCGGTGGATGTCGTGTTCCAGTCCACCTCAACGATGGGACCTGAGATGACGTATCACCAGGAGCAGGATGTCGTTCACATGAAGCGGGCCATGCTGAAGGCCGGCACTCGACGCGTGCTGATGATGGACGGGTCCAAAGCTGGGCGGACATCGCTCCACCACTACGTTCCCGTGAGTGATTTCACCGACCTCATTCTTACTGACGATGTCTCTTCCGAGTTCAGGGAAGCGGTATCTGAGCACACCACCTTACACATCGCCCCGCTGCATTCCACGCACAACCAGACTGGCTAATCCGGTCTGCAGGAGGGCATTCTCGACGATTCCGATCCGGCACCGAAATGGCGCCGAGGGTTGCGGGCGGGGCCAAACGACCATGCCGGCCCCCGGAGCCGCGGGAGCCGGCGCGCCCGGGGTGCCAGCGTGGTTCTAGGCCGTGCGTGCTGGCATGAGGGCTTCGGGGTTGGCGCAGTGGGCGAGGGGTTCCCCGTTCAGGTACCTCCGCACATCCGCGGCCACGATCTGTGCCGCCTTGTTTGCGGTCGCTTTGCTGGCCCCGGCCAGGTGCGGGGTCATGACGATGTTTGGGGTGGTCAGCAGCCTGGAGGCTGCGGGAATGGGCTCCTCGGGGAAAACGTCAAAGGCGGCGCCGAAGAGGTGGCCGGAGTCGAGGGCGTCGCAGAGTGCGTCGTAGTCCAGCAGGGCGCCCCGTGCGCAGTTGACGATGATGGAACCGGGCTGCAGGGCGGCGATCTGTTCAGCTCCGATCATGCCGGTTGTCTCGGGCGTGACGCGGGCATGGAGGGTGATGACATTTGAGCGGGCCAACAATTCGTCGAACTCGACCTTTTCCGCCTGTCCGGCCAGTACGTCTTCGGTGACGTACGGGTCGTGCACCAGGACTGTTGCCCCGAAGCCTTGCAGCATGCGGGCAACGCGGCTGCCGATGGCTCCGTAGCCGACCAGACCGACAGTGCTGCCTTCGAGTTCGGGGCCGACGTTTTCGTACATGTAGTAGTCACCCCGCCACGTTCCGGCGGACAGATCGGCGTTGGTCTGGGGGATGCGGCGCATCGCGGCCAGCATCATGCCCAGGGTGTGCTCGGCTGTTGCTGCAGCGTTCCGTCCCGGTGCTGACGTTACGGCTACACCGTGCCGGGTTGCTGCTTCCAGGTTTGCGTTGACGGGGCCTCCGCGGCTGATGCAGAACAGTTTGAGCTCGGGGCATGCTTTCAGGACTTTTTCCGTCAGGGGGGCCATCTGCGTGATGCAGATTTCCACTCCCTGCAGGGCTTCGATGAGTTCATCTTCGGTCCCGGAGGCTTCATCAACTTCTGCGACCCGGCCGAAGGGGACGACGGGCCAGGGCAGGGTGAGTTCGGTGAAGGACACGCTGCGGTCGGTGACTTCCTTGGCCACGGCGCCAGTGAGCAGGTCATTGAGTACGAAGTGGTCGCCTGCGGCGAGAATGCGGGTGGTCATGATGGGATCTCCTTGCTGGATCAGGGCTGGGGCTGGGAGGCCGGCACGGTGCTGTCCGCGACGGGGGTGTTGAACTCGAGCACGGAAACGTAGCCGTCCCTGACGCTGATTTCAGTGAGTGAGCAGTTCCGGATGGCGGGGAAGACCCGCCGGTATTCCCTTAGCGGGATGCCGATCAGCTGGCACAGGGCGAGCCGGATTGCCGTGGTGTGGGCTACTACCAGCACCCGTTCGTCCGGATGTTCCTTAGTGATGTCCTGAAGGCAGTCCACGAATCGGTCAGCGGCTTCAAAGGGGTCCTCTCCGCCGGGGAGATGGTGCTTCGCCGGATCAGCCCGGAAATGCGCCAGGGCCTTAGGGAAACGCTGTTCCATCTCGGCGGTTGTCAGGCCGTCGCCTTCGCCGAAGTCCAGTTCACGCAGGCGCGGGTCCACCTGCACGCTGAGGCCTGTGACCTTCGCACTGGCCTCTGCTGTGGCCTGGGCGCGGCTCAGAGTGGAAGTGTAGATCGCGGAGAGCCCGGCTGTTTGGGCCCAGTTTGCGAGCTGCGCCGCCTGTTCATGGCCTCTGGGAGTCAGGTCGATGTCGCTGACTCCGGCGTAGCGGTTATCGGCGTGCCAGACGGTCTCGCCGTGGCGGCACAAGATGATGTTGGTCATGCGTTAGTCCTCTTGATGGCGTGTTCAGCAGCTGTGGAATCCAGCCAGCCGCGTTGTTCCAGTTCGGTGATGAGGCGGACGTAAGAGTCGTCGAACCGTCCGGCCGACTCCGGGCGGGGCTCTAGGACCTGGCGTACCTTGACCATTTCTGCTGCGACGTCAGCGGTTTCCCGGTCCGGGGACGCGGCGAGGACAGCCATGCCAAGGGCTGGTTCTGCATTCTGGGGGAGTGTCACCGGGCGGCCGAGAACATCGGCACGTAACTGGTTCCAGTAGGGGCTTTTAGTGGCGCCGCCGGTGAGCACGAGGCTGCCGTCGGTGGGGGCACCCAGGAGGTCCAGATAGTCAAAGCAGAGCCGCTCGATGAACGCCACTCCCTGCAGGGCGGCGGCGTAGCGGTCGCCCTCATCTTCCGATGTTCCAAGAGTGAAGCCCCGGGCCTGTGGTGCCGCGAACGGGAACCTTTCCCCGGATGACACCAGGGGATAGGTCAGGACGGGTGCGGGTTCCCGTATTTTTGCCAAGGCCTCCAGGATGCCCAGGTCCTTTCCGGCGAAGTCACGGGAAATCACACCGGCCCCGGTGCTGGAGGCGCCTCCCGGCAGCCAGTCACCGTCAGGGCTTTTGTGGGAGTAGACCACCCCTAGGGGGTCCTGGATCAGGTTTCGTGTGACCCCCTTGAGGATCAGAGTGGTGCCCAGAACGGAATTCCAGCTGCCGACTTTCAGTGCCCCGGAGCCCAGCTGTGCTGCACATCCATCGGTTGCCCCTGAGATGACAGGGGTGCCTGCCGGGATGCCGGTGGCGCGGGCAGCGTCGGCGGATACGGTCCCGATTCGGGTGCCTGAGCGGACGAGACCAGGAAGCATTTGACGCGGGACGTCCAACGCGTCCAACACGTCTTCCGGCCACTTCTCCTCAATCAGATGTGCACCCGTTTTGAGGGCGCTGCTCAGGTCCGTTGGGACCGGATGGCCTGTGAGGCGCTCATTGATGAAGTCTGACTGGTGCAGCAACCGTGTCCCGGCAGTCGGCGTTCCTGGATCGTTGAGGAGCCAGAGCAGCTTGGGGAGTGCCCAGGGAGTCTGCATCCGCTGGTAGCCGAGTTCGCTCCAGACATGCGATCCTGCCTGGTTCACCCGGTCGGTTTCGCCGCTGGCACGGCCGTCGTCATACATGAGTCCGGGGGTGACGGGGTTGCCCCGGGCGTCGGCGAGAAGGATCGTTCCCGAGGTGGCGTCCACTGCGACGCCGAGGACATTGCGGTGTTCGAGGCCCCGAAGTGCTTCCGACGCCGCCGCTGAGACGGCTTTCCACCATTGGTCCGGGTCCTGTTCATGCCGGTGTCCGTCGCGGCGGCTGGTGAGCTTTTGGGTGCCGGAGCCGAGGACGTCGCCGCCGGCGTTGACTGCCAGGGCGCGCACGCTCTGTGTGCCCAGGTCCAGGCCGACCCAGATGCTGCCGCCGTTCGTTGCTGTCATGATGTTCCTTCTAGGGTGGCCGGGTACTTCTTCCCGGGAACAGTCAGGTCGTCGGATCCTTCGGACGGGTGTTCCGGGACGATGACCGGCAGCGGGTCTGTGGCCTTTGTCTGCGGGCTTCGGCCCCGCATGGCCGCAAGTCGCGGCCATGTCTGGCTCACGGTGGTTCTGAGCGACAGGAAGTCCTCGTACAGCTCCGAGTATTGAGTGGCCTTCTGCGGGTCCGGGGTGAAGGTGTCCCGGATCCTGACGTACCAGGAGGAAACGTCCTCGACGCGGGCGGCTCCGCCCGTGGCGACCAGTCCGACGAGGAAAGCTCCCTTGGCGCCTACTTCCGTGTCCGTGGACCTCTGCACCGGAACGCCCGTAATGTCGGCGATGAGCTGAAGCCAGATGGGGTTGGCGGCCCCGCCGCCGCAGACCCGGAGTTCGGTTGGGGTGACTCCTGAGGTGCTGAGGCAGTCGCGGATGACCAAGGTCAGGCCTTCCATCACCGCGCGTGCGATATGTTCACGTTTGTGATCGAAGGACAGGCCCAGGAAGGACCCGCGCGCCTGCGCGTTCAAGAAGGGTGCGCGTTCCCCGGCCGGCGACAGATACGGTATGAACGCCAGGCCGCCTGCCCCTGGGGGGCATGTACCGGCGAGGTCGGCCAGCTCTGTCGGGTTATCCAGATCCAATAGCTGACAGGCCCATTGGATGACTTCACCGCCCGCCAGCGTCGGAAAGGCATTGAGGTATTTGCCGGGAAGGCCCAGGGCCACAGTCAGCCCGGCGGATTTTCCTTCCGTGCTCACGGTGTCGGCAACAATTTCCGTGCACAACGTCGTGCCGAGGATGCAGCAGGCCTGGCCGGGTTCTACCGCCCCGACTCCTATTGCCGTGGAAGCGATGTCGTACGAGGACATGACGACCGGCAGGCCGGCGGGTAGGCCCATCTCCAGTGCCGCGTGCTGTGTCAGCGAGGCAACCCGGCGGTCGTCTCCCCGCAGCTCCGGCAGGAAGGGCAGTGCCCACTCCATGTCATAGAGCTTCAGCAGTTCCGGTGAGTACTGGCGCGTGCGGATATCCATGAAGGGGGCAGCGCCGTCAGATTCATCGATGGCGAACTGCCCGGTCATTCGGGCAAAAAGCCAGCCACCGCAGGTGAGCGAGACGCTTGAGCGTTCGAGCCTTTCGAGGTCGTTCTGCTGCAGCCAGGTGAGTATGGCGTTGGGCAGACCTGGGAAGGTTTGGGATCCGTTGATTTGGAATGCACGTGTGAGCAGTCCCTGGCGTGACCATTCCTCCACAATGGCGGCGGCGCGTCCGTCGTTCCACAGGATCGCGGGCCCAGTGGGTTCCGCTGCCTCGTCAACGAGCCAGCATCCGTCGCCTTGGGCGGTAATGGCCAGGAAATCGATGTCCGACTTCAGCTGGCGCTGGACGCTGCGGACGCTGAAGACGACGGCATCCCAGACGGCGAGCATGTCCTGCTCGGCCCACCCCGGGTGCGGGCGGCTTACGGAGGTCGTCTGGCGGACGACCACCATTTCTGTGCCTTCTTCGTCGTAGCCGACTGCCTTGATCATTGTGGTGCCGGCATCAACAGCGATGACCGCCATGGCTTGGGCCTTTCTATTGGTGGAAGTATCTTCCTCGTGCGGGTGTGCTTTGGAGTTTGCGGTGCTCGTGACGGCGGGTGCCGTAATGGATGTGCCGGCAGAGTTCTCTCCAGCCACTTTCAGGTGTAGCGGAAACTACCGGGTGTTGCTAGGCACAGCGTGGCGGGAGGCGGCGGGCAGCTTCAGTTGCCAGGTCAGGACGGCGCTGAGCAGGTAGAGCCCTGCAAAAATCCACATAACGCCGCCGACTCCGATCAAGGACAGGAACAGCGTTGCGATCAGCGGGCCAAGGAAAACCGACATGCCGGCGCCAAAGTTCAGGGCGGACATGGCTGCTCCTTTGTGTTCCGGTGCCAGTGACGGCATCAAGGCTGACAGCGGGACGAACCCGGCCAGGGTGGCGCCGTAGGCGGCACCAACAGCCATTGCCACGATCAGGTTCGGACCGACAGCGAGCGGTACGTAGTAGAACGCCAGAGTTGTCACGGCGCACCCGACGCCGCCGAAAAGAGCGATCGTCTGCCGCCAGCCAAACTTGTCGCCGACTATTCCGAAGATCAGGTTGAAGAAGATGTTGGTGAGGAACACCACGCTGAGGATCTGAAGCCACTCGCTGAGTTCGAACCCGATTTCCTTGGTGAAGAAGACCGGGAGGAACACCAGGAAACCGAACTGGGAGGCGGTGTTGATGGCCCGGACAGCAGCGCCCATGCCGATTCTCGGATTGCGCCAGAGGATGGTCAGGCTTGAGGCCAGCGTCGCAACGGGCTTCTCGCCCTCAGGAGCCAGTCGTGAAAAGCCTGTGCGTTCCCGGACCGTCGTGAGAACGACAAGTCCACCGACAATGACAAGTCCAAGAGCGATCCAGAGTGTGTTGAAAGCCCCGAGCGCCGGGATGGTCGCGCTTGCCAGCAAGGAGCCGAGGGTTGGCAGGCCGCCGGTGAACGCGAACCAGAACCATCCCACTGCTGAGCCCAGTCGGTTTGATGGAGTGCAGGCCGCGATCCACACCAGGAAGCCATAAGCAAAGAGCGGATACCCCAGTCCCCGCAGTCCGTAGCTGACCAGCAGCAGGGTGAAGTCCAAGGACGGGAGCGCGATCGTAAGAAGGACAAGCTGGAATGTCACCCAGAGGACGAGTCCCAGGATCATGACGCGGCGGGGACCCCAGAGGTCCGACAGGGCGCCCGAAGCCCAGGCGGCAACGCCGGCTGCGACTCCGTACACCGTGAACAGAAGCCCCACCTGGCCCTGTTCCAGCCCCCGGTCCAGCAGGAAAGTCGAGAGATACCCGGACTCAACTCCGTCGCCGATCATGAAGACAAGCAAACCGACAAACCCCCAGCGCAGCGCGTGGGGCATGCCGAGCCGGTCTGCCCAGGTGCGGGAGGGCGTCAGTTGCGAAGTTGGCGGAAGCGTGGAGGAAACGGAACGTGCGGCCATTGCAATCTCCTGGGTGGTGCGGCACGAACCGCTTCGTTGCGGAAGGCTTCTGATGCCGACGGGAAACTAAAGAGTATGTGATCTATCTAACGTCAGGTGCGTTCTTCTGTCAACTTAAACGTTAGAAATAACAATTTTAATGTTAGTCAAAACGGCCATCTGCTTGGCCAGATGCGATCTGGCCAGGAGGGCTGACGAGAAAATTGCGGTGACCGTTTTCCCGGTGGCTTTGATCCGTCCGGCGGATTCGTTGGATCCCGGGGATGCGCCAGCCCAGGAAGCCGTATCGGCCGGTGAGCGCGTTGGTGAGCTCAGGGATCTTTGAACCCACTCACGGCGGCACCATCGCGGACCTGCTGCGGACGGGCATGAAGCGGGCGGCCATCGGGCTGGTCCTGCTGCTGATGTTCCGCGGCGACTACTCGCGGGCGGTGCGCCGGCTGGCCCTGGCGTTCACCGCCGTCGTGATGCTGTCGCCCATCATCCAGCCCTGGTACATCCTCTGGTTCCTGCCGTTCCTGGCGGTGACGGGCATCCGGAACGACTGGCAGATCCGGAGCCTCTATGTGGGCGTGACGTTCTTTGTGGTGTTCGGCGCACAGGACCAGCTCTCGGTCTGGTCCTTTGTGGAGCTGGGTCCTGGACCAGCGCCGCTCCGCCCGGTGAGGCGGCCTCTCCCAGCTCCATCGACTTCTGCCCCGACCACTGCTCTACGCGGACCCGGTTCTAGGACTTCTCGTGGCAGACGACCGAAGCCCGAAGCACGGCGGAGTACAGACCATACATAACGTCTGATCCATTTCACCCGCGCTCCCTTGTGCGTGGACTACTCGGCGATGTCCTCCGCCCATAGCTCAGGGTGTTCGTCCTGGAAGGTGCGCATCATGTCAACGCATCGGGCATCATTCAACACCACCACTTCGATGCCGCGTGAGCGGAGAAGTTCGAATTCGCCGGGGAACGTCTCGGCCTCGCCCACCACCACGCGCGGAATCTTGAATTGGATAATGCTCCCGGTACACATCGCACACGGCGCCAGGGTGGTGTAGAGGGTTGTGTCCCGGTAGCTCTTCTGGCGTCCGGCAGCCCGCAACGCAGACATTTCGCCGTGGGCGATTGGATCGCCATGCTGGACACGCTCGTTGTGGCCGCTGGCAATCACTTCTCCGCCGCGGGCCAAGGCAGCACCGATCGGGATGCCGCCCTCCCGGAGGCTCTTTTGTGCGGCCTCGTAGGCAGCTTCGAAGACCGGGTCAGTGATGGTTCGTTCAGTTTCGGACATGCGTGCAGTCTAAATCGCGGGCGTCGAAGAATTGTTAGTGGGCGCTGACGGCCTGACATCAAAGGCTAGGTGACCAAGGCCTGGCCAACGGCCCGCCAGCTTAGGCCGTCCGCGCCTCGGGGACCGCCTGCGATTTGCGGCCAAGCTCCGCGGTCCGCTTCACCGACCACCACAGGAGCACCACCAGGAGCACGTTGCGCGTGGTCAGGATGGCGGCCATGACCGGGTGGGCGTGGATCAGGGGCGTGTAGAACAGCGGGTAGATCACAAACGTGGTCACCGCGATTCCCATCAGCAGGGCAGCGGGGACCTTCCACCGCTCCCAGTCGTGAGTCAGGCCCGCGATGATCACCGGCGCCAGCCAGATGATGAACTGCGGCGAACCCACCTTGTTGAACACGATGAACGCCGTGGTCATCATCAGCGCGCCCTCGAGGAAGAGTTCCTCCCGCTCAGCGCCGCGGTTCAGCGCCCGGACCAGCAGGACGGCGGCCACCACGGCGGCGAGGATCAGCAGGGGCTGCATCAGGAACGCGGCTACGTCCGCACCCGGGCCGTAGACCTCGGTGGAGTTGATGGCCGTGTTGTCCGCCATCTTGGAGCCGGCGATGTTGAACACGCTGAGCCACACCCACGGCGTGGAGAATGTGGCTTCCAGCTGCATGCCGCGCTCGCCCTGGTTGGTCAGGAAGTCCATGATGTGCGGCAGGCCGCCGGAAAGGTACGTGCCCACGCCCACGACGGCGGTGACTGCCACGCCGGCCGCCAGCACCTGGATCCGCTTGCGGCTGGCAATAACGATCGGCACCAGGACCGCTGCCGGCCACACCTTAAGCCAGGTGGCCACGCTCAGCAGGATCCCCGCCACCACGGGGCGTTCGGCCGCGTAAAGGAGGGCAATCAGCACGATGGGGGCGGTGATTCCCTCCACACGGGCGAAGCTGAGGTAGCCCATAAAGACGGTGAAAAACAGCCACCACCAGGCCGGGGCGATGCTCTTCACCATCCGCGCACCGCGGGTCAGGAAAGCGAGCCCGACGGCGTTCAGGGCTGTGATGATCAGGAACCAGCACAGGAGGTAGAGGCTGGGTCCGGCAATGTTCGCGAGGAAGATGGGGATCTGCGCCAGCACCGGGTACACCCAGGGGCTGATCTTGCCGTCCAGGCTGCCGGGGTTGTAGCCGTCCACGGCCCATTGGCGGTACTGCTCGGTGTCGCTGAACGTATCGCCGTTGAGGAAGAAGGACGCCATCCAGCCCAGGAAATACAGGTGGATGACCGCGAAGCCCCACCAGACGCTGGACGGACGGGCGAACCAGTCCACCACTCGGGCGGGCAGGACGGTGCTGCGGACGCTGACCAGCCGGTCGAAGAACTTCGTGGAAATCTCAGGACTCCTTGAGCGCGGGGACGGTCGCGGGAGTCTTTTTGCCCAGCGAGTAGAGGCGCCGGACCGACCACAGGAACAGGACCACCAGAAGGACGTTGCGGATGGTCAGCACGCCGGCCATGAGGGGGTTGTTGTGGCTGAGGGCATCGTAGAACAGCGGGTAGATGAAGAAGGTGGCCACGGCGATGGCGATGAGCATGGCGGCGGGGACCCGCCACTCACGCCAGCTGTGCGCCAGGCCCACTGCCACGGCCGGGGCCAGCCACACCATGAACTGGGGCGAGCCCACCTTGTTGAACACCACAAAGGCGGTGGCCAGGGTGAGCGCCCCGGCCAGCAGCAGCTCGGTGCGGTCCACGCCGCCGTCGGCCTTGCCGTTGCCGTTGAGCTTGCCGTTGTGCAGCGCCCAGAACGTCAGTCCGGCTACGAGCAGCGCGGCAAGGATGAGGAGCGGCTGCATGAGCACGGACATCACCGCGGTGCCGGGGCCGTCCACCTGCATGGAGTTGATATCGGTGTTCATGTACATCCGGGAGTCGCCGATGTTCAGCACGGACAGCCACAGCCACGGGGTGGTGAATGTTGCCTCGAGCTGCATGCCCCTGTCGCCCTGCTGGGTCAGGAAGTTCAGCAGCTTGGACACACTGCCAGCCGCGGCGGCGAGTGCCACCACCGCTGCTGAAGTGGCCACTCCGGCCAGCACCACCAGCAGGCGGTTCTTGACCACGGCGAACAGGGCCAGCATGACGGCGGCCGGCCACACCTTCACCCAGGTGGCCGCGGCGAGCAGGACCGACGCGATAAACGGCCGGCCCACACCATAGGCCAGGGCCACCAGGACGATCGGTGCGGTGAGGCCGTCCACGCGCGCGAAGCCCAGCCAGCCCATCAGCAGCGTGAAGATCAGCCACCACCAGCCCGCGGGGATCGCGTCCTGGTTGCGGCCACGGTCCGTGAGCTTGGCCAGGGCCCAGCCGTTGAGGATGGTGGTCATCAGCACCCAGAGGAAAAAGAACGGTCCGGGGCCGGCCAGCCCTGCCAGCGCCATGGGGATCAGCGCGAGGATGGGGTACACCCATGGGCTGGGGCCGCCGCTGAGGTTGGTTTCGTCAAAACCCGCCCGGGCCCACTCGCGGTAAATGAAGGTGTCGCTGAAGGCCTCGCCGCGCAGGGACAGCAGCGCCGCGAAAATCAGGAATCCCAGGTGCACCAGGATGAAGCCGGTGAGGAGCCCCCGCGGCGTGTTCAGCCAGGACCGTGCGCCCGCAGGCAGGATGACATTGCGGATCCGGGTGAGCGTGGCGAAGAATGCGTCCGTGGAAATGGCGGAATCCTTGTCAGAGAGGGGCAAAAACAGGTGCCGGATCTTGCCGCGGGGCTGGAGCCGGGAGCAACGGAGGTCCGTCTACAACAGCCTCCACCATGAGTCAAGGGTAGTTGAATCTCGGTGGTGCCCAATAATCCTGCGGTTCCGTGAGCGGTCTACTCGGACTGGGTCTGGCGGTAGCGCTCGATCTGTTTGAGCCGCCGCAGGAGGCTGTCGCGCCGCGGGTGCGGGACGGCGTCGGGCGCCTCTGCGGTGAGGTCGATGTGTTTGGTGCCGTACTGCCAGAGCAGGAGGTCATCCAGCAGGCGGTCCGGGCCTGGGGAGTAGCGGTGGTCCAGGGCCTTGCGGACCTCGGTGATCCGCTGGGCGCTGAGCAGGCCGGCCAACTGGACGGTCTGGTTGAGGCCGTGGGCGGCCATGAGCTCTGCGGCCCAGCCCCAGTCGTCATCCACTTTGCGGTCCACGTGCGGCAGCAGCGTCCGCCAGACGTCGCGGATCCGGTTGGGTGTGAGCTGCGCGGCGCCTTCACCGTCCAGGTCCCAGTAGCTGCGGACTTCCTCGTAGCGTTCGTGGAGGTCCGCGAAGGCGCTTTCCACGGTTTCCAGCATGGCGGCGGTGGCGGTGAACTGCCGGTCGAAATGCGGCGTCCAGGCGCGGGGATCCTCAGCCTTGAAACGGATGTCGTGCTCGATCTCGCTCCACGCGTGGGCGAAGACGGTGCGGATCTGGCATTCAAAGAAGTAGCTGCCGTTGGCCGGAATGTCCGGGTTGAAGGCCTGCTGGTAATCCTTGACGGCCTCGTTCTGGATGGTGCGCAGGATGAGGTGGCGGCTGGAGTAGCCGTACGTGCCGGACTCGATGGAACCGATGTCCTTCTCGCGGTCGCCGCGGCAGTCGAAGACCTGGCGCTGGCGCTTGATGATGTTGGCTACCAGCGCATTCTCCGCGGGCAGTTTGGTGATGACGCGCACGCCCACCATGTCGTTGAGGGTGCGGAACGGGTCCGGGAACTTCAGTACCGGCGGACCGCCGGGTTCCAGAGGTTCCTCAATCCGAGAAATCTTCTCCCGGAACGATTCCACCGACTTGGTGCGCCCGGTGACAAACAGCGGCGTGACCTCGGTGTCCTTCAGCATGTCGCGGAGGATGTGGAGAACGTCTTTGGTGACCAGCTTCAGGGCAGGGCGGACGCGCTCGTAGATCTCCACGTTTTCCTGCACGGATTCACGCAGGCTGATGTCCAGGCTGTCCCAGTTACTCGGCATGTCCCCAGCTTACGGCGGGGGTGTGACAGCGGGTTGTCATGCGGCACAGTGTTATGCCGAGGTGGAGTTGCGGACCACCAGGGAGCTCTCCAGCGTCAGCTGCGGCTGCTCCAGCCGGTGGCCTTCCATGAGCCGGCGCAGCTGCCCGCCTGCCTTCAGCCCCAGCGAGGTTGCCGGCAGGTGCACGCTGGTCAGGCTGGGATTACTCGTCGCGGAGTACGGCAGATCATCGAAACCGGCAATGGCTAGCTGGTCCGGGATCTGCACGCCTGCCACCCGTGCCTCCTGCAGCACGCCGTAGGCGTGCGTGTCAGTGCAGCAGACGACGGCGGTGACCCCGGCCTGCTGCCATGCCGGCCAGGCGGCGGCGAACGCGGCGGCGGACGCGCCGACGTCGATGGTGGTGCTGATGATGTGGCCGGGCTCCACCGTTATTCCGTGGGCCGCTGCCTCCTCCAGGAAGGCTTCGCGGCGGATGGCGAACGTGGCCGTGCCGGTGACGCTGTCCACGTAGGCCACCCGGCCGTGGCCCGCCCCGGCCAGATGCGCGGCCAGCTGGCGCGCGCCGTGCGCAACGTCCAGATTCACGGACGGGGCGTACGCCTCCAGGCCCGGGGCATCGAGCAGGACCACGGGTCCGGCGGCGGAAAGTTCTTCCAGGAATTCGGCGTTGGGGGCACCCACCAGCAGCCCGGCCGGCCGGAGCGCCATCAGCTTCCGGACGTCGCCCGCCTGCGGAAATTCACCCGCCTCGGTGACCGACAGCAGCAGCTGGTAATCAGCCCCGAGTGACTCGCGGACCCCGGCGATCACCTTGGCGAAAAACGGGTTGGAGATGTCCGGGGACACGAGGATCACGATGGAGCTGACGCCCTTGGCCAGCGAGCTGCCGATGCCGTCCACCACGTACCCAAGCTCGGAAATGGCGTCCCGCACCCTGGCGATGTTGTCCTCAGAAACGCGGCCGGCGGTCTTGCCGTTGGCCACCAGGGAAACGGTCGCCGTCGAGACGCCGGCTCGGGCCGCGACCATGGCGGCGGTGATCCGCCCAGAGCGGACGGATTGCTGCACCTGCTCCGCGGATTCCATACGTCGATCGTAATAGGCCGGGACGTTCCGCATTGCACCCGCGATCCTACGCGCTGACCTCCTGAACGCGGGCGTCATCCGGCGATGCGGTGAGGGGCACAGGTTCCGGCCGTGACGCCGTGCTTTTGATCGGGACCATGGATCCGCTGCGGGCCGATTCGAGCACAGATTCCATGACTTCAAGCGCGTGGTAGGCCAGTCGGCCGCCGGCGCGCGGTTCTGCTCCCTCCGGTGTCGCCGCCAGATCGGCGATGCCGAACCCTCGGCCGGAGTCCCTGTACCCGGCCGAGACCGGAAGGGTTTTCCATGAGTCGGCGCCGAGGGTGAACAGTTCCACGTCACCGTCGAAGTGGTTCGGATCCGGAACCACCAGGGAGCCGCGCTCACCGTGGACCTCGATGTTGGAGGACCTGGTCTTGACGGCGTCGAAGCTCATGACCAGGGTGGACAGAGCCCCGTTCGCGTGGACCAGGATTCCCGTCACGTGCGAGTCCATATTGACCGGAATTACCTCGCCCGCCCGGGGGCCCGATCCGATGGTCCGCTGGGTCCGCGTGTGGCTGGCCGCCCCGGTCACGGAGACCACCGGCCCAAGCAGGGTGACCAGCGCACTGACGTAATACGGGCCCATGTCCAGCAGCGGGCCCCCGCCGGGCTGATAGTAAAAATCGGGGTTGGGGTGCCAGCGTTCATGGCCGGGCGTGACCATCGTGGCGGTGGCCGAGATGGGGGAACCGATCAGGCCGTCGTCGATCGCTTTGCGGGCGGTCTGGATGCCGGTTCCGAGGACGGTGTCCGGGGCGCAGCCGACGGCGACACCGGCCGCCGCCGCCGCTTCCATTACCTGGCGGGCCTCGCCGGTCGTGGCCGCCAGCGGCTTCTCCCCGTAGACGCTCTTGCCTGCGGCGATTGCCTTGAGGGCCACTTGGGCGTGGGCGGCGGGAATGGTCAGGTTCAGGACCAGGTCCACGTCATCGGCGGCGATCAGTTCGTCGACCGTGAGCGCCCGGACGCCGTCGTAGCCATCGGCGACCGCCTGCGCGCGGGACGGATCCAGATCCGCCACCGCAACGAGTTCGATGGCATCGAGCCGCCGGAAGTTTGCGAGGTACTGGGCGATGATGGCCCCGCATCCAATGATTCCTACTTTCAACGGCTTGCCCACAGCAGGCCCCTTTCGATGATGGTGCGGACGTTGCTGTCCTGGAGGATTTCCACCCGGTGTCCGGGGGTGGCGACGAAGATCCGCCCCTGGCCCCATTGCCGGGTCCAGATGGCCGGCGAGGTCACTTCGCGGTTCCAGGGATCCCAGGCGCGGACCTTCTGGGTGGTGGTGGCGAGGACATCGACGTAGTCGTCGGCCAGCACCCAGTACTGTTCGGTGACCAGTTCGAAGTCGCTGATGCCGCGCGTAATGGGATGGATTTCCGCGGCGGGAAGCATGTTGATGGTGTACGGGACGTAGTTGTCGGACTGTTCGCCGGTGCGCTCGTCGGGATGGTTGCCGGGATGGCAGGCAAACTGTCCGCCGATCAGGTGGAGGTAGTCCGAGGTATTCCGGTAGGAGTCGGCGATCCCGCCGTGCCAGCCAGCCAGGCCGGTCCCGTTCTCGACGGCGGTCCGCAGGCCCTCGAATTCATCCTTCTCGATGGTGGACATCGTCATGCACTGCATGATGAGGTCAACGCCGGCCAGGTAGTCGGCATCGGCGTAGATCTTGGGGGATTCTTCGACCCGGACGTCAAAGCCGTTGTCCTTCAGGTACGGAATGAAAAGTTCTGTTGCCTCTATGGGCTGGTGTCCATCCCAGCCGCCACGGACCACGAGTGCGGTCTTTCTTTCTGTCATGGGTTTTCCTTTGCTGGGCTTCCGTGTTCTGTACTCAACGTCCTAGACCTTCTGCCATTGGCTGGAGTTCGCCGCGCTGTCCTCGACTGCGGCCAGCACCTGCTGGACCTGTAACGCATCGGCGAATGACGGTTCTGGCTGGCGGTTCTCCGCGATGGCGGTTACGAGGTCCACCACCTGGTGGGTGAAACCGTGTTCGTAGCCCAAACCATGGCCGGTGGGCCACCAGTTGCCGACGTATGGATGCTCGGGCTCGGTGACAAATATCCGCCGGAACCCGGCGTCGGGGGATTCGGCCGCATCGTAGACGGACAACACGTTCATTTCCTCGAAATCGAAGGCCAGCGACCCCTTGGTGCCGTTCAGTTCGAGCCGCATCGCGTTCTTGCGGCCCAACGCGTAGCGGGTTGCTTCGAAGACACCGATGGGACCACCGTCGAACCGGGCGCTGAAGATCGCGGCGTCGTCGACCATGACGTAACCGCGCGGCGCGTCGTTGCCTGAATCGCCGTGTCCGCCCAGGCCGACGAGAGCGCCGGCCAACGGACGCTCAGCAACGAATGTTTCCAGCAGGGCCGAAACGCCGGTTATCTTCTGCCCGGTGATCCACTGCGCCGCGTCGATGCTGTGCGCACCGATATCACCGAGGGAACCGGAACCGGACTTGCTCTTGTCCAAGCGCCACGTCATGGGCGCGTTCTCGTCTGAGAGCCAGTCCTGCAGATACTGCGCCCGCACGTGCCGGATGGTTCCGAGCCTGCCTTGCTCCACGAACCGCCTGGCCAGGGCCAGCGCGGGCGTCCGCCGGTAGCTGAAGCCGCACAACGAGAACACTCCGCGTTTGGCGGCCGCCTCCGCCGCAACGGTCATCCGCTCTGCTTCCTCCACGGAGTTGGCGAGAGGCTTTTCGCACAGCACGTGTTTGCCCGCCTCGAGGGCGGCGATCGCGATCTCGGCGTGCGTGTCGCCAGGCGTACAGATGTCGATCAGGTCAATGTCATCGCGCTCTATCAGCCGCCGCCAGTCTGTCTCCGCGGAGTTCCAGCCCAGCTTGTCGGCCGCGGCGCGGACGCCGTCTTCGTTCCGGCCGGCTACAGCCGTCAGTTGGGGTTCAAGCGGCAGGTCAAAGAACCGGGGTGCTGTCCGCCATGCGTGGGAGTGGGCGGCGCCCATAAAGGCATAGCCCACCATGCCGACGCGCAATGGCTTTGCGGAAGTCATTGATTTCCTTTCGTAAGAATTTCGGGTTACTTGCTGAATCCGGCGGTCAGGCCGCTGAGCAGCTGGCGCCGGGCGATGACGTAGATGACCAGCAGCGGCAACGTGGCGAGCACCACGGATGCCAGCACAGCGGGGATGTTGACACTGAACTCCCCTTGGAATGTCCATAGCGACAAGGGGAGCACCCGGGTGGAAGGGCTCTGCGTCAGGATGAGCGGGAAAAGGAAGCCGTTCCACACGTGCAGGGCGTTGTAGATGCCCACGGTGATGACGGCGGGCTTGGTCATGGGCAAGGCAAGCCGCCACATCATCGCCCAGTCTGAGCAGCCGTCCAGGCGCATGGATTCGAACAGCTCGTTGGGCACATCCCGCATGAAGTTGGACAGGATGAGGACGGAGATGGGGATCGCGAAGGCGATGGACGGGAGTACCAGTGCGAGCAACGTGTCGTAGAGGTGGGCCCTGGTGATCATCCAGTAAATCGGGATGATCGTGGCATGCAGCGGAATGGCCAGGCCGAGGAGGAAGAGGTTGTTGGTCCAATTCAGGAACCTGCCCTTGCCACGGACAATCGCGTAGGCGGCCATAAACGCCACGAACAATCCCGGCACCACACTGCCCACGGTCACAATGAGGCTGTTCATGAAGTACTTGGCAAAGTCGTTCTCAAGCACCAGTTTGTAGTTGTCCAGCGTCGGCTCGGTGGGCGGCATCATCGGGTTCGACGTGAAAAATCCGGCCTGGTTCTTCAGGCTGGTCACCACCACGTAGTAGACGGGGACGATGATGAACGCCAGCCAGGCCCAGCCGCCCAGGCCACCCAGGAAGTTGGGCCGCTGCCGGGCGGTGCGGGCGGTGCGCCGGTTGGGGCGCCGCCCTACGTTGCCAGGACGGCGTTCGACGGCGGCAGGAGACGTGGGTAGCTGAATCTCGGTGGCCATCAGGCACCTTCCAGTTGGCTGTCGTTGCGGTTTTTCCCGCCAAGGCGCTGCAGCAGCAGGGCCAGGACCAGGCCGATCACCACCAGGATGACGCCCAGGGCGCTCGCGGCACCCATGTCATTGGCCTTGAATCCGGTCAGGTACATGTGAAGGGGCAGCAGGCGGGTGGCATAGCCGGGTCCGCCGGCGGTCAGGACGAAAATGAGGTCAAAGTACGCCAGTGAGCCCACCACCATCAGCGTGGAGGAGGTGATGATGGTGTACTTCAGCTGCGGCAAGGTGATGCTGAAGAACTGCTGGATGCGCCCCGCGCCGTCGATCTGCGCGGCCTCATACAACGACGTGGGGATCTGCCGTACGCCGCCTTGGTAGATCAGCGTGTGGAACGGCACGAACTGCCACGCGATCACAAAGACGACGACGAACAGCACCAGGTCTGAATTGCCCAGCCAGTCCTGCGTAAGGAGCGGCAGTCCTAGGCCCGGACCCAGCCCGAAGTTGGGATCCAGCAGTGCCTTGAACGCGATGGCCACGGCGGCCGAGGAGAGCAACAGGGGCACGAAGTACAGGACGGCAAGCGCCGCCCGGTACTTCTGGCCTGCAGCCGTGAAGACGCCCAGCAGCAGGCTGATCGGCGCCTGGACGATGAAAGAGAAGAACATGATCTTCGCTGTCACCAGTAGTGCGTTACCCGTGATCGGATCGGTCAGGACCGTGGTCCAGCTGGAGAGCCCATCAAGCGTGATTTCGCCCAGCCCGTCCCACCTCGTGAAACTGAGGAACAGCACACCGAACAACGGGATGATCGCGAAGAGGAGGAAGAAAACGAGGGCTGGGGCGGCCAGCCACCCCGACGGACCCTTCTCCAGGGTCGGCCGGGAAGCTCGGGTGGTAACTGACACAGCTATTTTCCGATCGTTGCGTTCATCGTTGCGACAAACTGCTCCGGGGTGATCTTGTTCAGGAAGATCTGATCCAGGTTGGCGAGCATGGCGTCGCCCTGTGCCGGGCTCAGTGCCTGGTCCCAGGAGAGCTGGAAGTTGGGAGCGTCCTTGGCCAGGCCGTACGCGAAGTTCAGGAATTCCTTGTCCGGCGACGCTTCCAGCTTGCTTTCGATGCCGGTGACCACCGGCACTGCGCCGGAGTCGATCAGGGTCTGGGTGTCCGCGTCGGTGAACATTCCCTTCTTGATGTACTCAAGGGCGGCTGCCTTCTGGCTGTCCGTTGCCTTTGAGGAGACGGACCAGAAGTTGGACGGGTTGCCCACGATGTTGGCGGGATCGCCTTTGCCGCCTTCAACGGTGGGGAATGTGGTGAAGCCCAGCTTGCCGCCCTTGGTGAAGTCCGGCGCGTCCTTCTTCATGCCTTGGTAGATCCAGCCGCCGTGGAGCACCATCGCAGCTTTGCCTGTGTAGAGCAAGGCTTGGTCCGCGTTGGAATCGGCTGCGATCGAGGAGAAGCCATTGATGAAGCCGCCGGCATTGACCAGGTCCTGGATCTTGGTCAGGGATTCGACCACCGCAGGGTCTGACCAGGCATCGGGCTTGTTGGCCGCAATGTTGTTGAACACGTCCGGTCCGCCGATGCGGTCCACCAGGTATTCAAGCCACATCAGGTCCGGCCATTTGGACTGGCCGCCCAGGGAGAAGGGAGCCACCCCGGCCTCTTTGAACTTAGGTACGAGGGCCATCAGCTCGTCCCAGGTTTTGGGTGGCTGGGCGCCGATCTTGTCGAACAGATCCTTGTTGTAATAGAGCACAACCGGCTGGACGTTGTTGTTGGGCAGGGCGTAAATCTTGCCGTCAACCTGTCCGTTTTTGATGATCGACGGCAGGTAGCGGTCCTTGACTTCCGGGTTTTCCGCAATGAAGTCCGTGAGGTCCTCGATCTGACCGGCGTCAACGTAGGACTTGAGGACACCGCCGCCCCATCCGTAAATGAAGGTGGGCCCTTCACCGGCGCCGATGGCGGTGCGCACTTTGGTTTTGTAGGCGTCGTTGGCGAAGAAGTCGAGCTTGATGGACTGGTCAGTGTGTGACTTGTTCCAGGCATCAACGGAGGCCTGGAAGTTTGCCTGGTTCCCGCCGGTCAGGGCCCACATCGAGGGTGAATCGGCGCTGACATTTGCGGGGCCGCTGGAACCGCAGGCGGCCAGGGTGAGCGTGAGCGCGGCGGCCAGGGCCGTGGAACGCAGCTTTCGATTGAACATATGGTTTCCGTCCATCCTTCGGGGGGTCGTCACTGAGCGCCCGGTGTGAGTTCAGAATCCAGCCTCAGGAGAGAGTCAGCGCTGTGACTGGAGTTGGTTTCATCCAAAGCCTTCGAAATATTTCGATAATGCTTTCGGTTGAGTGAAATAAAGGTAATGGACATCACGAGGGGGCGTCAAGGCTTTTTGTGCCACAAATTCCACTAGTGCATTGACGCAGCGGGCGGTTTGCTGCAAAACTGGCGGAGCGAAAACTTTCGAAAATCGAGGAGCAGTAAATGACGGCCGTCGAGCAACGCGGAAAGCTCACCCTGGCAGCGATTGCCCAGGAGGCCGGCGTTTCCGCGCCCACAGTCTCGAAGGTCATTAACGGCCGGGATGATGTGGCGGCGGAGACCCGGTCCAAGGTGATGGCCGTGCTGGCGCGCACCGGCTACAAGTCCCCGGTCCAGCAGCGGCGGAACCTTGCGGGCCGGCAGGCGGTGGAGGTGGTCTTTGATTCGCTGGACTCCGCCTACTCCATCGAAGTCCTCAACGGGATCCTGGATGCGGCCGGTGCCGCGGACATTGAAGTGCTGCTGAACGTCACCAGTAAGCAGGGGCCTTCGCGGTTGACCCCGGAGCAGCGGGCCCGCCGCATTGTGGACGAGGGGCGCTGCGGAATGATCGTGGTGACGTCCGCGTTCAGTGAGCTCCAGCTTGATGCCTTCAACCGGAGGGGGGTTCCCACTGTGGTCATTGATCCGCTCAATCCGCCAGCCGGAAACGTGGTCAGCATCGGCGCCACCAACTGGGCTGGCGGTAAGGACGCAACGTCCCACCTGCTGGATCTTGGCCATCGCAGGATCGCCTACCTGGGAGGTCCGGATGGTGCCGAATGCAACCAGGCGCGGCTCCACGGCTACCTGGCTGCCTTGCGGGCGAGGAATGTCCCGGTGGACGATCGCTACATCGTCCAGGGCAGCTTCAGGTCCGAGGCCGGCGTCCGGGGCATGAAGCAGCTGCTGCAGCTGGAGGAGCCTCCCACTGCAGTTTTTGCCGCAAATGACACCGTTGCCCTGGGTGCGCTTGCCGAGGCGCGCCGGCAGAACGTGCGGGTGCCGGAGGACCTGAGCCTGGTGGGGTTCGACGGCACGTACCAGGCAGAGGAATCCGTTCCTGCGCTGACCTCCGTGGCCCAACCGCTGCAGGAGATGGGCCGGGCAGCGCTGCGCTTCATCCTGCGCCAAATGCGCGGAGAGACGCTGGACTCCCGAAGGGTCGAGTTGGCCACGAATCTCGTCATCCGCGAATCCACGGCTCCGCCGCTGGCGCTCGCGCCCCTGGCCTGAACTGCGCGGCCTGAACTCGGGGGCGCAGCAAGACGTCAAGCGTTTGACGTGCAGCAACGTTAAGCGCTTGACGTGCGGCTTGGGCAGGTGTCATGATCTCCGTGAATACTTTCGGCCACTGCTTCGGCAGGCCCCAATGACGTGGAGATTTAACGTGGAATCCAAACCGATGAAACCCGGCCCCAAGAAAATCATTCTTGACTGCGACCCCGGGCATGACGATGCCGTGGCCATCCTGCTCGCCCACGGCAACCCTGACATTGAACTGCTGGCCGTCACCACCGTTGTGGGCAACCAGACGCTCGAAAAGGTCACCAAGAACGCGCTCGCGGTCGGGACCATCGCCGGCATCACCGGGGTGCCTTTTGCCGCCGGCTGCGGCCGGCCCCTGGTCCGCACCATCGAAACCGCACCGTCCATCCACGGCGAGACCGGCATGGACGGCCCCGCCCAGCCCGAGTCCACCATCGAACTGGACCGGCGCCACGCCGTCGACCTCATCATTGACACCGTGATGGCCCACGAACCGGGCACCGTCACCCTGGTCCCCACCGGCGGCCTCACAAACATCGCGCTGGCAGCCCGCAAGGAGCCGCGCATTGTGGAACGCGTCAAGGAAGTTGTCCTGATGGGCGGCGGCTACCACGTGGGCAACTGGAGCGCCGTGGCCGAATTCAACATCATCATCGACCCCGAAGCCGCCCACATCGTGTTCAACGAAAAATGGCCCGTGGTGATGGTGGGCCTGGACCTCACCCACCAGGCCCTGGCCACTCCGGACGTGGTGGCGAAGATCGCAGTTGTGGGTACCGCACCCGCCAGGTTCGTGATGGAACTGATGGAGTTCTTCACCCAGACCTACAAGGACGCCCAGGGCTTTGACTTCCCGCCCGTCCATGATCCGTGCGCCGTGGCCTATGTGATCGATCCCAGCATCGTCACCACCCGCAAGGTTCCGGTGGACATCGAACTGCAGGGCACACTGACGCTCGGCATGACCGTGGCCGACTTCCGCGCCCCCGCACCGGACGACTGCACCACCTCCGTGGCCGTTGACCTGGACCACGCCCGGTTCTGGGACCTCGTCACGGATGCCCTGGTGCGCATCGGCGAACCTGCCGTTCTTGAACCTGCCGGCCTCGCCGCAGCCACGGGAGGCAAGTAAATGAGTGCCACCCTCACCGATGCAAAGACCAGCCGCGGCAACGTCACCGCCCTGATGGTCGCCCTGCTGGCCGCGTGCGTCGCCTTCCAGCTCAACGCCTCCATGCTCAGCCCGGCACTGGTCACCATGGGCAAGGAACTGAACACCGATCAGGCCGTCATCGGCCTCTCACAGACCTGGTTCTTCACCGCGGCCGCCCTGTTCTCCCTCTTCCTGCCCCGCCTGAGCGACATCATCGGGCGCAAGAAGATCCTGATCGGCATGATGCTCCTGATGGCCGTCGGTTCGGTCATCGCGGCCATGGCCCCGGACGTGACCTGGCTCTTTGTGGGCCGCATCATCCAGGGCGTCAGCGGCCCCACCGTGCCTTTGTGCCTCATCATGCTGCGCTCCGCCGTCAGCAACCCGCGCAAATACGGGACGCTCATGGGCCTTATCACCGCGGTCAACGGCGGCGTGGCCGGCGTGGACTCCTTTGTGGGCGGCTACTTCGCCGAGCACTTCGGGTTCCGCAGCATCTTCTGGCTCATGGTGGTCCTGGCCCTCGTCGCCACCGCCCTGATTGCCTTCCTCGCCGGCGAGAGCAAGCCGGCCGCGGGCACCTCCATGGACTGGCTCGGCGTGTTCTTCATCGTCGTCGCCGTGGGTGCGCTGCTCACCGCCCTGAACGAGGGCTCCAAGCTGGTGGGCGCCTTCGCGCCTGGCACGCTCCTGCTGGCCATCGGGCTGGTGGTGGTTGCCGCCGTCGCGTTCTACTGCTTCTGGACCGTGGAAAAGCGCGCCAAACAGCCCATGGTGGAAACCGTCCACTTGCGCCAGCGCTCCACCTGGGCGCCGCTGCTGACCACCACGCTGACCATGACCGGCATCTTCGCCGTCATCAACGGGATCGTGCCGGCGTATGTGCAGGCGGCTGACCCCGGTTTCGGCATCGGCCCCACCGAAATGTCGCTCATCATCCTTACCCCGTATGCCCTGCTCGGCTGGCTTGTGGGTCCCCTCAGCGGCAGGCTCGCGCCCATTCTCGGCTACACCAAGGTCCTGCGCATCGGCATGCTGGGCAGCATCGCCGCCCTGGCCATCATCGCGTTCTTCGGCCTCAGCAGCCTGCCCATGATGATCGCCGGAACCGTCTTGCTGGGCATCATGTACGCCGGTACGGTCAACATCATGCTGAACGGACTCGGAGTTGTCCTCTCACCCGCCGGAAACCCGGGGTTCCTGCCCGGCATGAACGCGGGCGCCTTCAACCTGGGCGCCGGCCTGAGCTTCCTGGTGCTGCCGGCAGCGCTGGTGGCCACTTCGGCCCTCGGCGACGCCCAGGCGTCCTACGTCTCCGTGGTGGTGACGGGCCTGGTCATCACGGTGGCCGCGTTCGCCGCGTCGCTCCTCATCCCCAAGCCCGTCGAGGCTGAGGTGACCGAATGAGTTCCGCAACAGCCGGCACCCAAGGCCGGATCGTCGTCGTCGGTTCCCTGAACGCGGACCTGACCATCTATTGCGAGCGGCTGCCGCTGCCTGGCGAGACGGTGCACGGCAACGGATTCGCCGTGAACCCGGGCGGCAAGAGCGCCAACCAGGCCGTCGCCGCCAGCCTGCTGGGCGGGAACGTCAGCCTGGTGGGTGCCGTCGGTGTGGACGCCAACGGCGACATGCTCCTGTCCTCCGCTGCCGGCGCCGGGGTGGACATCTCCGGCGTGCGGACCTCAGCAACCGAGGCCACCGGCGTCGCCGTCATCGCCGTGGATTCCAACGGCGAGAACAACATCATCATCTCGGCCGGCGCCAACGGCACCCTCTCGCCGGCGGACGTCGCCGCCGCGGCGGAAACGTTCGACGGCGCCGCAGTGGTCTGCCTCTGCCTGGAGGTCAGCCTCGACACGGTTGAGGCCGCCGCCCGGGCAGGGCACGACGCCGGCGCCACAGTTCTGCTGAACCTCTCGCCTTACACGGAGATCCCACAGCAGCTGGCGGACCTGACCGACGTCCTGCTGGTCAACGCCCACGAGGCGTCGCTTTTCCTCGGCTCGGCCGCAATTCCCGGCAGCGACGCGGATGCCAACGACTGGGAAGCGGTCAGGCTGCGTTTCGCCGAGCGGGGGCTCCAGCGCGTCCTGGTCACGCTGGGGGCCTACGGCTCCATGGTGCTGGATTCGCTGGCCCCTTCCGGGCAGCAGCTGGTCCGGGTGGCACCCATCAAGGTCAAGGCCGTGGATACCACCGGCGCGGGCGACGCCTTCACGGGGGCGGTAGCCGCCCGCCTGGCAGCCGGTGCGCCGCTGGCTGACGCCGCCGCCTTCGCCTCGATTGCCGCCGCGCTGGCCACCACCCGCAAGGGAACGCAGGCAGCCTATCCGCAGGTGACGGACGTGGAGCGCCTGCTCGCTTCGGTTGCCGGCGCACTTTAGCGGACTGACGTACGGAAACGCGGGAAACGCCGACGGCGGCAGTCTCCTGCCGCCGTCGGGCGCTTCTTTTCTTTGGGGTTGCGGAGCCCGGGCTACCGGCTGTGGCTGCCGGATGGTTTCCGCTGGTGAACGGCGGCCGGCGTGAACCGGGCTCCCGTGTCCGGGAACGAAGGGACCTCGATCCGGGCGTGGGTGTGGACCTCCTCGACGGTCCTGCGGGTGTGCTCGGCGATCTCTTCCATGGTGGTGACCCACATGCCGTCCATTGATTTCACCCGGTCAATCAGCTTTTCCAGGGCGACGGCCTTGGACGGCCGTCCCGAGATGAACGGGTGGTTGGTCAGGACAAAGCAGCTGCCCTGGGCATGGTGTGCCTCCGCCTCCAGGGTCCACATTTCCAGGACCTTGGCCGGGCTTTCGATGACGCCGCTGCCGGTGACTCCGGGGTAGAACGCGTACTGTTCCCAGTCGTCCAGGGTCCAGTCGACCGGGATTTCCACGATGTCCCGGCTGTCGCCGGGGGCGACGCTGAAACGGTACGGTGCGTCGCCGTCTAGCAGGCTCGAATCGTAGAGGAAACCGCGGTCCGCCAGGAGCGCCGGGGAGTGCCAGTTCAGTTCCCACCACGGCGCACGGTACCCCACCGGTTCCACGCCGACCTTCGCGAGGGACTCGAGCCCGCGGTCGATGTAGCGGGCCTCGGTCTCGGCGTCGATCCCCTGCATGGGTTCGTGCAGGTACCCGTGGTGGGCCACCTCGTGCCCGGCGTCCACGATGCGCCGGACCGTGTCCGGGTAGCAGTCTGCCGTGAAGCCGGGAACGAAGAAGGTGGCCCGGATGTCCTGTCGCTGGAGGATCTGAAGCAGCCGCGGGACCGCCACCTTGGGCCCGTACGACTGGTGGGTCATCAGGGACATCCGGCGCGTGCTCTTCGGATCGTGGGCGATGGTGCAGGATTCGGCGTCGACGTCGAACGTGAAGGACGCTGCTGCCCGCTTGCCTTCAGGCCAGGTGATGGGGTGGGCTGAATCCGCGAATGCTTCAAAGGTCATGGTGTGGTTCCTAGAGTTTCAGTGTCCGTCAGTAGTTCAGGTCCGGGGCGTTTCAGAGACCGGCGGGAGCGTTGGTCCGGGCGGCGACTCCCAGGTCTGCGGACGCCGGGTGGGCGTCCGCATTCGTTTGGTCGGCCTCGAGGTATTTGCGGTGGACCTTCGGCCCGAGGATGGTGTAGGTGCCTGCACTGGCAAGGCCGCCGGCAAGCCAGGACAGGTCCCAGCCGCCCAGGGCCACGGCAATGGGCCCCTGCATCGCCGGAACGAGTCCGTACATAAACAGCCAGGTGGCGAAGATGCCGACCAGGAGGGAAACGACGCCTGCCCAGTTGACGCCGGGGAGGCGTTTGGTGCCGACGGCGTCGAAGAGCCTCTCCGGGTTGCCCGGCCAGCGCTTCTCGATCCAGAAGTAGTGGACCAGCATGACTCCGCCCCACGCGGCAACCCACGCCACGAGCCCGATGAGCCAGGCGTCGAGGACTGTTGCGAAGTCTTCCTGGAAGATGAAGAACACGACGGCGGCGAGGGAGAAGACGCCGACGAACAGGTTGAGTTTGCGGCGGCTGATGGTGATGTCCAGCGACTGCGTGGCCACGGAGAAGGTGTAGATGTTGAGGATGTTGGTGGCGATGGGGCCGTGCAGCACCATGAGCAACACCGGCAGCGCGAGGACGCCGAAGTTCTGGACGATGAGCTTCCCTGGGTCGATTTCGCCGCTGTTGGTGGCCAGGCTTGCGCCGAGGATTCCCAGCCAGACAACGGGGATGAACTGGCCAAGGACCGACGCCAGGTAGACCTTTTTCTTGGGAACTTGGGTGCTCACGAACCGGGAGTAGTCTGCGGCGTAGGTGAACCAGGTGATGCCCCAGCCGATGCCGATGGCGGTCATCACGGCGCTCATGGCCGCGATCCGTTCGGAGCCTTCCAGGATGTTGCCGGCGGGACCGGCGTACGTCCAGTTGATCTTCATGCCGAACCAGGCAACCGCGGACATCACGGCCAGGATGAGGATGGTGGGCGGCACGGTCCACTTTTCGAAGGCGGCGATGGCTTTGTAGCCGAACCAGGCGATGGCTACCTGCGCGGCCATGATGGCGGTGGCGACGCCGATCTTCCAGCCATAGTTGTGTGCTGCGGGATCCACCCATCCGAGCGTGCCGAAGAGTGCCATGACCAGGTCCAGGATGATCCACGTGTTAACCGCGCACCAGCCGATCACCAGGACCGCCTGGATGGCTGCCGGCAGGTAGTTGCCGCGGCGGCCGAAGGCTGCGCGGGCCAGGACCATGCCGGTGGCGCCGGTCTTTTGGCCGAGGAGCACAAAGCAGCCGAAGAGCAGCATGCCGATTAGGTTGCCCAGGACCAGGACGATGACGGTATCCGCGAAACCCAGCCCCAAGTGGATTCCGAGGGCACCCAGGACCCAGTTGATGGGCGCCAGGTTGGCGCCGGCCCAGATCCAGAACTGACCGGAGACCTTGTGTGTCCGCTGGGATTCGGGGATCGGCTGGAGCCAGGCTTCGCAATCTTCAAGTGCAGGTTGCTGTCCTGCTCCTGCGGTTGAGGGTTTTTGTTGCATTGGGGCCTCTTCGTTGAGGGGATGGGGATTCCTCAAGATTATGTGTCCCAGGCCACATGCACCACATACAATGTGTCTTGAAGTTTATGAGAAAAAACGACGGAGTGTCATGCCAATACGCCTGCAGGATGTTTTGAAACATTCCACCCTCACGCCCGCGGATCCGGTGATCCGCGCTGCGGCGGCCATTGCGGCCCAGACGCAGCTGCGCTGGATTCACTCCAGCGAGGTTTTGGACATTGCCCCGCTACTTGGCGGCGGTGAACTGTTGCTGACCGGCGGCCAGGCTCTTGCTTTGGCAACGGACAAACGGCGCGCGGACTACATCTGGGAGCTGGCAGAACGCGGCGTGGCCGCGCTGGCCATAGAGACTGGCACGGAGCTGGCCTCGATACCGTCGTCGATGGTGGCAGCAGCTGAGGCGGCCGGCCTTCCGCTGATAGAGCTTCGCAAGGTGGTGCCCTTTGTAGGCGTGATGGAAGCCATCAACTCACTCCTGGTGAGCGAAACTGCTGCCCAGCTGCAGCAGGCTGACCGGGCCAGTCACGCGATGGCGGTGGAGTTGGCCCACGGCGGCAGTCTTGACCGGATCCTGGGTGTCCTGGCGGACGCTACCGGCGCGGAAGTTGTCCTGACATCCACCGCGGGTGCCCCGCTGGCCAGCGCACTGCCGGCTGATCATACGGTTGAGCCGGAGCCCGCCGAATCCAGCGACGCGCCGGACCGTGCCCGGACCATCCAGGTTGACGTGTCCGTGCGTGGCATTCCTTCAGCCCGCCTCAGCCTTCATGCCCTGGCGGGAGCCGACGTGAACCTGGCGAGGATCGCAGGGAACCGCTCGGTGGACATTCTGGCGTTGGCACTGCTGCAGCGCATGCCCCCCGGCCTCAAGGAGATGGCGGGTGCGGCGCTGATCCGCGCCGTCGATTCCGGAACTCAAAACTGGCGGCTCCAGCAGCTCGCTCCGGCAGCCGGGATCCCGTTGGCCGCGCAGCTGGTGGCTGTTGTGGTTCGTTCCCCCGGCTCACGGCAACCCCGGATGGCTGTGGAGCACGTGCTGGAGCGGGTGGGGCATCACAGTGCAAGCTACGCCGACAACGCGGAACTCTTGGCGCTGGCCGTGCTCCGCCCCGGGAAGACGCAGGAAGACCGGGACTCAATTCTGGCCGGACTGCAGTCGCTGGCGTTGCCGGAGGGAACCCTCAGCGCCGTCGGACCGGTCGCCGCCGGAATAGCCGCCGCGCCGTGGTCCCTCGCGGAGGCCCGGCTGACGCTGGAACTTGCAGCCGGCGCCGAGTTGGCAGCATCCAGGCCCGGGTCGCGAGAAGGCGGCGCGGTGCTGGACGCACAGAACTTCGCTGTGGAGCGGCTTGCCGTGCAGACCATGGGTGAGGCGCCGCGGGAGGAGTTCATTACCCAACAGCTGGGTGCGATCCTGGACCACGACGCGCAACGTCGTTCCCTGTTGGTTGAGACGCTGCGGGTCTGGCTGGACTCCGGCTGCAACACGGCGCAGGCGGCGCGTGAGCTCCATGTGGAGCGGCAGTCCATGCACCAGAGGCTGCAGCGGATTTTCTCGCTGTGCGGCGGCGACCCCCGGGGTACGGGCAGGCTCGCCGCGCTGCACCTGGCGACGAAGCTCGTGCGGCTGCCCCGCGCTGGATCTGTTACGCGTAACTAGAAGCGCGCTGTACGCAATGGGTTGAGGGTGGTGAGACCCCGCTACAGCAAGGTCCTGAAGAACGGCGAGAAAGTCAGCTCGCTTTCTCTGACACCGAGTCCGAGCGCCGTCTCGCCGTCCTCCGCCGCATCGTGCGTAAGGATCAGGCGATGGCGGCCCGGAGCTCCTTGGCTGCCAATGCGGGATCAGTTGCACCATAAATGGCACCGCCGGCTACGGCAACCTCGGCGCCGGCCCGCTGGACGGCTTCGATGGTGGAGAGGTTAACGCCGCCCGCCACTGAGAAGGGGACGCGTGCTTCGGCACCGGCACTGAGTAGTCCATCCAGGTCGAAGCCAGGCTGTGCCTGCTCGTCCAGGCCTGCGTGGAACTCCACGAATTTGGCGCCGAGGGCGCGTGCTTCCTTGGCCCTGGTCACCTTGTCCGGCACGCCAATGAGGTCCACGACGATGCCTTTGTTGTGTGCACGGGCCGCCTTCACGGCGCCGGCGATGGTCGAATCGTCGGCGCTTCCCAGCACGGAGACGAGGTCTGCGCCGGCCTTGAATGCGATGTCGGCCTCAAGTTCTCCGGCATCCATGGTCTTCATGTCGGCGAAAACGATCTTGTCAGGGTGGGCCTGCTTGACTGCGGTCACAGCCGTAAGTCCGGCTGCCTTGATCAGGGGCGTACCGAGTTCGATGATGTCAACGTACTCGGCCACCTTCCCGGCCAGCTCAAGCGCGTCTTCGGTGGTCAGGAGGTCCATGGCTACCTGAAGCTTCATGATGTTTCTCTTTCTGTTGGTGTTGGTATGGGGTAAAGGCAGGGGCTTATTCGAGGTTTGCGTGCCGGAGCCAGAGTTCCTCAGCCGGTGCGTCGGTGTCGTTCCAGATGGTTTGGAAAATGGATTCGGTGAGTACGAAGAGGACCTGTTCGAAGAGGCTTCCCGAATACTGGCGGGTGACACTGGAGCCGTGATCCGTCTTTTGCGCGGCAGGTACGATCACCAGGCAATCAGCCAGATCCGCGAGGCGGGAGTCGGGGTTGGTGGTCACCGCGGCCACGCGGGCACCGGCCGCCGCAGCTGTTTCGGCTGCCTTGACCACGCCGGATGTGGAGCCGGAGCCGGAAGCGACCAGAAGCACATCGCCGGCGCGGATGGCCGGAGTCGTGGTGTCGCCCGCTACGTGGACGTTGAGGCCGAGATGCATCAACCGCATGGCAGCCATGCGGAGGACGAGGCCGCTTCGGCCGGCACCGGCGACGAAAACCCTGTCGGCGGAACGGATGGATGCCGTCATTGCTTCCAGACGGTCTCCATCGACCTGGGCCGCGGTGCCACTGATCTCGCCGGCAATGAGGGACAAGTTCTGGAGAATTGCCCCGGGGCGGAGTCGGTCCGATGAACCGAGTGCTGTTGGACCCACAATTGTTTCCTTCGCTCTGTTGGAGGCGTCCATCCATCTGGGATGTATTCCGCCATTAATCCTGCCGCTGCTTTGGTATGGGTGTAACGCCCACAAAAGATGGTTATAGCTATACTTTCTGGTAGTTCGTGATCTGCGCCTGCCGAAAGGACCCATGACCAGCTCGCCAGTGCACAGGCTCCCACCCCTCACGCCGCATGGCAGCCCCGGAGTCCCGGGTTTGCCGTGGCCTTTGCTGCAGTCCATCGCGGCGGTGGCCAACGCGCCGCTGACCTCCATAGCGGAAGAACTACGGAAGGCGCTGGCTCCTTATCTCGGTAGCAGTGCCCTGGTGATCTTCACGGAGGACTGCACCGGCAGGCCCCGGAAAAAGGCGGGTTTGGAGAGCATCATCTCAGGCGTGTCCATCGATGAGCTGGACAGCCTCCGTGCTGCCCTCAGCGGGGAGGAACCTTGGGTGGGGGAGGCCGTGATAGCCGCAAAGGAACGTCCAGTTCTGGCGATGAAATACCTTTCCAGCAGGGCCTTGCTGGTGGTCACAGACCCTGTTGTGCCCGGTCCTGAGGCCGGCAGCGCGGAAGCGGACGCAGACATCGCCAAGTACCTTTGGCACCTAGCCGCACGCAGGATTCACGAAAAGGTCGCGGATGCTCCGCCTGCATATTTGTTGGAGTCCAGGGCGGCCTCAGCTGAACGCCTCCGGGTGACTTCCGAGCTGGTGGACCAGCACGCAACGACGCTTGAGATCGTCGCTGGGGCGCTGAGGTCATCGGCACTGGACGACGGCGCGGCGCGTGCAGCAGCCACGGATTTGGTGGCCAAAGCCCTTGTGCGGCTGCGCACGTTGAGCGACAGGACCACGGACCTGATCGAAGAACCGGTAGCCAGGGCATTCGAGCGCCTCAGGGAAGACCTTCTTCCGCTGACGCGTTTCAGCGGGGTGGAAGTGCAGTTCGTCGAGCCTCCCCTGACCGGGCGGGCGCTCCCGGGGGAAGTCGCCCATGCCGCCCGAGCCATTGTGCGCGGCTTACTGCTGGCCATGCTGGACCAGCCGGAAGTTCGAAGGGTCAGGGCGCAGTGGGATTGCGACGGCGAGAATCTGCTGATCAATGTCCGCGACGACGGCGGCGGCACTCTTGCCGCCGACGCATCCAGTTTGGGCAGGCTGGACCGGCGGGTTCAGGCCCTGGACGGAAAGATGCAGGTAGATGTTATGCCCGGCTGGGGTGCAGATGTCTCCGTGACGCTTCCATTGGATGCCCCGCAGGCTGCCCCTGCCGACGTCAGCGCTTGGAAATTGGGCAGCCGGGAGTTGGAAGTGCTGCAGCACCTGGCATCCGGTCAGCGGAACAGGTCCATCGCAGGCGCCCTCAACATCAGTGAAAACACGGTCAAGTTCCACGTGGGAAACATCTTCCGGAAGATGGGCGTCACCTCGCGTACGGAGGCAATAGCTCTGGCAACCAGCTTCGGCGTGCGGTGAATTGAAGCATTAACCGTCCGGTCGGATCAAAGGTTCGCCACCGGTGATTCGGAGTTCCCTCACACCCAGTCTCTCGAGACCGACCCCCACGATTCTCCGGATCTCATCCGCCGTCATGACGGCTTCCTTCGGTAGCCACTGCATGCCGTCTGCCGGCATGCAGTATGGGCAGCGAAGGTTGCATTTGTCTGTGACTGACAGCCGCAGGTCGGTTGCTTGGCGGCCAAAACGGTCCAGCAACTTCGAAGGCAATCCTGCCGGGCGTGACGTAGGTGCGGGCCCTTGATTGTTGTTCCCGGCCCGGTGGAGTACTGGGATGCCCAGCTGAACGGTCATGGTTTTGGGGCTGATGCCGCGTGGCGGGTGCTGTTGCCGTCAGCGGGTGCCAAGGTCGCTGTCAATGTACGAGCCGGGGCGGTTTTCGGTGTGGTGTTGGCAGTTGCAGCAGCTGTCCAGCTGTAGT